>NZ_JANFNV010000003.1:0-246945 GCF_024436075.1 Aeromonas sp. JL9 | reverse complement strand
TTTTGTTATCCGGTTTGAAGCCGTATGACCACTCCCTTTTGTGGGCACCTGTCAGGTGAATACCATTTCCATACAAACAAAGTGAACTCCACCTCCGAACTCCCTTGTCTTTATTTCTTTATGTTCCTCGCAATTACAAGGGCCTATAATTCTATCTTTTTCTAAAGACTCTCTTTTATTTCTGATTTCTAAGAGTTCGTCAATAAGTAGATTTGCATTCATATTTTTCCTTTAGCTCTAGGCATAATTATTTCCAGTCGCAGGATAGTCGTCCTGCGAATACACGGGCTATTTATACCAGAGTAACTCTATTAGGTTACAGCCATAACAGCAACAGGTGGTCGACATGTCTGACTCAAGTATTTTTTTTCTGGGGCTCGGCGTTCATAAAGGCCCCACCGACATGGCAGTGCTCTGTTTACGCTGGGCATGACTCCCCGCCTCTCCCCCCCCTGATTCCCAACTTCCAGTCCGCTGCTTTGTACCGAAATTGAGTGTCACAGGCATCCATACTACTGTTGGTAATATGTCGGGAAAAGGACGGTGACTAGCTTTGTAATGGGGTCTCATTGGGGGAGCTATGAAGACGGGCAGGGAACGAGCAAGTGAGGGGAGGGGGGGACTCTTTCAATTCTAGTTCTGCAGGGGCACTACAAGAGTAGGTGGTGCGGTAATCCATCCCGATCAGCTGAAGTGATATTGCTCGCTCAAGGCACCAATCGCTTTCTCGTGTAGTTCGACAGGGTGAGGAGTCTTACTACTATGGCTGTATACATACTCTGATTGGCAGAGTGTGCAATGAACAATGATGGTGGCTATGAGGAATACTGAGTCTCCAAAGCCGCCATCATACGCATTGCTCAACCGATTGGAGGCATTACCCACAGTCGTATGCCAAACAATCAGAGGGTTTATTTCAACAATATTGCTCTCCCATCTACGAGATTGCCGAGAGCCCGCTGGGCACTGGAATCAGTGCAGCGCGTTCTTCAGCACCGGCGTAGTCGCCCGCAAACCATTCGTAATGAACTTCTTTGGCAACTGAAGCTGGTGGTTCTTTATTTTCAATAACAATAATTTGTAAGTGCTTCGGCAACAGGGTCAGTGAATGCCAGAATCCGGCTTCAACTCCTTCGGAGACTGGTTCGTTTAAACCTGATACGGTAGCCGCATCTTTCTTCTTGTAACTGGTCAGCGGCGAGTCGATAACCACCAGTCCTGGATGCGGTAGCCCATTGTTAACGCAGTATCTCAGAAGACCAATAATAAAGGCAGAATAGAGAATTGCGCGGACACCCTTGCCGTGTGACTGTCGGGGTTGTCCGTCAACAACGATGTCATACTCCTTCTCATCGAATGTAACGCGAGGCGCTGAACCCCACTTCCACTCAGTCAAGACTGCTTCTATTTCTGTGCAAAGACTCGACAGTGACTGGGAAGAAAGCCCCCCCCATTCCGGCTTCGGCTGGTTGCTATCGACAAGCGATTTTTGGATATCTTTTTGGCGTTTATGTAGTTCGATCCACCTCTGTAGATCCGTTTGTTCAGCATCCCTTTCGGCTCGGCGCTCGAACAGTTCTTCAAGGTGTTCTGCGGTGCTCGCCAGCAGAGGCGTTAAGTTACGAGTGAGGTTTTCCTGGAGATTCTTAAGTGCGGCCTGAGCAACGTTCTTCTCTTTCTCCAGCTCACTTTTTCTGTGGTCAACACTAACCATTGCCTTTTGGAGGTCCACCAAGTACGCATGAATCTTTGCAGCTTCAGCTATTGCTGAACGCCGAATTTCATCACTGCTCATCAGTGTCTGTGTTCTTTCTCCATGATGATGGGGGAGTGTTAACTGTTGCCCGCAAAGTGGGCAAGGTACTTCTTGAAGGGACTCAAAGTAATGAGATCCTTCTGCAAGAAAGTCCAACCGCTTCAGGTCGGAATGGTATCGCTCATCAAGTAGGCTGTATCTCGATTGGATTTCTGCTACCCCCAGTAACTGGGATTCAGCCCTTAAAGCTAGAGCTGTTGTTACTTGTGTTTCCTCGTGCAAACGGGAGATTGCAGTTGTTGCTGCTTCCACCTCTTCAGTCAATTTAGCGATCACATCATCAAGATCATCGTCAGAGCCGAGGGCTATCGGAACGCTATTCGGCCCAGCTCCAAAACGTTCCTCAAGCGGCCGAATTAGCTCCTGCACAACTTCGAGCTTCGCCTGGAGCTTTGCCTTCACTATTTCACCTTTCTCCGCTGCCACAATTCCATCATCGTCTTTGCCGGTGAGGAGATACGAAAACGTGCGTTTGCGTGCCGTATCGTCAAAGCTGGGCCTACCCGTTATCGGAGAGTGTTCGTCAATGATGGAGACTTCGTCGACCAGAAAGAGGGGCGAAAGAGTACGCACGGAGAGACGCTGCGTTTCTCCGAGAACATTTTTGCGTAACTTGGCCTCTTTAATTCCTGCGAAGGGGAAAAATATGGAAGTAACGTCCGGTCCCTTACTCTTGCCTTTACGGACAGGCGCAATTATCTCGCCCTTATCGCGGATGTCGCGGGTTGGGACGTAATGAGCTAGTAGTTTGCCACCATCCAACGCACGTTCTAGTGTGAGCACCTCGTTATTGGAATTTTCGAATTCTACAAAAAGGTGTGTATAAGCAGCTGCCACTTTGAGAGGTTTTTTAAGCTGTTCCGCGCCAAGAATATAGTCGAGGCAGCGAATCAGGAAGCTCTTACCGGTATCCGATTCTCCCGCAAGGATATTCGCACCACTATCGAAATCCACGAACGCATCTTTAACACCATTACCGCGTAAAAGTATTTTATTTATCCGGAGCATTGTTACAAATCCAGTAAGTCTATTGCGGTCAAGCGATCGAATTCAGCACCCCATCGGCCCACATTTTTAGCCATAAAAGAAGCAAGCTCGTCGTTTGATGTGTGACCAAACCTCGTTGTCACCCACTCGGCCCGTTCTGCAAGTTCTCTCGCATAAGGGGACACTAAAAGCTGCAAAAATCGCCCAGTCAGCTCGGAAGCCCGATACAGAACCCCTTCGGGAGAAAAAACAACCTCTATCAATTCCCTTGTGAGCATCAGATTAAGCCCTGCTTGAATTGAACTACGCTTTACAAGCAGCTCTGCTCCTCGATGAGGTACAGCCGGGTGAAGACTTTCAGGCCCACTATGGACATCGCCGGTGTGCACAAGGAGGTAGTCATAAGATACCATTCTTTGAAGGTCTATCGCCTGACTACCTGCTGCGTGTAATATGAAGAGCGCACGAAACCCATATTCCAAGGCGGAGTTAAAGGGCCTTTCATTGAAGTGTCTCTCAGTTTCGGGAGCTTTAGTCATGGATTGCACCAGTCAATCACCTTCTCGTTGGCCAATTGATGACACATACCTTCACGGTCTTTACTCGTGACATGAGCAGCAAGCGGATGCGAACCAAGTTGCAGTGTTTGAGCCGCCTTCACGGTACTTTTCAGACGGACCAATGGTATTCCTTCGTGATCCGTGTATGTGTAGTAAAGTCCATCATCAAATTCGCCCAGCAGGGTATTAAAGTATGCTTGATTTGCCATCTGATCCCTAGCAAGCTCCTTTAATCCTTCCGCACAGTAAAACGTAATCCGAGAACGTTCGAAAAGGTTTACGTGACTAAGACTCGTTTCAAAATCAGCGAGGGTCTGAACTGGTCTCGCAATATCGTGGCTGATGACGGCGTATAGTTGCTCAACATATACGGTCTCTATCGGATCGACTGCGGATGGTGGGGCCTCGGGTGGAATGCGCTCAATAAGAGGAGCGCCAAAGACCGTGAGATGAAACGAGGTTTTGCTATGTTCTTCAAGCAAATCATGTGGCTGCTTTGCACGAAAAATACTGAAGTCAAATTTATCGATGTAGTCCCGGAGTTTTGTTGTCAGGGGGATGTCGTGCTTTGATGTGACCGCTTTAGCATAAGTCGTCCACCCGGAAAGAATTGCATGCTTGAGCTTGTCTGGATCGTCAAGAAGGTCTTGAAACGGTGACGTGACACCTTTGTGCGTCACAAAGTAGTATGCTTCGGGTACAGTGTAGTCCTCGACAAAAGTATAAAAAATGACTTTTGCAATTTCGACACCGGCCTTTGAAAGCCCCAAGTTGGCATCATAATGCTTGCATTGGTACAGGAACCATCGTCTAGGCGAAACATTTGCTGGATCAAGCCACACGACTATGTCTCGCCCCTTATCTCCAGCTCCGCCACGCTGCTGAACTTCATTTACATGCTGCTGTTTGGCAAGGTAATCAGATGCCCATTCGAGCGTGAATCGTTCAAACTCGGCGGCACTGAATTGCGCCAGACGAACAAGGGGGGCGATGGGTAGTCCCACACCTAGCCCAAGCAACCGAGCATTAGCTCCCGGCCAAGGGGTAGGTGCAGACAATTCGCTAAACGTTGCCCCAACACTCTGTTTGGTTTTCCCTGCCACTACCACCCCCATGAGTAAGTCATATCCATATGATATTACTAGCAAATTTATTTTAAAGAAATACTACACTGATACATGAAAAGTAAGAGAATGCCTCGGCCGAGGTATCTTTGCTAAGTAATTGTCTGTATCTGGCGACCTGTGGAGCATCCTGCTGTGGGACAGGAATTGGATTCAATTTGTGTGCGTGTGCAGTCAATCACGATGTTTTGCTTTCAGTTCCCACTGGATATCCCTGTATAGCAACCTGCGGCCATGCTCCGTGATAGAGTGCCTCAAGAGTCCATATTACATCCAAATCAATGAAGGGAAAGGTGTGGTGACTGAGTTTGTGATAGGACGCGTTGGAAAAGAGATGAAGGAATGTGAGTATGAATAGCCACCTGTGTTCTAGTTACATCCCTGTCCATTCTCAGTAACGGGTAGCGATTCACTTTCAGTTTGCTAGCAATAATGTCAGCTACGCCTTGGCCTGACGCCACTTAGTTAGCCATCGATACTGTTCGGGATGAATGCGTAACAGCTCTGCGATAACTGCTTCACGTTTATCGGCTGTCATCCGGGTAAGAAGCGACCTGACATCCGACATAATACTGTCACGACCAGCGCCTCTGGCTTCCGCCTTGCAATACCACTCATGTCCCTCACTAATGTTGCCAAGCTCGATACAGACTGCGCCAAGTAGTGTGCAGGGGCGAAAGTTGTTGGGTTGAAGACGGTGAGCTTCAGCGCCCATGTTCAATGCGGCAGTATGGTCGCCATGGTCACGCATCGCACCACCATGAGTGGTGAGAATGGCGGATTTCAGCTTAGGCTGAACCTGCCGCTTGGCGGGGATGGCACTCAGCAGAGCAATCGCCTCATTCGATGCTGCACATTTGCGCAAGTGTCCGCTGGCATTGACTGCACTCCATGGGTTCTTGCTGTTGCGGTACTCTGCCAGCCAGTGATCCGCTTCGAGTCGGTTGTAGCTATGCAGAATCTCCTTTGTCTCGTACTCACGGCCATTGCTCTTGAGCCAGATGGTTTCAGTCTCCAGTAGCCGTGTACCTGCATCCAGCTTGAGAAGGATTGCCATGAGCTGTTTGAGGTGATGTGATTCGACATATCCAGTGACACCATACTTCTCCCTGAGTGCTTGGTTCTTCATCCGTGCGATGTACTTGGGGTCACTCTCACGCTGAATCCGCTCAGCCTCAAGTCGCACACTTCGGGCTTTCTGCTCGGCTTTATAACGTTCTTCATCTGCGGCCTTCTGAGCGGCGATCTCGCGTTGTTTCTGTTGCGCAAGCTCGTTTCGTTGCTCCTGTTCTGCTTTCCCTTTTTGGTCGAACTGCTCTTGGGAGAGGTCGCCGGTCAAGAAGCACAGCAAGGCATTCAACCCCCTGTTCAAGAGAAATTGTCTGTTTGCTGCTGATATCGTCGCGCCTTGTCCGGCAGCGACAAGGAGGCTGTGCAACCTGGCACCGCCCGTGATCGCACTGGTGATATCATCCACCCAGAATTGTTTGGCCAGTTCATGCGGGGGGAGGGACACAGAATTCTGGCCATCGGCCAGACCATTTTTGATCCGGAACTTCTGCAGGTAATCCCAAGTGGGATTTTGACTGGTCTTCTCTATATTAGCTTTGTCGTCTGGCTGAGCAGCCAAGGGCTTCGTGATTGAAGGTTGGTAGCGATGCACAATCTTTCGGCCCTTATAGTAAAGAGATTTAGAACGGCGCTGCTCCTGTTCTACCGCAGATTGGCGTCTGAACTCAGGGAGAGTCATATCGCCGTTGATAAAGCCCCTCAAGGCGTTGAGATCGTAGCTGGCTAGAATGTCGTAGCGGGGCGAAGTCAGAGGCTCATTCCTGAATATGGCTACGAGCAAACTATGGAGGTTATCGCCTATCGATAGGGCAGCAGGAATGTCATCGACACCGTAATAAGTTGCGAGATCCATGGGCGAGATAGACATCGAGCACACTCCTTGTGCAAAAAAAGAATTAGTACAATAGCGCCGCTGACTTTTTACCTGCAATGGGTGGCTTCAAATTCATCGCAGCGAATCCCCCGGTGTTCCCCTATACCCAAAGGCCTCAAACTGAGGGGCATTCAAGGATGACGGGATAAGTTTGCTGACTGATGGCGTATTAGTTGGTAATCAAGCCCTGTTAGCCAGCCTTGGCAACGTCCCGTACTTTTTGCTCTACCTGGTGGGCTATGGCCTGGATCTGGGCCAGTTCAAGTGAGCCAGCCCTAAATTGGGGGAGTTGCTTGGGGAGTGCTGCGGCACTGACGATGTAGGGGAAGGTGATCTTCTGGCGTAAATCCACAAACCAGCCAGGTAGAACCAGAACGCCACCTACAGGGACTTCGGTCCCAGTTGCACTGTTGAGCCAGTTACGCACTGTAGTGACGTTACGGCGGACCTGTTCGAGCGGCGCTTTTTCAACATGGTTTGGGAAGTGAAGCGCATCATTTTCGACCCGAACCTTGAACTGTTTTTCTCCATTGTTGATGGGTTTGGAGCGACCCTTAGTCTCGATGACAAAGACCCCGTTAGGGCAGATGATCAAATGGTCGATATTGAATCCATCAAACGGGATATCGTGGTAAACCCGATAGGGGTGTTGTTGGGGCCTAACGATTTGATCCAACTCTTGACCCACTGCCAGTTCACAGGAATAACCCAGCTTGAGGTGCTGAACCTTGTTGGCCATTCTGTAAGTTTTGGTTGTGCCATAGATAAAGAGGCTCAGCATGACGAACCCGGAAACCAACATCACAGTCGTGCTCATAGCCCTCTTATCGAGGTAGCTCTGTAACAAGAGGTAGAACCCGATCATCATCATGGTCAATGGCGTGAATAGCATTTGGGAAAAGAGGTCTATCTGTAGGTCTTGGATTTGCTGTTGCAGGGTGTGACCCGCTGGCCTGAGCAGGTCGGCGGTCAACGGGCTGACCCTATGTGAGCGAAGCCTTTTTCTTATTAACAAGATGATCCCGACAGATAAGAATATTGGGCACAAGAACAAGCCAGTAGTTGCCAGAACAGATACCGCGAGCGACGAGAATTCCATTTCATGCGTCTTTTTGGGGATGTGGTGAGGACAGGTTAGCTGACCTATAGGAGTCTATCCATTGGGATGTGGGGTAAGTATCACAGTATCTGATTATCCCCAATGGAGATCTTACACCTTGTGGTGTTAGTGAGATAAAACAGAGAGTTACTGCGCCTCCTTTGTGCGCAAATGGGGTTCGTTGCGCTTGGGTTTACTTGGCTGGTTATATGTTTACTGATGCGACCCGGAAGCTGGGCGGCTGTAGCAACTCACTCGGTGGCCTTAGCAAGCAGTCCTATGACAACACTTCCCAATGCCCACCCTTGCGCGGACCAACAAAGCGCAATCGCCCCGCTTTAACCAATGCGGCAGCTGCTCGCTCCACCGTGCTGGTCGATTTGCCTATTCGCTCGGCTACTTGTGTCAGGGTCAGGGCAGGCTCGCTCGCTAAGAGCGCCAACACTGCATCCGGTGTTTTTGCCCGCATTTCTACCTTCATTTCTACCGGCGTTTCTACCCTCACTTTTTCTGGCGGGGTGGGCTGAGATGTCGGCTGTGCGGTAATCGCTTCGGCCAACGCATCTCGCAGCGCCTCTAGCAGAAACAGAATAAAATCGGTGCAGTCACTCAGCCTGTCGGCCTGACTTAATTGGTGGTAGTAGTGCTCTTGGCGCTCTTTGATGATCGCTTCCACCGGCAGGAAGGCCATCACTGGTTGCCAACGGCTCAAGATCACCGTTTGCCACAAGCGTCCCATACGACCATTTCCATCGGAAAAGGGGTGGATAAACTCCAACTCGTAGTGCAAGGCACAAGAGGCGATCAAGGGATGGGCCTCTGTTTCTGCCAACCATTGCATCAGTTGTTCCATCAGACGCGGAACCTGAGTCGCGGGGGGAGCCATATGCACTAATTGCTCACCTCGATAGATGCCGACCCCACTGCTACGCCATTGCCCTGCGTCATCGCATAACCCGTGCATCAAACGTCCATGGGCCCTGAGCAAATCTGCAGAAGAGGTAGGGGCCCAAGCCGACATTGCTTCATAAGCGGCAAACGCATTGCGCACCTCCTGGATCTCACGGGGCAATCCCAGTACAGGTTTGCCGTCGATCACTGCCGTGACTTGATCCAGGCTCAGGGTGTTGTGCTCGATAGCCAGGGATGCCTGGATGGTGCGGATCCGGTTTTCCCGGCGCAGCATGGGGACTTGCGAGCTCTGCGTCGAGCGCCATTGCCCCACCAATTCTGCGATCTCCGCCACCCGGCTCAACATGGCGTGGGTCAGGGTGAAGGGAGGGGAATAGGCTGCCATGGGGTACTCCGACTGAAACGATTGCAAATGCGAAGGCTCAGAGATTATCAGATCGGGGGCAAGACCAACACGGCGGCGTATCTTTGCGAATTCTGTGATAAGCGATATGCGATGCCCTATGACGTGGTGCCATTCGTTGTGAATTAGCGGTGTCACTCGCTCCATCTACTTGCTATTTCATGCGACAGGATGCAAGCGAGGCCCTTTGATTTAAAATCCCTCGACGTTCGCGTCGTGCCGGTTCGATTCCGGCCTCGGGCACCATTAAAATCAAAGAGTTACGAAAGGCCACTAGAAATAGTGGCCTTTTTCTTTTTCCTCCGAATCCACATTTGACCCAAACAGGTGTTGTCCGGTAGAGCCTCCGGCGTTTAATTGCCAGCTCAAGCTCACTATCAGGCTTGCCACCCCCTGACTCGGTGGGGAATACAGATCGAGAAAAAGGGATACAGCGGCCAGTCTGAATATTTCCTTGTCACGTAGCGGCTTGCTCATAAGACCTGCTGAATGACGTCAATTTGAGGCTCTTGAAGTGTCAGAGAACGCGGGGCGATTAGCGTTGATATATTGGGTGTTTTTATAACGTTAGTGACAGATGGATGCGGTCTGTTAAAAAGGGCGAGATCGTTCAGATCTCGCCCTTTTGTATCAATAAACCCGTCATCTCTGTCTTATCAGGTCAGGCTCCCTGCTCCGGGCGGGCGTCCGGGATCAGCGGATCGGCTTTGCGGCGGCGCAGCAGGCGTACCAGCGGGGGCAGGGTGATCACTGCAATGGCCAGTACCAGCAGGGTCTGGCTGATGCCGCTGCTCCACAGGATGGCGGTGTCGCCATTGCTGATGGAGAGGGCGCGGCGCAGGTTCTGCTCCAGCATTTCACCCAGCACGAAGCCCAGAATGAGCGGTGACATGGGGAAGTGCATCTTGCGCAGCAGGTAGCCAAAGACCCCGAGGGCCACCATCAGCAACAGGTCGAAGGTGGTGCTGTGCACCGCATAGACTCCCACTGCCGAGACGCTGGCGATGGCGGGCACCAAAAACCAGAGCGGGATGGAGAGCATGCGGGTAAAGAGCCCCACCATGGGGATGTTCATCACCAGCAGCATGACGTTGGCCAGCAAGAGGGCGGCGATCAATCCCCACACCACATCGGGCTGTTCGGTGAACATGGTGGGGCCCGGAGTGATGTTATAGAGGGTCAGCGCCCCCATCATCACCGCTGTGGTGCCCGAACCCGGCACTCCCAGGGTCAGCATGGGGATAAAGGAGCCGCAGGCCGATGCGTTGTTGGCCGCCTCCGGCGCGGCCACGCCGCGAATGTCCCCCTCGCCGAATTTGGCATTGGGCCCCGCCAGTCGCTTCTCGGTCATGTAGGTGATGGCACTGGCGATGGTGGCACCGGCGCCGGGCAGAATGCCGACGAAGAAGCCGATGGTGGAGGAACGCAACATGGTGCCGGTGCAATGGACCAGCTCCTTGAAGTTGAACAGCATCCGCCCGGTGGTGCGCACCAGCTTGCCGCCACCACTGGTGTGCTCCAGCATCAGCAGGATTTCGCTCACCGAGAAGAGGCCGATCACCACCACGATAAACTGCACCCCATCCGAGAGGTGAACGCTGTCGAAGGTGAAGCGATAGACGCCGGTGTTGGCATCCACTCCAACGGTGGCGAGCCCGAGCCCAATCAGCGCGGCCATAAAGGATTTGAGCGGGTTCTGGCTCATCATGCTGCCAAGGCAGGCGATGGCGAACACCATCAGGGCGAAATACTCCGCCGGGCCGAAGGCGAGGGACCAGCGCGCCAGCGCCGGGGCGAACAGAATGATCCCGCCGATGGCGAGCATGGAGCCGACAAAGGAGCTGACCGCCGAGATGGAGAGGGCCACTCCCGCCTTGCCCTGCTGGGCCATGGGGTAGCCATCCAGCGCGGTCATGATGGCGGCGGCATCCCCCGGCACGTTGAGCAGGATCGAGGAGATCCGCCCGCCATACTCGCAACCTATGTAGACGGTGGCGAGCAGAATGAGCGCCGATTCGGGGGGCAGTTTCAGGGCAAAAGCCAGCGGCAACAGGATGGCGACCCCGTTGATGGGGCCAAGGCCCGGCAGCAGGCCGACCACGGTGCCGACAAAGCAGCCGATGAGGGCGATCACCAGATTCTCCGGGGTGAGTGCCACCGCAAAGCCCTGGGATAGGTACATCCAGGTATCCATATTGACTCCTTAAGAGAACCAGACGCCGAGGGGCAGGGTGACATCCAGCAGCCGGTCGAAGGCGAGATAGAGCACCAGACCGCCGACGACGCCGGAGAGTAGGGCGGCTTTGGCAGAGGCGCCAAACAGGCGCCCCAGTACAAAGGTGAGCAGGGTGGTGGCCAGCGGAAAGCCCAGCCACTCGAAGCTGGCACCGTACCCGGCCAGCGCCACCACCATGATGGCGAGGTGGCGCAGGGTACGCAGCGGCGGCCAGCTGACGGTGTCCGGCTGGCGGCGCAGCAGCAACAGGGCGCAGAGCGCCATCAGGCCGATGATGCCGAGCGGGAAGGGGCGCGGCCCCAGCGGCTCATAGCTGTATTCGCTCTGGATCTGCCAGGCGATGGCGGCGCCTGCCAGACAGAGCAGCAGCCAGATGGCGGCGAAGATGCGATCGCTCATGGCTGCGGCTCCTATTTGGCCAGACCGAAGGCTTTGGCCTGCTCGCGATATTGCGCCACCTGCTCCTTGACGTAGCTGTCGAGGGCCTCGCCGGTGAGGTCAAACTCGAACAGGCCGCGCAGATCCCGCTGCGCCTTGAAGGTGTCGGTCTTCACCAGCTGATCGAAGGTCTGCTTCCACCACTGGTATTCGCTGTCGCTCACCTTGGGGCCGACATAGAAGCCGCGGATCACCGGCCACACCAGGTCATAACCCTGTTCCTTGGCGGTGGGGATGGTGGCCAGCTTGCCGGGCAGCCGCTCGGCAGAGAACACCGCCAGCACCCGCAGTTTGTCGCCGCCGATATAGGGCACCATCTCGCTCAGATCGCCGGAGACCGCCTGCACATGGTTGCCAAGCAGCGCGGTGACCGGCTCGCCACCCCCTTCAAAGGCGACGTAGCGCATCTTGTGGGGGTCAACCCCGGCCTGTTTGGCCAGCAGCGCCGTCTTCATCCAGTCCTGACTGCCGATGGAGGCACCCGCGCCGATCACCACGCTATTGGGATCGCGCTCCATAGCGCTCACCAGCTCCTTGAGGTTCTGATAGGGGGCATCGTGGCGCACAGCGATCATGCCGTAATCGGTGCCCACCGCCGCCAGCCAGCGCACATCATCCACCCCGTAACGGCCAAATTTCCCCTGTGAGAGGTTGAGCAGGGAGCCACCGGAGAAGGCGACCACGGTCCCCGCCTCGGCAGGGCGCTGGGCCACGATGGCGTTGTAGGCCACGGCGCCGACCCCGCCCGGCATGTAGGTGACCCGCATCGGTTTGTCGATGGTGCCGGTCTCCTGCAGGCTCACCTGCAACAGCTTGCAGGTGAGATCGAAACCACCGCCCGGTTTGGCCGGTGCGATGCATTCGGTACGGCTCGGGGCGGTGACACTCTCGGCCGCCTGCAGTGGCATGGCACCGAGCAGGGTTAGCAGGGCGAGGGCATGACGTGTGCGTTGCTTCATGGTTGTGTGCTCCATCTTGTCGTTGTTTTTCCTGGGTGTGACTCCGTCGATAGACGAAGTGATGCGAAATTGTTAAAACAACAACCTTTCATTCACCTTTCAATCGCTGACCAAGAGCCGGGTGTGTGACCCTGATCGCACCTTCTCCCGCAATAGCAGTGACGAAGGGATGCAGTTGAAGCAGTGCGGCTGAATGCCGTGGTTAGGAACAAGGGGAGAGGGATGCGCTTGCTGTTGGCAGAAGATAATCACGAACTGGCCCACTGGCTGTCGCGGGCACTCACCAGCGCCGGTTTCGCGGTGGATTGGGTGGCTGACGGGGCTCAGGCTGACCACCTGCTGCGCCACGAACAGTACGCGCTGGCGGTACTCGATATCGAGATGCCCAAGCTTGACGGGCTGGCGGTACTCGGCCGGTTGCGCAGTCGGGGGCAGAGGGTGCCGGTGCTGCTGCTCACCGCCCGCGGCGCGGTGGAGGAGCGGATCTGTGGCCTCAATGCCGGTGCCGATGACTATCTGGCCAAGCCGTTCGATCTGGGTGAGCTGGATGCCCGGCTGCGAGCCCTGCTGCGACGCAGCGAAAGCGGTGGTGCCGAGCTGCGGCTGGGGCGCCTGACGCTGCACCCCGACGGCTATTTTCTGCTGGCCGATGCCCGCCTTGCCCTGACTCCGCGCGAACTGGCGCTGCTGACCGCGCTGATGTACCGCCACGGGCGGCCGGTCGCCAAGGGGCAGCTGTTCGAGCAGGTGTTCAACCTCGATGACGAGGTGGGGCTCGACAGCATCGATCTCTATATCCACCGGTTGCGCAAAAAGCTGGTGGGCAGCGGGGTGGTGATCACCACCCTGCGCGGTCTCGGCTATCTGCTGGAAGCGGCGCCGGAGGCCTCCCATTAGTCGCTCCCTGCTCCATCAACTGCTGCTGTTTCTGGGGGGCCCCTTGCTGATCCTCTGGGCTGCCTCGGCCTGGTACAGCTACTACGGCGCGCTGGCGGCGGCTACCTCGGCCTATGATCGCACCCTGCTTGCCTCGGCCCGTACCGTCGCCGAGCGGCTGACGGCAAGCGATGGGGTTCTCAAGGTGGATGTGCCCTATGTGGTGCTCGACAGCTTCGAGCGCAACATGCGCGATCGCCTCTTCTATCAGGTGCGCGGCATCGACGATGGGGTCATCTCCGGCTTTGACGACTTGCCCCCCATGCCGGACGGCACGCCGCTGACTGACCGCTATCCAGCGCTCGCCTACTTCTACGACGGCCTCTATCAGGAGGTGCCAATCCGCGCCGTTATGTTGCTGCAACCGGTGGGCGAGGGGGGCGTCACCGGCATGGCCCGCATCACGGTGGCAGAAACCCTGCTCGGCCGCCAGCAGCTGGCACAGCAGCTGCTCTGGTCGGCCGTGCTGACCCAAGGAGCGCTGGTGGTGCTCACCCTGCTGCTCGCTTATCTGTTGCTCAAGCGGCTGCTCACCCCGATGCGCCGTTTGTCGCGGGAGATATTGCGCCGCGATGCCGCCACGCTCGCCCCCTTGCCGGATCTGCTCCCCTGGCAGGAGACCCGGCCGCTGGTGCAGGCGTTCAACCGCCAGCTGGCCCGCTTGCGCCAGCTGGTGGCCAGGCAGGAGCGTTTCAGTGCCGATGCCGCCCACCAGCTGCGCACCCCGCTCACCATCCTGAAAACCCAGGTTGAGGTGGCGCGCGGCAGTGGCGATCCGGCCCTGATGAGCGAAAGCCTCGATGCCATGGCCGTGCGGCTCGATCACACCATCGCCCTGACCGAGCGGCTCCTGCTGCTGGCGCGACTCAAATCGGACGAGTGCTCCGGGCTGCGCCAGCGTGAGCCCATCGAGTTGACGGCGCTGGTGCAGCAGGCCTGTCTGTCACGGTTGGCGCAGGCGCGCAGCAAGGGGATCGATCTTGGTTACGAGGTGGAGGAGTCCACCATCATGGTGGCAGGGGAGCCGCTGCTGCTCGGGGAGCTGTGTGCCAACCTGCTCGACAACGCCATCAAATACACCCCGCCCCACGGCACGGTGACGGCGCGGGTGGTGCACGGCAACGGGCAGATCTGGCTGGAGGTAGAGGATAGCGGCCCCGGCATCGCCCCCGAGCTGGCAGAGCGGGTCTGGCAGCCGTTTCAGCGCCTCGAGCAGGGGAGCGAACAGCCGGGGGCAGGGCTTGGTCTGGCGCTGGTGCGCGACATCGCCCACTACCATCACGGCGAGGTGGTGCTGCTGCCTGCCCCGCAGTTGGGGGGCTTGTTGGTGAGGCTGATCTTGCCGCAGGCAAAATCGTGAAGGTGATACAAAAAGAGAGGGCACCGTGTGGTGCCCTGTTTATCTACACATAAGATGGCGTTGGGTTGTCAGCTGCGGATCTTGTTGAAGACAAACAGGACGATAAGGGCACCCACGGTGGCGATGGCGATGCTCGAAATATTGAAGCCGGTCACCGAGCCCAGACCCAGCAAGGTGCCCACATAGCCGCCGACCATGGCACCGACAATCCCCAGCAGGGCGGTCATGAAGAAGCCACCACCGTCGCGGCCCGGCATGATCCACTTCGCCAGAATACCCACCAACAGTCCCAATACGATCCAGGTGATAAAGCCCATGGATTAATCCTCTCTGTGTGTTTGAGCCCGCATTATAGGCAGGGATGCCGGGATGCGAAGGGCCGGATGGCGCTGGCTGGTCACAAGCTGTCGGACTTGTTGTGACGCAGGAGATGCGGCGACGGCAGCGCCTTTTTGAGCCAAGCGCCTGTTTTGCCCATGAACAAGGGGCGCGTCACTGCTGACGCGCCCCTCTCTTTATTGATGCCTTGTGAACCTGCTGTCAGCCCTCAGCTGCCAGCGGCCTTGTTTCCAGCCGCTGCTCGCCGGGGCGGCAGACCAGCACCGAGCCCTGCTCGAACCAGTCACCGAGTACGATGCGCCGGGCTGGCGCGCCATCGAGCTGGAAGTGGTGGATGGCGGGTCTGTGGGTGTGGCCGTGGATCATCATTCGGCAGTCATGGGAGCGCAGCATCTCGTCCACCGCCGCGGGCGTCACATCCATGATGATCTGGCTCTTGTGGGCATTTTCCATCTGGCTTTGGCCGCGCATCTTGCAGGCGATGGCCTGACGGCGGGCGAGCGGCAGTCGCAAAAAGAGCCAGCGCAGCCACTTGAGCTGGGTGATGCGGCGAAACTTCTGATACCCCTCATCCAGGGTGCAGAGCAGATCGCCGTGGCTGAGCACTACCCGTTCCCCATAGAGGTCGATCACGCAAGGGCCACCCAGCAATGTCATCCCCGCGCGCTTGGCAAACTGCTGGCCCAGCAGAAAGTCGCGGTTGCCGTGGATAAAGTAGATGGGCACGTTCTGCTGGCTCAGGGCCAAAAAGGCATCGGCCATCTGTTGATGGAGCGGATTGGGGTCATCATCGCCAATCCAGAATTCGAAGAGATCCCCCAGCACATAGAGGGCATCGGCGCCGGGGGCGTCGTGCTCGAGAAAGCGCACCAGTGCCGCGGTCATATCGGGCCGCTGGGCAGAGAGGTGAATGTCACTGATAAAGAGGGTGCTCATGATGTGGGGATCGGGCTCTCGGTCGAAACAGGGCAAACAGGGGTGGCAGAGGTAGTAGAAACAACTGGGGGCGAATAGTGCGCTGCGGGTGCCATCGCGCCAGTTGAGGTATGGATATCGTCACGGGATGGCGCCTGCCATGACAGCTCGGCGAGATTGCATCCCTCCAGCGTCAGCAGCGCGGCATAAGGATCGCCCGCCAGACCCAGCAACCGGCACATGGCCGCTTCCCCTTTCAATCCCTCTTCAAGGCGCAGGCGCAGCACGTCGCGGTAGAAGGCATCACCAAACCGCTCGAGCAACGCGGCCATCAGGGTGAGGTGGCGCCAGCCATTCAGCGTCTCGATGGGGGCGGCGGTGACGTACAGCTCCACTGGCCAGCTGGCCTCGCTCTTGTCGCAACTGCTATCGACACTGTGCTGGTCGAGGCAGGCAAAGATGCGCTCCAGCAGCCAGATATTGTCGCCCTTGGCGCTCGCCTGCCAGCCTTGCTCTGCAAAAATAGCGGCAAACTCGGCGGGATCTGGATGCTGGCAGAGGATATCGAGATCGCTGCCGGGCCGATCGAGGCCGATGGCGAGCGTGCTCACCAGCGCCATATCGCTGCACTGCGCGGCCAGCTCATCCCACACACCGGCGGTGAGCAGGACATGGGCCGAGCGCTGGCGCGGGTTGCCGTGGGCCAGATAGTCGAGGCGGCGCCAGTTTGGGCTGGCAGTGGGGGAGGCAGATGGAAAAACTGCGGCCGGGGCCGCAGTTTTGTCAGTGCCGAGTCGGCAGAGATCAGTCAGCAAGGGTCACCTTGGTGATCACCACGTCTTCGGTCGGAACGTCCTGATGGATGCGGCCGTAGTTACCGGTCTTGACGCCCTTGATCTTGTTGACCACGTCCATACCGGCGGTCACTTCACCGAATACGCAGTAGCCGAAGCCCTGAGTGGTGGCGGATTTGAAGTCGAGGAAGTCGTTGTTGTTCACGTTGATGAAGAACTGGGCGCTGGCAGAGTGCGGCTCCATGGTGCGGGCCATGGCGATGGTGCCGATCTTGTTGGAGAGACCGTTGGCAGCTTCGTTCTTGATAGGGGCGCGAGTGTCTTTCTCTTCAAAGCCCGGGGCATAGCCGCCGCCCTGGATCATGAAGCCGTCGATGACGCGGTGGAAAATGGTGTTGTCGTAGTGACCGTCACGGCAGTATTGCAGGAAGTTGGCCACGGTTTCCGGGGCTTTTTCAGCATTCAGGGTGAGGGTGATGTCGCCGTGATTGGTGTGCAGAGTGACCATGATATGTCCTTTCATTTGATGCGGACGACGAAGTGCCCGCAGGTGTATGGCATAAAGTGGTGGCAATTCTAGCCCATCAGGGGCTGGCGGCATAGTCTCTCTGGCGCCGTAACCGTGCTGGCAGGCGGGATTGGCCCGCTTTTCTGCCTCGTTTTCTGCCCCTGAACGGGGTATTATGACCAACCATTTTACTCACAGGCAGTGGTTAGAAGATGCTGAAGATATACAACACACTCACTCGTCAAAAAGAAGAATTCAAACCTATCCACCCGGGCAAGGTGGGCATGTATGTGTGTGGTGTCACCATCTACGATCACTGTCATATCGGCCACGGCCGCACCTTCGTCGCCTTTGATGTGGTCGCTCGCTACCTGCGTTACGCCGGTTATGACCTCACCTACGTGCGCAACATCACCGACGTGGATGACAAGATCATCAAGCGTGCCGCCGAGACCCAAGTGACCTGCGACGAGCTGACCGAGCGTCTGATTGGCGACATGCACGCCGACTTCGATGCCCTCGGCATGGTGCGCCCTGATATCGAACCGCGCGCCACCCAGCACATCGAAGAGATCATCGAGCTGGTGCAATCCCTGCTGGAAAAAGAGCACGCCTACGTGGCGGACAACGGCGACGTGATGTTTATCGTCGAATCCTACGCCGACTACGGCAAGCTCTCCGGTCAGGATCTGGAGCAGCTGCAAGCCGGAGCACGCGTTGACGTGGTCGATGCCAAGCGCAACCCGCTCGACTTCGTGCTGTGGAAGATGTCCAAGCCCGGCGAGCCGACCTGGGAAAGCCCCTGGGGCCCGGGCCGTCCTGGCTGGCACATCGAGTGCTCCGCCATGAACTCCAAGCACCTTGGCAACCACTTCGACATCCACGGCGGCGGCTCCGATCTGCAGTTCCCGCACCACGAGAACGAGATCGCCCAGTCCTGCTGCGCCCACGGTGGCGACTACGTCAACACCTGGATGCACAGCGGCATGGTGATGGTGGATAAAGAGAAGATGTCCAAATCCCTTGGCAACTTCTTCACCATCCGCGATGTGCTGGCACACTACGACGCCGAAACCGTCCGTTACTTCCTGATGTCTGGCCACTACCGCAGCCAGCTCAACTACTCGGAAGATAACCTCAAGCAAGCCCGCGCCGCGCTGGAGCGCATGTACACCGCCCTGCGCGATCTGCCGGTAGCCGCTGCTGCCGGTGGCGACGAGCAGGTAGCGCGCTTCAAGGAAGCGATGGACGACGACTTCAACACCCCGGAAGCCTACTCCGCCCTGTTCGATCTGGTGCGCGAGATCAACCGCCAGAAGGGTGAAGACATGGCCGTTGCCGCCGGGCTGGGCGCCCGTCTGCGCGAGCTGGGTGCCGTGCTCGGCATCCTGCAGCAAGACCCCGAGGCTTTCCTCAAGGGTGACGAAGCGGACGAAGAGGTTGCCGAAATCGAGCGCCTGATCGCCGAGCGCAATCAGGCCCGTGCCGACAAGAACTGGGCCGCGGCGGATGCCGCCCGCAACCGTCTCACCGAGATGGGCATCGTGCTGGAAGACAGCGCTGGCAAGACCAGCTGGCGCCGTGCCTAAGGCCGGTTGGCCTTGTTGGCGTCTGGTGCCAACAGGTTGAGCCAATAAAAACCGCAGCCCTAGGGCTGCGGTTTTTTATTAATATATGTGAGCGTGATGGTATGGAAATCAAACTATTTTGATTTGCTCTCGTTAAGTGAATCAGCTATTTGTTGTTTTTGATCTTTATGGATGCTGCTTGATATATTTTTATACAAATCGCTTTGGCCAAAATTAACCCCAATAGAAAAAATGCTAATAAACGCTCCAAAAATAGTGGCCCATTGGCCTAAAGTTACGTGAGATAACATCCATCTTATAGTGATTTTTTCTATATCAGTTTGAGGTGGGATTTCTGAACAAGATTGATTAGAATTGCTTTTAAAATTCAAACAATACTTTATTTTATTATTTAGGATGGTTTTGAGTGAATCTGAATTAGGATCAATAAAAATGAATGGGACTCCAAAACATTCAATTCTACTTTTATAATGCTCATAGGTACTGTTATGAGAGGTGACAGCGACAATCTCCAATGGATGATTATATATGTTGTTTTTAAATAACATATCTATCAGCTCAACGCCAGCGCCATCTGTTGGCATTTCACCTAATATCTTTGGGAGAACTATATCCACAATTAATATATCACACGCATGGTTTTTTAAGTATAGCAGTGCATCTTTAACATTATTTTTCTGTTCTAGATTTATATATTCCAGGCCATTTATTTCGGCTCCAACAAGAGTCACTTTATCATAGTTATCATCTATAATTAAAACGTTTAAACTATCCATTTAAATATTCTCTATTTAGGAGGCGTTCTAAATTAACTTCCCATTCTTTATCTGCAGAACTATAGTATATGGCACCTAAGTAGAAGCCTGAATATGTTGATTTTAGGAAGCTGTCAATACTTGTTAAATCGACTTGTCCTTCTTCAAAAGTTTGATATTGAGTGATAATTACAACAGGGATTTTCTCCCCCCTTAATTTCATTTGAGCTAAGAATTCTTTACCCGCAAAACTTTCTGGGGTACCACCAAGTGGATCATCTGAACTTGGATCAAAATTTGGCATGCTCATATCTAGGAAAATTAAATCATAAGTGCTAGACATTAAAGCACGTAGTCCACTTCGCAAAGATTGACATACAATGATCATCTCAACATTTAGAAAAAAAGATCTACAAAACTGTTCTATTTCTTTGCTTTTTTCAATTTGGTCTTCAACAATCAATATTTTCATATTAAACTTTGCCCATGTTATAAAGGGTTAATGATACTGAAAACATATTGTTATCTTTATATCCGAAGCTAATTTCATGCTTGATGTTTAAATCCCGCATCATAATCTTCCAGATTTTGAAAAAACCAGTGCCCCCTTCTCCTTGAATTGCATCTCTAGTAAGTTCTTCATCGCCATATGCATTTCGATAAAAATCAAGATTAAAGTTTGCTGTCTCTTGGTTATCAATAGGTTTGGTCTTGTTGGAAACAGTTATTTTAATTAAGTCGTTTTCTTTTTCTATTTCAACACCGATAGATACGTCATTTTTTTCTAAGTTAGATTTAGATATGGCATTTTCAAAGAGAATGAAGAATACATCAACCCAATATGAAACATCTTTTTGTTGAATTTGAATTTCGAAATTTTCAGATAATAATAACGGGATACTGAGTGATCTTTTTGCTATCTCTATTGCGGTCGATAATTCAAACTGTCCATCACCTTCAGCATCTACATGTTCAAACCATGAGCACACAAGAGCAAGGTCATTCTGTAAGTTATTTTTTGCTCTTCTTATCGCATTCGTGAAGCTTGCTTTTGCGCTTCTTGAGATATCTGATGTCTGAATTTCCTTCGTGTATGCTTCAAAGATTGAATTTAAGTTTGCCGTGAATTTTTCACGGATGTAATATTTGACTTCATCAAGAATGTAATCAGTTCTGAACCATAACCAATCCATAATTACTTTTAAGAAGTCATCATACGTAGGTGATAATGGAAGTTCTTGTTGTATTGCATATGTTTCTAATGGGGATATAGAGTAGTTGAACATAGCTCCATCTTTGTTCTTGTTTTCTGCCCCTCCCTCTAATGTATAAATTTGTAGCTTTTTATCATTAAATAGTGAAATTTCGTTTTCAAGGTTTTTTGTAAATGCTTTAGATATTTTCCAGAGTTGTTCAACATCACTTTCTGATACTGTTAGATTGGCTTGCTTAACCAAGCTTTCTATGTAATCTTCTATTTTTGATTGCTCAGGAGTGTAAATTCCCTCTGTGAGTGATGATTTTCTAATTGCTGTTGGTAAAACGCCATGGCGAATCCTTGTGCTGAGATAGTTATTTATTCCTTTTTCACCAAATGTAAATTCGGCTCTTATTAGCTTTGCTAGACTTAAGAAGGTCGCATTCTTCGGAGATAGTTTAGTGTCCGTGATATAGATAAGTGACAAACTTTTCCAATACTCTTTAGGTTTGTTTTTATTCGGTGCTAGAACTTGGTAAACTTCATGATATTGCGCATCATCAGCTATAGTTTGCTGATTTGAGATTAATTCAATATATCGGTCAAATAAAGAACGGTATGGAGTAGATTTTCGGCCTTTAAAAACAGCGGTATCGACATAGATACGACTATTTTCTACCTGCTTAACGGCTTTTCTTACGATCAGGTTTTTGTTTATTTGCTTAATTTCAAACTGCAGGTCATTATTATCGCTCACTTTGTCTAATAAATAATTGCAAATTTCTAGCCTACACTCCTCTATTTGTCTTGCTGTATCAAAATTTAAATAAAGTTTCATTACCTCTGTTGTGCAAACCCAACGTAGGAAATAATGAAGCTTATCTTTGCCAAATACATCTTCTCTGTTGAATAGTTCGGTTGGAAATATTAGGTTGTTTAATCTTAAGAAATTTTCGAAAGAAAACTTCAGGCTGGAGTCATAGGATTCATCGACATATTGTGAATGTAAGGCATAGGCAATTGGGAGATCAATTGTGTCGATATCTTGCACAGAGCTTTCAATAGCTGAAAGTATTTCTCGAGTGTCGAAAATTGAGAATAACTTATCATTAAATAATGAGAATTCGACAAATATTGATAGTGCCTTAAGATACGATTTTGAAAGGATATATAGCCTTGTTAATTCTCTTATTACCTCAATTTTTAATAGTCTATCATTTTCAGAAATTAAAGAAGAGAGTGCTTTCTCTGCATCAATATAATTTCTGTTATTCATCATTTTTATTGCTTGGAACTTCTTGAATCTATCTGTATTAACCCCGAGAAAAGAACCTCTGTCTTCTATACTGAAGCAATCGTACTCTTGATTAAGTATAAGATTAAGAGATGATGACTGTTCATAGTTGTCCTTCAAGTGCTGTAAATATTTGTCTTTGATGTTATCTTTGTAAAGTAGGTGCTTTTTAGGCGTGTTAACACATGAGAATAAGTGAATTCCTTTTTCAAAATCATACCTCTTTCTTGAGGATATATTAGGTGACTCTCGTTCTACGAAATGCCTTAATTGTTTGAACCAGTCAATTGTTCTCAAAGAGTTTGCTATACAGGATAAATACTCTAATGACTTTTCATAATCGACATTTCTTTCTAGAACATTAGACATGTTCTTTACTATTTTAGGTATTAATCCACTACCTAATTCAGTGTTA
The DNA here is from genome assembly GCF_024436075.1 of Aeromonas sp. JL9. NCBI lineage: Bacteria > Pseudomonadati > Pseudomonadota > Gammaproteobacteria > Aeromonadales > Aeromonadaceae > Aeromonas > Aeromonas sp. JL9. The sequence continues at coordinate 224,363 of NZ_JANFNV010000003.1, read as the reverse complement.
CTCCTTGAATAAGATTTCGAAATAAGCTCGATTAAACAAAAATCAGAGTATTCCATTTTTGATTGATTGAATAAATCTACCACACCTTGATAATCGCCATTGGTGTATAGATCAACCATTATAATTGATAGGTCATCAAATTTGGGTTCAATTTTTATACCGAAAAAGCCATTTAAGTTACAGGACGGTTCATATCCAACTAACTCTAACGTCTTTAATACGTGTTTGATTTCATAATCATAAACATCCGAAAATGAATTGCCTGTTACAACGAAATATTCTAGAGTAGATATGATTAGTTGGAATACATCAATTATTGATGCGTTTTTCTCAACATCAAGTACAACATCAAAATTTACCCCATCGTTCATATCTAAATCAAAAAAACGATACAAATAAAAATCTTTCATCGATGGATGAGCTGACCTTTTAATATCGTTTTTGTGGGTGTTTTTTGAGGTGAAAAATATTTCGTCATCATTAAAATAGCCATTAACATAAAATAAGACGTATTTTAAAAAGCCATTGTTGTCGAGTTGTCCAAACTTTTCGTAAAGGTTTGTTTGTTCTGGCTGTTCTCTTAAAGTGTTTAGCGATGATTGAGTTATAATTGACCACATAGACAAGCCACAGAACTTGTCTATCTCACTAACTAATTGTATAGCATCATCAATTCTGTCTGAAAGGATTATCTCTGATAACTCCTTTTTCTTTTTCAAAAAGAATCTTATTTTATTTGAGTGATGTTCAATTAATGCTATACACCAAGCTAAATTTTTACTTGCATTTGCTCGTGGTGACTTTCTTACATACATTTCATTTATTGGTTTGTTACACGTCAAAGCAATTGCGTTGGAGAAGTGATGACTCTGGCTAATCTCTCTGAAGTTTTGATATATCTCTTTAGGCGTTAATATCTCGAATGTTTGTTGTGTTACGATATGGCGATTACGTCCTGACTTTAGGGTTTTAGTTAATGCCGAACTGTCTTTGCGCTTTCTACTTCGAGTTCTATTCATGTTTATTCCTGATAATTAAATTCCCTTGCTTGAGAAAGGCTAGTTCGATTATCGATGTATGTTCGAACGTTTAAGAAACAAGGTTATGTCATGGTCAAATAGCTCCCAGTCAGTAACCAATAAACTGATAGGGAAATAGTATCGTAGTGTGCAATGAACGAAGTGAATTGAGCATCTATTCAATATATGCCTGTTAACTGTCTCGGTACTACGGGTTGGATGTCGCCCCCTGTTGTTCGCCGAGGTGAGGGCACAAGGTCAGGAGCGCCGTCATGGACGACGGCTCAGACGCAGGCGGTACAGGGATGTACCGTCTGCATCGTTCCGCCAGACCTTTTGCCTGAACCGAGGGAACCCGACGCAGGAGGGCGAACAAGTGGGGGAGAAGACTTTTGGTGTTATTTGCCAAAGAGAGCGGGTCTTTCCAAAGTCACTCGCCAAGCCGCGCAGCGGCGGCGAAACCCCGTCGAGGACGGAGTCCTCGTGTCCTGCATGGCGAAGCCATGCCAATATCTTGTTTCAGGGCAAAGACGTTACCGACCCCTCACCCTAACCCTCTCCCGCAAGGGGAGAGGGGACGGTTACCGCGGACGATTACGCTTCGCTAATCGACCCTACTGGCGAAGCCATGCCAATACCTTGCTGCAGGGCAGAGACGTTACCGACCCCCTCACCCTAGCCCTCTCCCGCAAGGGGAGAGGGGACGGTTACCGCGGACGATTACGCTTCGCTAATCGACCCTACTGGCGAAGCTATGCCAATACCTTGTTGCAGGGCAAAGACATTACCGACCCCCTCACCCTAACCCTCCCCCGCAAGGGGAGAGGGGATGGCGACCGCGGACGATTACGCTTCGCTAATCGACCCTACGCTAAAGTCGCTACCGCCCCTGACTGTCGCTACCAGATTGCGCCGTTGACCATTGATCTCGGAAAAGGGGTCAACAGACGCCCGTTGCCATATTACGGAGCCAGAGTGGTCTTATCTATGGTTTTGATGAGCTAACTATCAGAAAAGAGTGATTTTTTGCGCTGGCACAAACTTTTATTAATTAGCGATTAGTTGTTGGTTGTCGGGGCTTGGCAGTGGCAGGGCGCTGGGGTGACGCCGCGAGAGGAGTGCAAACGGTAAAAAAAGAGTGAAGCGCAAACGGAGCAAAGCGAAGGGGCCCGCGGTGGGCCCCTTGTTGTTGGCGCTCGACGCCGCTATTTGGCTGCGGGGGTAGGGAAGTATTTGCTGTGCAGCAGCGGGTATTCGCTGCTCGCCAGCACCTGGGTCAAGCCGGTCTGGAACTCCTTGACCAGTTCGTCGCTCACCGGATGGCTGAAGGCGAAGCAGAACTGTTCCGAGCTCAGCACCCACTGCTCCTTGAAGCGGGCGGGATCGAGTTTTTGTTCGACGATCAGCTGCTCCATGGTGGTCTTGTTGGTGGAGACCAGATCGACCCGGCCGGAGGTGAGCATCTTGAGCGCCTGTGCCAGCCGGTTGGCGGCCATCAGTTTGCTCTCGTCAAAGCCGTTGTTGAGCAGCAGTTGCTCCCCCACATCGGCCCGTACCGCGCCGATATTGAACGCCTTGGCATCGTCGAGCTTGGTGATGGTGATATTGCGATCGGCCAGCCCCACCAGCACGATCTCGGCATACCCGATGGGGCAGGCCCACTTGAACAGGGGGTCCCGCGCCTGGGTGCGGGCGGTGGAGAAGAGCACCGCATTGGGCTTTTGGGTCAGCAGGTAGTAACCGCGCGCCCACGGCATGATGGTGACGGGCTGCGCCGGTGTATTGGTTTTTTTCCACACCAGTTGCAGCAGCTCGACCGCGAGGCCGGTGGGGGCGCCGCTGGCATCGGCGTAGTTGTAGGGTTTGTACTCTTCGGTGATGTAGTGCAGTTTGCCAAGCTCAGGACTCGCCTGTGCGAGGGTGGCCAGCAGCGCCCCGGCCAATCCAATCCATGGTTTCATTTTTGCCATCCTGATCAAGGGAATATCTGCTCAAGTGTGACCAAGCTGGCCGATTTCGCCAAGGCGACGGAGCATGTTTGGCAAAAAAGTGCGAGGGGCGGCCGCCATCTTGCGCCCTATGTCGGCGGCGATCGGGGCGTTAGCGCAGCGGCAGGTATTTGGCTTGCAGGGCCGAGAAATCCGCCGAGGCGACGACCTGGGTCAGCGCCTGCTGAAAGAGGGCGACCTCACTGTCGGGCACCTGACGGCTGAAGGCGTAGCAGAGCGGTCTGGCATCCAGCACGAAGGCGACATGAAAGTCATCCGGCTTGAAGCCCAGTTGTTGCAGGGTTTGATAGCCCGCCAGCTTGTTGGTCGCAAACAGATCGGCGCGACCTGAGGTGAGCATCTTGGCCGCCTGGGTGAGGCGGTTGGCCAGCATCAGCTGGCGCTCATCGATACCGCGTTCGAGCAGCAGCTGTTTGGAGACGGTGGAGCGCACCACGCCGACCTTGTAGCGGCTGATCTCGGCCTCCGAGCCGAGGGCGATGTTGTCCGCCTTGCGCCCCAGCAGCACAAACTCCGAGTGATCGATGGGGCAGGCCCACTTGAAGAGCGCTTCCCGCTGCGGGGTGCGGGCGGTGGCAAACAGCACCACATTGGTTTTTTGTTGCAGCAGGTTGTAGCCCCGGGCCCAGGGCAGAATGCGGATGGGCTGGGGCGACACGCCCCGCGCTTTCCAGATAAGCTGCATCAGCTCTACCGACAATCCGGTCGGCATCCCTTGCTGGTCGCTGAAATTAAACGGGGGAGAGATTTCGCTCAGATACTCGAGCTTGCCCGGATCGGCCTGCGCGAAGGTGGCCCACAAGAGCAGTAGCAGATGAGGTAGGTGCCATGTCCGCACGGGAAAGATCCTTCACAATCAACTATGTAGCCCAGTTTGACTGCTTGTGGCGGGAATAGCTAGCCACCTCTATTGCATCTTTCATCAATAAAATGGGCAGCGAACCGCTGCCCGTCGGGTGAGTGAGTGCTCAGCGCACCGGCAGGTATTTGGCCTGCAATTTGCGAAACTCTTCCGAGGCGAGGGCGCGGGTCAGGCCCTGCTGAAAGAGGGTGATCTCGCTGTCTGGCACCTGACGGCTGAAGGCGTAGCAGAGCTGCTCTGCGCTCAGCACCATGGCCACGTTGAAGTCGTCGCTGCTCAGCTTCAGTTCGCGGATGGCGTCATATCCCGCTAGCTTGCTGGTGGCGAGCAGATCGGCGCGGCCGGAGAGCAGCATCTTCAACCCTTGCGACAGGCGGTTGGCCGGGATGATGTTGTTGTCATCCATGCCGTTGTTGAGCAGCAACTGCTCGGCGGCATCCGAGCGCACCGCGCTGATCTTGTATTGGCTCATCTGTTCGAAGGCGGTCAGGGTGATGTTCTGCGCTTTGCGGCCCAGCAGTATGTACTCCGAGTAGCCGATGGGGCAGACCCACTTGAAGAGATCCTCCCGCGCCAGGGTGCGGGCGGTGGAGAAGAGCACCACGTTGGGCTTCTGAGTTAGCAAGTAATAACCTCGCGCCCAGGGCAGGATACGCACCGGCTGGGGGGGCACGCCGCTGTGTTGCCAGATCATCTGCAGCAGATCGACCGCAAGGCCGGTGGGCTGGCCATGCGGATCGCTGAAGTTGTAGGGGGGGTACTCTTCGGTGAGGTACTCGAGCTTGCCCAGATCAGCCCGGGCCGTCGAGGCCCAGCAGAGCAGCAACAGATGACAGATCAGCCATATCCTCATTGGGAACATCCTTAGCGATCAACCTTCCCTTGAGTGTGACCATGAACAGAGTAAATAGCCACTCACTGCCGTTACCAGCGGGCGCGGATCTGCCCGATGGGCTGGTAGGCCTCATCCCGCAGTCCCACCAGCAGGGTCTTGCCATCCGCTTGCAGCCGGAACTCGCCGTAGCGGGCCGTTTCGTACTGCTCCCCCGTGCCCTCTTCAAAGAAGTAGGCATCGGGGCCAATCTGCCACTGCCGCTCGCTTTGGTGCACCTGCAATAGCCGCTCATCGCTGGCGAGCCGATCCGGTTTGCCATCGGCCACCAGAGTGGCCACCTGATGGGCATCGAGGCGGATCACCAGGGTGTCGCTGCCCTTGTCTTGAGTCGCACGGGCGTCGCGGCTGGTCAGCTCGCGGGCAATTTCATAGTTGAGCCGCATGTAATCCCCCTGCATCAGGGAGCGGGGATCGACCGGAGCGAGCCGCAGCAGCACCACTTCGCCGCTGCTCATGGCGTGCTCATAGCGCCAGACGGTGGCATTGATGCCTGCCAGGATGGCGAGGCCGCTCAGCAACAGGGCGAGCTGTCGGGTGACGGGTTTCATGAGTCGCTCCTTGCCGCGAAGGTGGTGAGCAGCTGGCGGGCACCCAGCAGCAGGATGCCGGAGCCCAGCAGCAGCCAGGATTTGGTCATCAGGGTTAGCCCCAGATCGTAGTAATAGAGCGAGCCATAACCGAGCAGCAGCAGGGCTGAGAGAGTCATCAGCCCTAGACTGCCAGCATAAAACCCGAGGATCAGCACCAGTGCGCCCGCTCCCATGCCGGGGATGATGGCGCTGATCAGCACCAGCGGCAGGCCAAACAGCAGAGGGAGCCTCAGCTTCACCATCACCGCCAACAGCAGGGCGGCGCAGAGCAGGGGATTGAGCCAGTGCGGCAGGCGCGATAGCCCCAGTTCGTCCAGCACGCTGCTGCTGCCGTCCCAGAGCGGGTGGTGCAGACGGCCCAGCACCAGCAGCGAGAGGGCCAGCCCCAACGTGATGGAGTGGTAGAGCTGGTGGCGCTCTGGATCCCTATCTGCCCGCAGCCAGCAGAAGGTAATGGCCGCCATCACCAGCGGCAGGGCCAGCAGTTGCAGCCCGAGGCAGGCGAGGCCAAGGGTGAGCAGCAGGGCCGCCGCCACGCTGTGAAAAAGCCGCACCAGCCAGTGATCGAACAGCACGGCGATGGCAAGAGAGAGCAGGCACAACCCAAACCAGAGCAGGGCGTGATGAAGATCAAGCTGATCGAGCAGGCCATAGAGCAGCCAGGCATCGGCCGCCAGGGTGAGGGCCAGCACGAACTGATCCCAGAGATCGCCGCTTTGGCTGCGATTTAGGGCGTAGGCCCCCGCAAGCAGCACGGCCCCCAGCAGCAGGGCGCTGTTGGCCTCGCGGGTCAGCTGCTCGAAGGTGAGAAACAGGAAAAAGAGCAGGAACAGGGCGGCAATCCAGCCCACCAGCCCGAGCAGAAAGCGGCTCGACCAGTGGGGTTGGGTATCACGGGGCATCTCCCCTTCCACCAGATTGGCCTGTTGCAGCGTTTGCCAAAGGGTCAGGTCACTCATGGGACCTCCGTTGTTGTTGCAGCCAGCGGGCGGCGGTGACAGAAAGGCCGATGGCAATCAGGCTCAGCAGCAAGAAGCCGTTGATGTCGGGCTCCATCCACTTGCCCAGCGCCGCGAGGATGACGGCAATCAGGCTGAGGCACCCCATGGCGAGTCCGGCGATAAATTTGTGGTGCCACAAGGCATAGGCCGCAGCGAGCCAGCCAAGCCAGAGCGACCACACCAGCGGGGAGGCGGCATCGAAGAGCGCCAGCAGGGTGAGCAGGGTGGCCCCCAGACCTGCGGCCAGGCCCGCCAGCCAGCTTGGCATCAGGCGCCAGCGGTTTGGCGCCAGCAGAAGCAGACCCCAGAGGGCGGCGTTGAGCAGGGTCAGGCACCAGCCCAGCCCCTCTTCATCGAAGGTAAAGAAAAACGTGAACAAACCGAGCCGCCAGTAGAGCACCAGCGCCAGCTGGCCGAGCAGCCAGCTTAAGGTCCAGAGCAGGGGGCTTTGGCCAAATACAGCCAGTGGCAACAGCATCAGCGCCCAGGTGGCAAACAGCTGCCAGGGATCGGCGCCGGTCTGGTAGGTTTGACCCACCAGCGCCAGCAGGGCGCCGATATTGAGGGCGATGGCGAGCAGCAGCGCCTGACGGGGGGTATCCCCCAGCGGTTTGCGCCACAGCAGAATCAGCATGGCGAGCAGCGGTGCCTCCAGCAGGGCGAGGCGGGAGACCCGGCCCAGCTCTTGCCAGTTGAAGGCGACAAAGAAGATGAGGCCAGCCCCGATGCAGAGGGCACCGAGCCAGAGCAACAGCCGGTCAAACAGCCACTGCCAGCGCGCCGGATGGGGGGGAAGATCGGCGAGGGTCAGGGCGTCCGCCAGCTTCTCTGGCGTCAGCCGTCCCTGTTTGACCCATTCGAGAAGCGTCTCTCTTGATACGTTGTGCATGTGGGGACTCCGCGAGGTTTGCCCCATTATGGCATGAGGCACCCGCAACCGTGCACTGCCCCTTGGCTCTGCGGCTGGTGGTTGCGACAGCGGGTTACGCAATAGACACAGCAGTAAACAAAAAAGCCCTCCGAGGTGGAGGGCTTGGTCAGCGGAAAAGGCGATCAGGCAAAGATCAGGGTGCTCACCCCGAGGCCGACGAAGAGGATGGCGCAGGCGATGCGGATCCCCTTGAGCGGCAGCTTGTCTGCCCCCAGCTTGCCGATCAGCACCACAGGTACGTTGGCCAGCATCATGCCGAGGGTGGTGCCGGTAATGACCTGCACCAGCGAGTCATATTTGGCGGCCAGCAGCACGGTGGCGATCTGGGTCTTGTCGCCAATCTCGGCGATAAAGAAGAGCACGAAGGTGGCCATAAAGGGGCCGTATTTATCCAGCGAGCTCTCCTCGTCATCCATCTTGTCCGGCACCAAAATCCAGATAGCCATGGCGATAAAGGCGATGGCGACCAGCCAGGTCATTATCTTGGGATCGAGCCAGCGGCTGATGAACTCGCCAATCCAGGCGGCGCCCGCATGGTTGAGCAGGGTTGCCGCCAGCATGCCGGCGATGATGGGCCAGGGCTTGCGAAAACGGCAGATGAGCAGCAACGCCAACAGCTGGGTTTTATCACCGATTTCGGCAATAGCGACGCTGAGGGTTGAGGTTAACAAGGCTTCCATAAAAATGACCGGGGGACGGAATTGTTATAAACCAAAGACAAGCCTGCGCCATCCGTCCCCGGTATTGGCACTGGCCCGTCAAAGGTCTTGTCAAATCCATGGCTGGCATGGATCACCCTGACCATGGTGATTTGGCACCAAGTATGTTGATCAGGGTCGCAAACCGGTATTCATGCAATGGATGGCACCGGTGTGCGAGACTACTCCCCCTCGATGGGAGCGGGCATTCTAGGGAAAAACCGCATGAGTGACAAGGGGATCAGCCACCCACCAGCTTGACGCTGAAACCGGCTTTCTCCAGCTCGGTTTTGATCAGGTCCCGTTTATCCCCCTGGATCTCGATCACTCCCTCCTTGATACCGCCTCCGGTGCCGCACTTTTTCTTGAGCAGGGTGGCCAGGGATTTTTGCTGATCGGCGGGTACGCCATGAATGGTGATCACCCCGGCACCCTTGCGCCCCTTGGTCTCGCGGCGAATGCGCACGGTGCCGTCGGTGGGGAAGGGGGAGGCGGATTGGGGAGCGCTCTGCTCCTTGATCATGCCGCCATCCGTGCTGTAAACGAGGCGGCTGTTGTTGTCGTGACTCATGGCAATACTTTATGGGTTAGCTAAGCGGAGTTTGATTTTACTCAAATAAAAGTTGAAGACACAGCTTATAATGCCCCAAGTAAAAGCGAATTATTATTGTTTAACTTCAGGAGTCAGTCATGGTACTCACGCAGTTGTCACCGGGACAGAGTGCTCGCATCAAGAATATGAATCAGCTCGCCCGGCCGCTGCGCCGCAAACTGATGGTGATGGGCCTGTTGCCCCAGACTGAAGTCATCTATCTGCGCTCCGCCCCCCTGGGGGACCCGCTCCAGATCCAGTGCCAGGGGATCTGTCTCTCCATGCAAAAGAGTCTGGCCCAGCAAATAGAAGTCGAGCCGGTATAACCCCCTGCTCGGCTGCCGCTCCCGTTTAGAAACGTCACCGGGAGCGGTTCAGAGACAAGAAGTCGAACCTGCAAAGTGGTTTGCCACACAGGCGGCGGGTTCAGAAGAAAATAGAGGTAGAGCTGGTATGAATTATTCCCTGGTAACGGTAGGTAACCCCAATAGCGGCAAGACCTCCCTGTTCAACGCCCTGACCGGCGCCCGCCAGCAGGTAGGCAACTGGAGTGGTGTCACCGTCGACAAGAAGATGGGTGAGTTCAGCGCGGGTGAGCATCACTTCAAGTTGATGGATCTGCCCGGCATCTATAGCCTGGCCAGTCAGGATGGCAGTCTGGACGAGCAGATCGCCAGCCGCTTTGCCCAGGGCCAACAACCCGACCTGCTGCTCAATGTCATCGACGCCGCCAATCTGGAGCGCTCCCTCTACCTCACGCTGCAACTGCGCGAACTGGGCCTGCCCATGGTGGTGGTTCTCAACAAGCTGGATATCCTGCAAAAGCGCCGCATCGTCATCGACGAGAGCAAGCTCGGCAAATCTCTCGGTTGCCCGGTGGTGGCCCTCTCTGCCCACAACAGCAAGCAGGTTGCCGCCTTCAAGCAGCAGATCCGCCAGTTTATCGGTCAGCCGCAAGCCGCCTTGCAACTCGATTACGGCCACGCGCTTGAAACCGATCTGGCGGAGCTGGAGACCCTGCTCGCCCCGCATCACCTCACTACCCGTGGCCGCGCCCTGCGCCTGCTGGAAGAGGATGCGGTGATGCAGGAGACCCTGCTGCCCGGTCAGCAGGCGGCCGCCGCCAATGTAGTGGCTCGCGCCCATCAGGGACAGGATATCGACCTGCAACTGGCGGATATTCGCTACGGCCATATCCACCAGTGGGTACAACAGGCTCGTCAGCAGAAGGGCAAGCTCACCGAGGCCCAGAGCGAGTGGCTGGATCGGGTGCTGCTCAATCGCTGGATTGGCATCCCCTTCTTCCTGTTTGTCATGTACCTGATGTTCCTGTTTGCCATCAACGTTGGCAGCGCCTTTATCGACTTCTTTGACATCATGGGCGGCGCCCTGTTTGTCGATGGGGTGCACCACCTGCTGGGACTGGTCAATGCCCCCGAGTGGCTGGGCGCCATTCTGGCGGACGGCTTTGGTGTCGGCTTGCAGACCGTGGCCACCTTTATTCCGGTGATTGGCTGCCTCTATCTCTTCCTCGCGGTGCTGGAGAGCTCCGGCTATCTGGCCCGTGCCGCCTTCGTGGTGGATGCCCTGATGCGCCGCCTCGGCCTGCCGGGCAAGGCGTTCGTGCCGATGCTGATGGGCTTTGGCTGTACCGTCCCCTCGGTGATGGCGACCCGTACCCTCAACTCCGAGCGGGAGCGGCTGATGACCTCCGCCATGGCCCCCTTCATGTCGTGCGGTGCCCGTCTGCCGGTTTACGCCCTGTTTGCGGTGGCCTTCTTCCCCGAGTCTGGCCAGAACCTGGTGTTCGGTCTCTACCTCATCGGCATTCTGGTGGCGGTGTTCACCGGCCTGTTGCTGCGCAGCACCCTGCTGCCGGGCAAGAGCGACTCCATGCTGATGGAGATGCCGGATTACGAGTGGCCGCGGCCGGTCAACGTTGCCATCAAGACCTGGCAGAAGCTCAAATCTTTCGTCTTTGGCGCCGGTAAAACCATCGTACTGGTGGTTGCCGTGCTGAGCGTGCTCAACTCCCTGGGTACCGATGGCAGCTTTGGCCATCAGGAGCAGGAGAGTTCGGTGCTGAGCAAAATCAGCCAGGCGGTGACCCCGGTGCTGCACCCCATAGGTGTACGCGATGACAACTGGCAGGCCACGGTCGGTATCGTCACCGGTATCTTCGCCAAAGAGGCAGTGGTCGGTACCCTCAACAGCCTCTACGCCGGTGGTGGTGGTGAAGAGGAGGAGAGCGAGTTCTCGCTGGTGGCCAGTTTCCACGAGGCGATCGATGCCGTGGCGGCCAATCTGGCGGAGATCAACCCGAGCGACCCCATGGGGCTTGATGTTGGCAACCTCGACGACCAGAAAGCTGCCGCCGAGGCGCAGGAGGTGGATGTCTCCACCTACGGCAACATGCAGACCCACTTCGACGGGGCGGCCGGTGCCTTTGCCTACCTATTGTTCGTGCTGCTCTACATGCCTTGCGCCGCCGCCATGGGCGCGCTGGTGCGGGAAACCGGTCGTCAGTGGGCGCTCTTTACCGCCGCTTGGTGCAACTATATGGCCTTTATGTGCGCGACCCTCTTCTATCAGGTCGCGACCTTTGCCGCTCATCCGGAGAAGAGCCTGTTCTGGATCGCCAGCTACGGCCTCTCTCTGGTACTGCTCTGGTGGGCCGGTCGCCGTCACGGTGACATCGTCGCCCGCAAGGTGGTGACCTTATGATCCTGCGCGAGCTGGGGGATTACCTCGCCGCGCAGCAGAAGGTGAGCCGGCGTGATCTGGCTCGCCACTTCCACACCTCGGAAGATGCGGTGGAGGCCATGCTCGGCGTCTGGATGCGCAAGGGGCGGGTCATCAAGCGCGAGAGTCGGGTCTGTGGTGGCAGTTGCTGCGGCAAGAGCGAGGAGGTGATGTTCGAGTGGTGTGACGCGGGCCAGATTGGCATCAAGATCCGCTAAACGACAACCAAACCTCATCACCAAACATCGAACAAGAAAAAACGGCAGGCCCTGCTTTAAACGAGGGTCTGCCGTTTTTATTGCTGAAAACAGGCGGGATCAGGCGCCTTGGCGAGCCTCGCTCAGCAGTGCCAGCGCTGGTTGGGCGTTGTCCGGCATCAGCCGGTAGGCCTTGTGGTGTTTGACCAGGGAGGTTTTCTTGTTGCCCTGGCTCAGCAGCAGGCCGTGCTTGAAGGCCGCCTCGGCCAGCACCTTCTCGTCACCGCGCACATAGAGGGTGAGGGGGTTGACAAGCTCACCGTCCTCGATATGGCCTTCATATTCGCTATGGCTTACCACCAGACTCGCTTGACCGCCCGATTGCAGGCGCAGCTTGGCGTTCACTTCGCTCTCGATCAGCACCAGCCAGCCTGCCGCTGAGAGCTCCTCCAGCAGGGCAGCCAGCTTGGCTCCCAATTGCCGCGGATTGGTCATGGCGCACTGGTATTGGAAGGCGATGCGCTCCAGCAATCCCTTGAGATCGGCCCCCGCACCCAGAGTGCGGCCAAGCTGCACCCAAGCTTTCAAATCTTCCATCACCAGACGGGAGAAGCGCTTCTCCTTGAGGGAGTCGGCCATCCAGGTGCAGAGAAAGTGGCTCTCTTGGGCCGGAGTGCGCTTGCCCGCCTTTTGCTCGGCGGTGCGGGCCAGTTCGGCCAGGCTCTGGGTGGCCATCTCGAACAGGGCCTGATTGTAGGTCGGAGAGGTCATAAGCAATCCTTGAGTTGACCACCAGGGGTCAACACCGATGACAGAGATGGCAAAGGCGCCAGTGGCGCCTTTGCGGTTCAATAGAGCAACTGCCCGCCTTATTTCGGCTGACGGGGCTTCTTGGCTGCAGCCAGACGCTTGAGGCGCTGACCCTGCAGCTTGGCTTCGGCCATCACCTGGGCCACGGCGTTATCTTCACGCTGCGGACGCTTGCCGAAGCGGCGACGCTCCTGCAGCTGTTTGATCAGCTCGTCACGGCTGCTCACTTCATAGCCCGGCACCATGATGCGGCGGATCTTCTGGCCGATCAGGGCCTCGATCTCCAGCAGGGTACGCTCCTCTTCACGGCTGACGAAGGAGATGGCCATGCCGCGCTTGCCGGCACGACCGGTACGACCGATGCGGTGCACGTAATCTTCCGCCAGGAACGGCAGATCGTAGTTGACCACGTATTCCAGATCCGGAATGTCCAGACCACGGGCGGCCACTTCGGTGGCGACCAGTACCCGTACCTTGCCTTCCATGAATTCGCGCAGGGCGCGGCGACGGTTGCCCTGGGCCTTCTCGCCATGGACCACGGCGGACTTGATGCCGTCGAGGTTCAGCTCCTCGACCAGCACATCACAGCTCTCGCGGGTACTGGCGAACACCAGCACCTGCTGCCAGTTCTGCTTGCCAATCAGCTCGGAGAGCAGCTCGCGCTTGCGCTTCTGCTCGACCGGATAGACGGTGTGGCTGACGGTGTCGGCGGTGGAGTTCTGCTTGTTGACGCTGACGATCTGCGGGCGATCCAGCATCAGGTTGGCCAGCTTCTTCACAGCATCGGAGAAGGTGGCGGAGAAGAGCAGGTTTTGACGGGTCTTGTTGACCGCTTGCAGGATCTTCTGCACATCGGCACTGAAGCCCATGTCGAGGATGCGATCCGCTTCATCCATCACCAGACACTCGACGCCAGAGAGGCTGAGGTTGCAGGCGGTGAGGTGCTCCAGCAGACGGCCCGGGGTGGCCACAATGATGTGAGCGCCCGCTTTGAGCTTCTTGGCCTGCACGTCCTGCTTGCCACCGCCGACGATGGTGATGGTGGTGATATCGAGATACTTGGCGAAGTCATTGATGTTGCTCGCCACCTGAGCCGCCAGCTCGCGGGTCGGGGTCAGGATCAGCACCCGGGCGTTGGAAGGCTGGACCGGAGCCGGATTGTCTACCAGACGCTGCAAGATGGGCAGGGCGAAGGCGGCGGTCTTGCCGGTACCGGTCTGGGCGCTGGCCAGCACATCGCGGCCACGGCGAATGGCCGGGATCGCCTGTTGCTGCACAGGGGTCATCTCCTGATAACCGCAATCTGAGACAGCACGCAAAATCTCGGGGGCAAAATCGAACGATTCAAATCTCATAATGGGTTCCTGTGTTCCAGCTGGGCTGTGTTTGGCTTGGTTAGCTCGGCATGAGCGAGACGGAGGTTGTAACCACCGACGGCTGCGCCTGACATCAAGTCAGAGAGTGAGCCGGAAAATGGCGGGCGCGAAGTGTAACAGATAGACGTCACAAATTCTGCCTCAAATGGTTGTCCTTTTCTCATCCTTTGTGGTGTGAATGGCGGTTGAAAGCAATCATTTGACTCCCAAAGACCAAGCCAAGAGCAGTGGGTGAACGGATTTGGGCAAGGACGAAAGGGATATCGATGGAACTGGAACAGTTAAAACGCCAGCTGGAGCAGCTTGGCGAGCGCAATGACAGCATGCAGCAGGCTCGCCACCGCAAGTTGCTCAATATCACCCGCGACACGGGGGAGTTGCTGTCAGTATTGGTGCAGACCCGTGGGGCGCAGGCGGTGCTGGAGATTGGCACCTCCAATGGTTACTCCACACTCTGGCTGGCAGAAGCGGTGCGTCGGTTGGAGGGGCACGTGACCACCATTGAGCTGGATGAGGATAAGCGCGTACAGGCCCATGACAACTTTCAGAGGTCAGGGTTGGCCCCCTGGGTAACCTTGCTGGCAGGGGATGCGAGTGAGCTGTTACCGACCTTGCCGCAAGCCGGCTATCAGCTCATCTTCCTCGATTCGGATCGTCAGCACTACCGGGCATGGTGGCCGCAGATCCGCCGTCTGCTGGCACCCCGTGGCCTGCTGGTGGTCGACAACGCCATCTCCCATCGCAGCGAGATGGTGGAGTGGATGAACGAGGTCGGGCAGGATCCGGCCTTTGCCACCTCGCTGGTGCCGGTCGGCAAGGGGGAGTGGCTGGTGGTGCGTTTGTAGGGGGTAGCTACAAAAAATCAGCCCCGCATTGGCGGGGCTGATTGTGAAAGCGCATCAGGGTCTCGGTCGGTCGGATCAGACCGCCAGATAGTCCATAATCCCTTCGGCCGCTTTGCGCCCTTCGTAGATGGCGGTCACCACCAGATCGGAGCCACGCACAGCGTCGCCACCGGCGAACACCTTGGGGTTGCTGGTCTGGAAGGCGTATTCCGCCTGCTCGCGGGCCTTGATGCGATCCCGGTTGTCGAGCTCGATGCCGAACTCTGCCATCCAGGGCTGGGGGTTAGGCTGGAAGCCAAACGCCATTACCACCGCATCGGCGGCCAGCACCTGCTCTGAGCCCTCGATAACCACCGGATTGCGGCGGCCATTGGCATCGGGTTCACCCAGCTCGGTGCTCACCACCTTGATGCCGACGGTGCGACCGCTGGCATCCAGCTCGACCGCCACCGGCTGCAGATTGAACATAAACTCAACCCCCTCCTCGCGGGCGTTTTTCACCTCCCGCTTGGAGCCCGGCATGTTCTCCTCGTCGCGGCGATAGGCGCAGATCACCTTGGCGGCCCCCTGACGGATGGCGGTACGCACGCAGTCCATGGCGGTATCGCCACCGCCCAGCACCACCACCTGCTTGCCAGCGAAGTCGATGTAGTCGGCTTGCGCCTTCTCGAAGCCCAGCAGCCGGTTGGCGTTGGCGATGAGGTAGGGCAGGGCGTCATAGACGCCCGGTGCCTCTTCGTTGGCAAAGCCGCCCTTCATGTACTTGTAGGTACCGACCCCGAGGAAGACCGCATCGAACTCGCCGAGCAGATCGGCGAAGGTGATGTCCTTGCCCACTTCGGTCTCGAGACGAAACTCCACGCCCATCCCCTGGAAGATCTCGCGGCGACGCTGCATCACCTCTTTTTCCAGCTTGAAGGAGGGGATGCCGAAGGTGAGCAGGCCGCCGATCTCCGGATATTTGTCAAACACCACCGGGGTGACGCCATTGCGTGCCAGCACATCGGCACAGGCGAGACCCGCAGGGCCGGCGCCGATGACGGCGACCCGCTTGCCGGTCTTGACCACGTTCGAGAGATCGGGCTTCCAGCCCATTTCGAACGCCTTGTCGGTGATGTACTTTTCGATGTTGCCGATGGTCACCGCGCCGAAGCGATCGTTAAGGGTGCAGGAGCCCTCGCAAAGGCGATCCTGCGGGCAGACCCGACCGCACACTTCCGGCAGGCTGTTGGTCTGGTGGGAGAGCTCTACCGCCTCCAGAATGCGCCCCTCTTTGGCCAGTTTCAGCCAGTTGGGGATGTAGTTGTGGACCGGGCACTTCCACTCGCAGTAGGGGTTGCCGCACTCGAGGCAGCGATCCGCCTGCATCTGTACCTGCGGCTGATTGAAGGACTCGTAGATCTCCACAAACTGGATTTTGCGGATCTTAAGCGGCTTCTTGGGCGGGTCAACCCGCTGGACATCGATAAACTGAAATACGTTCTGGCTCATAGGGTTCCCTCCTTATTGCGCCTGGATTCTGAGTTCTGCACTGGAACGGCTGGTGTGACCCAGCAGCGATTTCACGTCGCTGGACTTGGGTTTGATCAGCCTGAACTTGGGCACATAGGAGTCGAAGTTGGCCAGGATCTCCTCGGCGCGCGAGCTGCCGGTCTCATTGAGGTGCGCCGTGATGATGCCGCGCAGGTGCTCCTGATGGATGGCGAGATCCGCCACGTCCAGCAGTTCCACCAGCTCGGGGTTAGTGCGCTTGGCAAAGTTGCCGCACTCGTCGAGCACGTAGGCAAAGCCGCCGGTCATGCCTGCCGCAAAGTTGACGCCGGTCTGACCGAGCACGGTGACGATGCCACCGGTCATATATTCACAGCCGTTGTCGCCAATCCCCTCGACCACCGCCAGGGCACCGGAGTTGCGCACCGCGAAACGCTCGCCAGCAGTGCCTGCGGCGTAGAGCTTGCCGCCGGTGGCACCGTAGAGGCAGGTGTTGCCGATGATGGCTGCTTCGTGGGATTTGAACGCCACGCCGACATGGGGCTTGATCACCAGCTTGCCGCCGGTCATCCCCTTGCCCACATAGTCGTTGGCGTCACCGGTGAGGATCATCTCGAGGCCGCCTGCGTTCCAGACGCCGAAGCTCTGGCCCGCGGTGCCGTTGAAGTGCACCTTGACCGGATCCGCCGCCATTCCCTGGTTGCCGTGACGTTTGACGATCTCGCCCGAGAGGCGCGCACCCACCGAGCGGTCGGTGTTGCGAATGTCGTAGCGGAACTCGCCGCCGCTTGAGGTTTCCACCGCCTCCAGCAGATCCTCCACCATTTTCAGGTTGAGTGGCCCCTTGTCGAAGGTGGGGTTGTGCTGCTGGCTGAACAGGCTGGAGCCTGCCGGTGCCACCGGACGGGCCAGAATGCCGGAGAGATCCAGCTTGGCCTGACGGGCGGTGAGGCCGGGCAGGGCTTCCAGCAGATCGGTGCGGCCAATCAGGTCGGTCAGCTGGGTGACGCCGAGCTGGGCCATCAGCTCGCGGGTCTCCTCGGCGATGAACTTGAAGTAGTTCATCACCATCTCCGGCAGGCCGGTGAAGTGCTCGCGACGCAGCTTCTCATCCTGAGTGGCAACGCCGGTGGCGCAGTTGTTCAGGTGGCAGATCCGCAGGTATTTGCAACCGAGCGCCACCATGGGGCCGGTGCCAAAACCGAAGCTCTCGGCGCCGAGGATGGCCGCCTTGATGATGTCGAGGCCAGTCTTGAGGCCGCCATCCACCTGCAGCCGCACCTTGTGGCGCAGACCGTTGGCGACCAGCGCCTGCTGGGTTTCAGCCAGACCCAGTTCCCACGGGGAGCCGGCATATTTGACCGAGGTGAGGGGGCTCGCGCCAGTGCCGCCGTCATAACCGGAGATGGTGATGAAGTCGGCATAGGCCTTGGCCACGCCGCAGGCGATGGTGCCGACGCCGGGTTCGGAGACCAGTTTCACCGACACCAGACAGCTCGGGTTGATCTGCTTGATGTCGAAGATGAGCTGGGCCAGATCCTCGATGGAGTAGATATCGTGGTGCGGCGGCGGCGAGATCAGGGTCACGCCGGGCACGGAATAACGCAGCTGGGCGATCTGGGCGGTGACCTTGTCACCGGGCAGCTGGCCACCTTCGCCGGGCTTGGCCCCCTGCGCCACCTTAATCTGCACCACATCGGCGTTCATCAGGTAGTGGGGGGTGACACCGAATCGGCCGGAAGCCACCTGTTTGATGCGGGAGTTCTTCTCGGTCCCGAAACGCTTGGGATCTTCGCCACCTTCGCCGGAGTTGCTCTGACCGCCGAGGCGGTTCATGGCCACAGCCAGTGCCTCGTGGGCCTCAGGGCCGAGGGCGCCGATGGACATGGCGGCGGAGTCGAAGCGGGGGAACAGCTTGTCGGCTGGCTCAACCTGATCCAGCGCGACCGGATTGTCGACCTTCTTCAGCGCCAGCAGATCGCGCAGGGTGGCAACCGGGCGCTCGTTGACCAGACGGGCGTACTCCTTGTAGTCGGCATAGTTGCCGGAGCGCACCGCGGTTTGCAGGGTCTGCACCACATCCGGGTTGTAGGTGTGGTACTCGCCGCCGTGGACGAACTTGAGCAGGCCGCCGTGGGGGAGGGGTTTGCGCACCAGCCAGGCCTGACGGGCCAGATTGTGCTGATCCTGCTGGATGTCGGTAAAGTCGGCACCTTGAATACGGCTCGACACGCCGCGGAAGCAGGTATCGACCACCGCCTTGGCCAGGCCCACCGCTTCAAACAGCTGGGAGCAGCGGTAGCTGGCGACCGTGCTGATGCCCATCTTGGACATCACCTTGTAGAGCCCCTTGTTGATGCCGTTGCGGTAGTTGACCATGGCCTGGCGCAGGGACATGGTGAGCACGCCCTCTTCAACCTGTTTGGCCAGGGTTTCGTAGGCCAGATAGGGGTAGATGGCGGTCGCGCCAAAGCCCAGCAGCACCGAGAAGTGGTGCGGGTCGCGGCAGCTCGCGGTTTCCACCAGAATGTTGGCGTCGCAGCGCAGGTTGTTGTCCACCAGGGTGCGCTGCACGGCACCCACCGCCATGGCGGCCGGGATCGGCAGGGTGTCGGCGCTGATATCGCGATCCGACAGCACCAGCAGCACGGTGCCACTCTTGGCAGCGGTTTTGGCCTCCTCGCAGATGCGCACGATGGCCGCTTCCAGCCCCTCTTCTGGCTTGAAGTTGAGGCTGATCACCTGATGACGGTAGTACTCACCTTCCAGTGCCAGTAGCTGGTGGAAGTCGGAGTAGAGCAGGATCGGTGACTGGAACAGCACCCGGTGGGCGTGGCCGAAGGTCTCGTTGAAGACGTTCTGCTCGCGACCGATACAGGTGGCCAGCGACATCACGTGGTTTTCCCGCAGCGGATCGATGGGCGGGTTGGTCACCTGGGCAAACATCTGGCGGAAGTAGTCATAGAGGGTGCGCGGGCCGGAGGAGAGCACCGCCATCGGGGTGTCATCCCCCATGGAGCCCACCGCTTCCTGACCATTTTCACCGAGAACCCGGATGATCTGATCCAGCTCCTCGAAGGAGTAGCCAAACAACTTCTGATAGGTTTTCAGCTGGTCGTAGGAGAACTCGCGGCTACCGGTCTGGCTGTCGTCCATCTGCTCGAAGGGGACCAGTCGGCGGCAATGTTTATCCATCCACTGCTTGTAGGTGTGACGGTTCTTGAGGTCGTCATCGATCTCGAAGCTGGTCCACACCTTGCCGTTGCTGGTATCCACCACGAACAGCTCGCCCGGGCCGACTCGGCCCTTCTCCAGCACTTCGTCCGGGGTGTAGTCCCAGGTGCCGACCTCGGAGGCGAGGGTGATGAACTTGTCCTTGGTGATGACGTAGCGGGCCGGACGCAGACCGTTGCGATCAAGTGCGCAGGTGGCGTAGCGACCATCGGTCATGACGATACCGGCCGGGCCGTCCCACGGCTCCATGTGCATGGAGTTGAAGTCGTAGAAGGCGCGCAGGTCATCATCCATGTTCGGATGTTTTTGCCATGCAGGCGGGATCAACAGGCGCATGGCGCGGAACAGGTCCATGCCACCGGCGAGGAAGAGATCCAGCATGTTGTCGAGACTGGAGGAATCCGACCCCGTGGTGTTGACGAAGGGAGCCGCTTCCTGCAAATCGGGGATCAGCGGCGTCGCAAACTTGTAGCTGCGAGCCTTGGCCCACTGGCGGTTGCCGGCGATGGTGTTGATCTCGCCGTTGTGGGCCAGATAGCGGAACGGCTGGGCCAGCGGCCAGCGCGGGCTGGTGTTGGTGGAGAAACGCTGGTGGAAGACGCAGATGGCCGCCTGCATACGGATGTCGGCGAGATCCAGATAGAAGCGCGGCAAGTCCACCGGCATGCACAGTCCTTTATAGACGGTGACCAGATTGGAGAGGCTGACCACATAGAAGTAGTCGTCGTTGACGCGCTTTTCGATGCGGCGACGCACGATATAGAGGCGGCGCTCGAGATCCTTGTCGACCCAGCCGGGCGGGGCGTTGACAAAGACCTGTTCAATGCTGGGCAGGGAGGCTTTGGCGATGGTACCGAGTACGTTGGTATCGACAGGCACCTTGCGCCAGCCGACCAGACTCAGGGTCTCTTTTTCCAGCTCTTCGTCGATGATGTCGCGGGTCTGCTGGGCCAATACGGGGTCAGGGTTGAGAAACAGCATGCCGACCGCATAGTTGCGGCCAAGGTGCCATCCCTTCTCCTCGGCGACAGCTCTGAAGAAGCTGTCCGGTTTTTGCAGCAGCAGACCGCAACCATCGCCGGTCTTGCCATCGGCGGAGATCCCGCCGCGGTGCTGCATGCGAGCCAATGCTGACATCGCGAGACGGACAAGCTTGTGGCTGGCTTCCCCTTCCATGTGGGCCAACAGGCCGAAGCCACAGTTATCCCTCTCCAGCTTTGGATCATATAGTGACATTGCATTTCTCCCTTGCTCGGCCTTGTATCGCACAGTCATCACCTGACTGCATAAATCGCGATTGGCTCTTGTGGTTCCGTCTGCCTGACGTGGCGAATCTCCAAACTAATGGGATTTTCTGGCGAGGTCAATCGCAGGTCAGGTTTGTCTTCATGGTTACATTCGCATAACAAAATGTCGGGTTAGGGGGATTCGCTCGCAGTTATGAAGTATTTATTCTGTGTTGTTTGATTTTGTTGGTTAAATATATCGCCATTGACAGGCTCAATGGTGTGCTCGGCGACGATGGGCGAATGTAGTAATTTTACCAACCCGATGTGGCCGACAGCGGAAGGGATCACATTTTCAATATCCCATGCTTGCAATTGTGTGCTGTCGGGTCTCTTTGAATTTTTCATTGTTCAACAGTGGGTTATCAGGTCTCATTTTCATATGGATGTTTACTGTTTGAATCGTCAAAGAACTGTAAAAATCCTTTTTTTGCGTTTTTTCTCTATATTTATTCAAAATTGGTCGGGTATTTATATGTTTTACCCTCTCCGCTAGCTTGATCCAGCTCAGCCCCTGTTTTGCGCAAGCTCGTACAATGGCGCTCCTTTAGTGGAGGTGTCATGCAGTTACACGAACTCGTCAATACATTCGGTCAGGATCTCAAGCAGCGTCATGGTCAGAAGATCCACAAACTCTCTATCCACGGGGCCTTCACCTGCCCGAACCGTGACGGCACCCTGGGCCGTGGTGGCTGCACCTTCTGCAACGTATCCTCTTTTGCCGACGAGTCGGCTCAGCAACTCTCTGTGGTGCAACAACTGCTGGCTCGCCGGGACGAAGTCACCCGTGCCAAGCGTTATCTTGCCTACTTTCAGGCCTATACCAGTACCTATGCCGGGGTCGAATATCTGCAGCGGATGTATGAAGAGGCGCTGTCGGTGAGCGATATGGTGGGGCTCTGCGTGGGCACTCGCCCCGATTGCGTGCCGGATGCGGTGCTGGATCTGTTGGCGGGCTATCAGGCCCGGGGTTACGAGGTGTGGCTGGAGCTCGGGCTGCAAAGTGCCAATGACAAGACCCTGCAACGGATCAACCGCGGCCATGGTTATGCCGCCTATGAGGATGCGGTAAGACGTGCCCATCAGCGCGGCATCAAGGTATGTGCTCATCTGATCGTCGGCCTGCCGGGCGAAGTGCCGATGGACAGCCTCGATACCCTGCATCGCATCGTTGCGACCGGCGTGGAGGGGATCAAGTTGCATCCGCTTCATGTTGTTGAGGGTAGTACTCTTGGCAAAGCGTGGCAGGCGGGTCGGCTTGAGGTATTGACGCTGGAGCAGTATGTGGAAGCGGCCGTTGCCATGATCCAGCACACGCCGCCCGAGGTGGTGTATCACCGGATTTCGGCCTCCGCGCGCCGTCCTACTCTGTTGGCGCCAGCCTGGTGTGAAAATCGCTGGACGGCCATGGCGGACATTGCCAAAGCACTCTCATTGAACGGCCCGCAAGGTCACGCGTTGGGCAGACCCTTCATACTTCCTGACCTATAATTGAGCGCCAGATTATTATTTTCACGTAAAACATAGGGTTATATAAAAAACTTCATACCCTAAACTATAGTTTTGGTACGTGCCGGTTGATATAGTGGTGCGCCATAATAAATGTCATTATCAATTAACTCCGACATTCACCCTGATTGCAGTGTTAGCATGGTGTTGATGAGCCGATTATTTTTACCAATAACGATTCATGCCGCCATTGCTGCTGTGCCGGGAAATTGGGGATGAGTGTCGCGATCTATCTGGACAGGTTTATCCCCTGATCAGTCTCATCAGCGGGAAGGCCACTCGGTTTTAGCGTGGCTATAGCAGGGAAATATGAGCGATGAACGCTCTTATCTACCTCATTTATGCAGTGACAGGATGCTATGCAAGCAGAAACAAGTCGTATTGATGAGTTATTGGAGTGTCTGGTCTTCTTGACCCGTTTTTATGGTGTGCCCAACAGTCAGGATGCCCTGACGACCGGGTTGCCACTGGTCTCTGGACGCCTGACTACCGCACTCTTTTGCCGTGCTGCCGAGCGTGGCGGGTTATCCGCCCGTGAAGTGATACAGCCACTGGCCGATATTTCTCCCTTGCTGCTGCCTTGCGTATTGCAGATGCGCAGTGGTGGCGCCTGCATTTTGCTGGAGTGGAACGAAGATCGCAGCCAGGGGAAAGTGATTTTCCCGCAGGCCGGTGATGCCGCGCAATGGCTGACCGCAGCCCAGTTGGGTGATGAGTATCTGGGGCGCCTCTTCTACGTGAAGAAGCAGTTCAAGTTTGATGAGCGCTCGCCCAAGGTGCTGGAAACCCGTGATGGCCACTGGTTCTGGAGCACCTTGTTCGAATCCCGCGGCATCTATCGCGATGTGCTGATCGCCTCCATTCTGATCAACCTGTTTGCCATCGCCAGCCCTCTTTTCACCATGAACGTCTATGACAAGATTGTGCCCAATCTGGCGTTTGATTCGCTCTGGGTGCTGGCGGTCGGGGCTATGGTGGTCTTTACCTTCGATTTTGTGATGCGGCAGTTGCGCAGTTACTTTATTGATATCGCTGGCAAAAAGTCTGATGTGCTACTGTCCGCCAAGATTTTCGCCAAGGTGATGGGCATGAGGATGGAGTCTCGTCCCGCTTCCACTGGCGCGTTCGCCAAACATCTGCAGGAATTTGAATCGGTGCGGGAGTTTTTCACCTCCGCAACGGTTTCTACTCTTATCGATCTCCCTTTTGCCGTCTTCTTCCTTTTTATTATCTGGATGTTTGCAGGCGTAATGGTGGTGGTTCCCATCGTCGCCATGCTGATCCTCATCGCCTACAGCTTCTATATTCAGGAGCCCCTCAAGCAGTCCATCGAAGAGGGTTCACGCCTTGCGTCCCAGAAGAACGCCAACTTGATTGAAAGTATTTCCGGGCTGGAAACCGTCAAGATTTTCGGCGCCGAGAGCATGTTCCAGCATCGCTGGGAGCAGGCCGTCTCCCATATTTCCACCTGGGGCGTACAGACCCGCCGCATTACCAACTCCATGTCCTCGCTGGCCAGCTATATCCAGCAGGTGGTGACGGTCGGTCTGGTGATCGTCGGTGTTTACCAGATCTCCGAAGGTTTGGTCACCATGGGGGGCATGATTGCCGCCGTGATGCTCTCCAGCCGCGCCATTGCGCCCATGGTGCAACTCTCCGTGTTGTCGACCCGTTATAACCAGGCCAAATCTGCACTGGATATTCTGGAAAAAATCATGCAAACCCCGGGAGAGCAGGAGGAAGGCAAGCAATATATTCATCATCCGGTGATTGCCGGTCGAATTGAATTCGAAAATGTCTCCTTCAAATATCCGGGAATGGAAACCAGCACCCTGCACAATATCAATTTGCGCATTCAGCCGGGCGAAAAGGTGGCGATTATCGGCAGGATTGGGGCGGGTAAAACGACCCTCGAAAAGCTGTTGATGGGGTTGTATCGACCGACCGATGGCTCGGTACGTATCGACGGCTTTGAACTCGATCAACTGCCACCTGCGGTGATCCGTCGCAATATCGGTTGTGTCCCGCAAGATGTCATTCTTTTCTTTGGCTCGGTGCGGGACAACATCATGCTGGGTAATCCGCTGGTGGATGATGTGAGAGTCTTGCGCGCAGCCAAGCGGGCGGGTGTCACCAACTTCACCAACCGGGATCCTAATGGGTTAGATCGGCAGATAGGCGAGGGGGGCCGTCAGCTATCCGGTGGCCAGCGTCAGTCGATCCTGCTGGCACGCGCCCTGCTCAATGATCCCCCCATTCTGGTGATGGATGAGCCGACCTCCAACATGGACAATCAGTCCGAGATGCAGGTCAAACAGGAGCTCGCCAGACTGGGCCCGGAAACCACATTGATCCTCATCACTCACAAAACCTCGATGCTGGATGTGGCATCGCGAGTTATCGTCATCGAGCAGGGGCAGATCGTTGCTGATGGTCCCAAAGAGGTGGTGTTACAGCAGTTGAAGGAAGGCAAGGTGCGCGTGCAGGAGGTGTCCCATGGTTAAGGGGCTCATGGACTGGTTCAAACGCAGCAAAAAGACGCCTTCCGGCGAGGTATTGCCAGCACCCGAGCATCTGGAGTTTGTCGATGACGGCGCGGCAGCTGTACTGCTGACCACGCCGACCGGAGCTCGCATCCTGTTGTGGTGCTGTTTCCTCTTTTTCATGAGTGCCATCGTCTGGGCGGCCTGGGCCGAACTGGATGAAGTCACCGTGGGTCAGGGCAAAGTTATTCCGTCCCGTCAGCTGCAGGTGATCCAGAACCTGGAAGGGGGGATCGTCAAAGAGATCTTCGTCAAAGAGGGGGACATCGTCGAAAAGGGGCAGCCGCTGCTGCGTATTGATGACACCCGTTTCCGCTCCGACTTTAGAGAACGGGAGCAAGAGGTCGTCACCCTCAAGGGGGATGTGGCCCGTCTGCGCGCCGAGATGGCCAGCGTCGAGGTGAAAAACGACCCGGCACTGGGGTGGCGTGAACAGGTCGTGGTAGGTGAAGCGCCAATCCAGTTTCCCGATGGTTATGAAACTGTCTTTGCCGAATACGCACACCGTGAGCGCTCTGTACAGCGGGATCGCCTCAATAACCTGAAGAACCAGCTTTATATTCTTGGTCAGCAAATCGAACAGAAAGAGCAGGAGCTGATTGAACTTAATGCCAAAATTCGCACCGTGAATCGCAGTGTGGATCTGGCCAGACAGGAACTGAATATTAGCCGTCCGCTGGCGAAAGAGGGTATAGTGCCTCAAGTGGAGCTAATTAAGCTGGAGCGGCAGGTCAACGAGATGCAGGGGGAGCTGGAGAGCAACCGTCTGCTGATCCCAAAACTCAATTCGGTACTGCGTGAGACCATCTCCAAGCGTAATGATATTGCGCTGAAGTTCAGAGCAGACTCCCAGACTGAACTGAATGAGAAACAGGGGCGGCTTGGCCAGTTATCAGAAGGGCAGGTTGGCTTGCGAGACAGGGTCGACCGGACCAGCGTGATTGCTCCGCTCAAGGGCACCATCAAGAAACTCAAGATCAACACCCTGGGCGGTGTGGTTCAGCCCGGCATGGATTTGATGGAGATTGTGCCGTTGGAGGATACCTTGCTGGTTGAAGCCAAGGTGTCACCGAAAGATATCGCCTTCCTGCGACCGGGGCTGGATGCCATCGTCAAAATTACTGCCTACGACTTTACAATCTATGGAGGATTGCATGGCAAGGTTGAACAGATAAGTGCGGATTCGATCCAGGATGAGGAGGGGAACTCCTTTTATCTGGTTCGTGTTCGAACAGAGAAGAGTTACTTGGGCGATGAGCTTAACGCACTTCCCATCATCCCCGGTATGTTAGCCAGTGCTGATATCATTACTGGTAAAAAAAGTGTCCTAGACTATTTGCTTAAGCCGATTTTACGGGCAAAGCAGTCGGCACTGAGAGAACGATAAGCCAACAATCTAAAAACAAAACATGACTGGAGATAACATGAAAAAAACGATTGTTGCCATGCTGGTCAGTGGCTGCATCCTGATCCCGAGTTTGGGTCAGGCCCAGACTCTGGAAGAGTCGGTGGCACAGACACTTGCTACGCATCCCAAGATCAAGGAAGCGTTTGATCTGTATCAGGCACGACTCTATCAGCATGATGGAGCCAAGGGTGGCTATTATCCTACGATCGATCTGCGTGGTGGCGTAGGCTATGAAAAAACTGACAGCCCTTCTACCCGTGCTGCCAGTGCCAACAGCAATATTGATGATTCCATGACTCGCAAAGAGGCTGGACTCAGTCTGCGGCAAATGTTGTTTGATGGCTTTGATGTCAGCAACAACGTCTCCAGAACCGAAGCTGAAGCCAATGCCCAGCGTCTGGCGATGATCTCCGAAGCTGAAAATACCGCGCTGCGAGTAGCTGAGGTCTACCTCAATATGCTGCGTCAGCAGGAGATTTTGGAACTCTCCAAACAGAACCTAGAAACCCACGAACAGATCCGCAGCGACATCAGCAAGCGGACTGATTCAGGGCTTGGCTCTACTGCGGATCAGACCCAGATTGAAGGTCGTGTTGCCCGGGCCTATTCAAATCAGGCCGCTGCCGAGAACAACTATCGCGACGCAGAGAGTGAATTTATTCGTGTCGTGAACGAGGTTCCCAAAGATCTGGTACAGCCGGTTCCCAATACCGAGCTTATCCCGACCAGCCTCGATAGTGCGCTGAAAACAGCGACCGAAGTCCACCCGACCCTGCTCTCTTCCCTGCAGGATATCGAAGCGGCCAAGTATCAGCATGAAGGTGCCAAATCCGGTTTCTACCCCAATGTAACATTCGAGGTCGATCAGAACTGGAATGAGGATATCGATGCGGTCAAAGGGCGCAACGATGATCTGACAGCCATGGTGCGGATGCGTTACAACCTGTTCCGTGGTGGTTCTGATGTGGCAGAGAGCAATGCAACATCGGCGCTCTACTCTCAGGCGAAAGACATTCATTTGAATGCGTTCCGCCAAGTAGAGGAAGGCACTCGTCTGGCCTGGAACGCGAAAGAGTCGCTGGCCAAGCAAAAGACCTTCCTGAAAGAGCATGTTGACGCCAGCTATGACACCGTACAGGCGTACAAGAAGCAGTTTGGGTTGGGTCAACGGACATTGCTGGACGTATTGAACACCGAGAACGAACTGTTCGAGGCGCGTCGCAGCTACATTACTGCCGAGTATGATGCACTGCTGGCGGACTATCGCATTCTCAACGCGACAGGTAGCCTGCTCAATGCATTTAGCGTCAAACAACCCGCTGAATGGCAGGCCAGGCAATAACCGTTTGCCCATGATCCCGCTGGGATCATGAACGCCAATATGATGGTGACTGCTGCTGGCAGTCACCATGTTTGGCTAAAGCAGATGGTTGCACGGGCTTTGAGGAGTGCAGCAGCAATAATGCAGCAGGAATATGACGTGACACTCCAGCGCGGAACCGGCGGCAGATGGTGTTATCTTCTTAATGAATGGAGATACCGATCCTTACGCGCTCTGCGCCACTCCTTATGGATCCTGCTGTTACCCTTCTCACTTCTGCTCTGTGCCAGTCAGCCTCTGCCACAGGAAGATCTCAACTTGATCAAACGGGCGGAGCAGACCTATGGCGCCAGAGCCGGCAAGCGTGTAACTAGTTGGCGTATGCTGGTCATGGAGACGAAGGGCAGGGCCCTGAGCGAAGAAAAAAAGCTTGAGCGGGTAAATAATTTTTTCAATCGGATGCGTTTTATTGACGATATCAAGTTGTGGCGCAAAAAGGATTATTGGGCAACCCCGCTAGAATTTTTGGGAGCCGCTGGGGGAGACTGTGAAGATTTCAGTATCGCCAAATACTCTACGCTGCTCGAGCTTGGGATCCCGGATGATAAAATGCGGATGGTGTACGTTAAGGCTCTTGATTACAACCAGTTTCACATGGTGGTGGCATATTATGAGACACCCTCTTCCGTTCCGGTTATTTTGGATAATTTGATAGGCTCGATTCGCCCAGCCACACAGCGGCGTGATCTGGTGCCTATTTACAGTTTTAACGGTAGTCACTTGTGGTTGATGAAGGCACGAGGCCAAGGGGAACTGGCTGGTCAATCATCCCGCTTGGGATTATGGAATGATTTACGCAATCGCATGACCTCGGGGCGATTGGCTCGGCCAGTGGTGAATTTGGATGATTAACCTATGACGCTCTATCGACAGTTATTAGCCACCATGCTGCTGCTGTTTGGATTGTTATTTGCGGCCACATACTGGGTGCAATTCAATTCAACCCGCACTTATCTGGCGCAGCAACAGGAAACAACGGTCATCAATACGGCAACCTCGCTGGGGCTTGCGCTCACCCCCTATCTGGAAAATGGTGACAAGGTCGGTGCCGAGTCGGTGATCCAGGCCATTTTTGATGGCGGCTATTATCGATTGGTTCGCCTTGATCTGCTGGCATCAAAGGATGTCATCGAGCAGGAAAATACCAACAATATTCAGGGGGTACCGCGGTGGTTTGTAAATTTGGGACTTTTTCCTGAGGTATCCAACGAATCAATTCTGACATCTGGCTGGTTGCAGCTTGGAAAATTAAAAGTAGTGGGTCACCCCGGCCAGGCTTATTACGAGTTGTGGCGGGGGATGAGCGAGCTGGCGAGCTGGTTTCTGGTCGGCTTTTTGATCACCACAATTTTGTTGATGAGAGCACTAAACTACTTGCTCAAGCCACTCAAACAGATCTGTGATCAAGCCGTCGAGATCGAGCTGCACCATTTCGGTCATACGATCCCGGAGCCTAAAACCCATGAATTGAAGCAGGTCGTTCAGGCGATCAACACCCTCTCAAGCAAGTTGGCGTTGCAGTTCAAAGAGCAAGCCGATGAGGCCGAGAAATTGCGTGAGCGGGTTTATGTCGATGCCGTGTCGGGGCTTGGCAACCGAGCCTATTTTGTGGGTCAGGTAAACGCATGGATAGCGGAGGCTGGCCAAGGTGGCGTCATGCTGGTTGCGGTCGACATGCTGGATGATATCTATCGGGATGAAGGCTTTGCTGCCCGTGACAATATGGTCAAATCGATAGCTCAGGCTTTGAAAGAGCAATTAAAAGGGTGGGATGGCGCAGCCTTGGCACGGATCTCCGCGACGGAATATGCGCTGCTCTGTCCAACTGACGATCTGACTCAGCTAAAAGAGCTGGCTGAAGTGATTAATAGCCGCATTGCCGATCTGGTGGTGAATCCAATGGGCGAAGGGGATGCGCTCTCCGTCATCGGTATTGCCGGTCGTGATGGCAATGATGATCTCTCTGCCTTGTTGACCAAAGCCGATAATGCGCTTGGCAAGGCGCGCAATGAACGCCGTGGTGCTGTGGTGATGGAAGGGGGGACCGAGCAAGGTTTGATGGGGCGTTTGGCCTGGCGAGATCTGGTACAAGATGCAATTTCACGACAACTTTGGCGCTTCAAAGCACAACCAGCTTGCCGGTTTGATAATGGAGCAAGGTTGCATGCCGAGCTGTTTGCTTCTATCTCTCGGGATGGCACAGATTATTTTGCAGGTCAGTTCTTGCCCGCGATTGAACAGTTCAAATTGGGTGGCGAGTTTGACCAGGCGGTGCTTGATGCTTGCGTTCCATTACTGCAAAAACAGTCTGATCTGGTACTGGCGATCAACATCACTGCTGGCTCGCTCTGCTCGGATGAATTTTTAACCTGGCTGACGCGTTACCTGACCGAGCATGTTGAGCTGAAAGAGCGGTTGTTATTTGAAATACCTGAAGCTGCCATCATGAAACATAAAGACAACGTGGCTGCGTTGGTGGGCACCTTGCAAGCTCATGGCTTCCAGTGGGGGGTTGACCACTATGGTCGTCACTTCCAGTCTCTGGGCTATCTGGAGGAGTTGTCGCCGGCTTATGTCAAGGTTGATCACGGTTATACCAGTCAGGTCATGGAGCCGGGGGCTGACACCTCATTCCTGGCTGCAGTGTGTCGCGCCGCACATAATGCCGGTGTGACCACCATTGCAACCCGCGTCGAAGATCAACATCAAGTGGAACTGCTTTCCAAGTTGCATATCGATGGTTACCAGGGATTTGTTCATCCTGCCTTCCCATTATCTTGAACTAAATGCTGAAAATGGCCCCGATAGGGGCCTTTTTATCCATTCAGGCGAGATCGACAGTCTTCACGGATGTATTAAGTTGGCGCTTTTAGGGACCAGAGTGATATCAGTAATGACAAGGGGGCTTTCAAGCCCCCTCGATATTTTAGATATAGATGCAGACATCAAAGTGGTTTCGTATTTTCCATCATTTGCCTATTTTGGCTGCTGTTCGGCCCCTGACAGCTCGATCTGCACATTCACCCCTTCGCTCTTGAGCTTGGTGGCGATGGCGTTGAGATCGGTGCCCGGTTTGGCCTCCAGCAGGGCGATACCACCACTGCTCTGTTTGAAGTTCAGGCTGTGGCGAGTCGCCAGCGCCTTGGCGCTGGCATCGTCAGCTTCCACCAGCAGGGTGCCGCTTACAGTCAGCTCCGGGCTAGCGGCCCCTTGCATCAACACGTCACCGCGGCGCAGGGTCTGTTGCGGGACCTTGCTGTCAAGGCTGCGGGCGACCCGCTTCTTGCTGCCGTTGTCAGGAATGAGGTAGGTCTGGCCGTTCACCTCTATGATGCTGTACTGCTTGCCATCCATGGTGACGGACTCCTGGGCGCAGAGCTGTCCCGAGAGGGGGGCCAGCAGGGTTGCCAGAAGCAAGGTAACAGGTTTGTTCATGGTAATACTCCTAGCGTGTTAGCTGCGGTTGGCATCGTGACCCAGGACCCGCAGGGACCATGAGATCAGCTTGCCCGGTTGGCGATTGTTGCGCTCGGTCAGGGTGGTACGCTCACGGGTCTCGCGATTGAGCAGAGAGACCTGACGGGTACCGTTGGCAACATCGGTTACTTCCAGTCGCCATGTGCCTTGCGCCGATTCGCCGTAGAACTTGTTGGATAGCATCCGCATGTCGCGCAATCCCTTGGTTCGCACAAAGCCCAGCTGCTGCTGGTCGAGAGATTGGCCGACCAGGCTGTTGAAGGGGCTCAGCAGGATGCTGCGGGTGCCGGCGGGGGAGACCAGTTCGATCAGCAGATCGGGCAGGCGCTGATGATCCAGACTCACCATCACCTGAACCGCTTCCACCGTCAATGGTGTCGCGATGCGGGTGGTGGAACGGGTCGGGCTGTTGCCCACATCCGCAATGGCGGCGGCACTGCCGGTGACATTGATCTTCTGCCACGGCAGTTGCACCAGCGGGGGGAGGGGTTGGTGATTGGCTGCCAGCTCAAGGGCCTTGTTGACGTCGATCAGACCAAAACCGTAAGACGGGTTGAACCACATGCCGGCGGCATTGCGCTCCCACCCTTCCAGCCCTTTCACATCACGCACCTTGCCGGTGCTGCTGGTGTAGCTGACCATCACAGGTTTCTGTGTGGCATCGACCCGGGTTGCGCTGCGCGCCAGCAGATCCCGCAGGTCACGTACCGACAGATCCGGGTAGGCGGACATCAGCAGCGCCATGGCGCCGGAGGTGCTGGGGGTGGCGGAGGAGGTGCCGTTCATCACGCCGTTGTAGTCGCAGCTGGCATCCAGTTGCGGGTTGCCGTGCAGCCGGTTGGTGCTGGGATCGTCGGTGCGGTTGTAACCCATGTCGCAGCCGGGCAGATCCGTGGTCACCATCGCCGGAGAGTCGGTACCGTATTCGCCGCCGGTCGCGCTCAGGAAGATGTTGCTGCCGACGCTGGAGTAGGAGGATCTGACGCCATCGGCGTTGAGCGCGCTCACCACCAGGTTCCAGAAGTTGCTGTTGGAGGGATCGAGGTTGCTGTTTTCAAACGGCAATTTGGGACCATTGCCGGTGCGGTTAAGCACATAGCCGCCCGCCGCTATCTTGTTGAAGCCGTTGCCGGCGGCCTTGATATAGGCCGCGCCTTGCGCCTTGAGGGTCTGCTGTTCAAACAGGCGATCAAGTTGGGATTGATCCAGAGAGTTGGCTGAGCGGGGATCCACCACACTCATGCCGTAGCTCTGGTTGAACACCCGGTTGTCGCGGCTGGCATCGCTGTCGCCAAGGGCGTAGAGCCAATCCTTCTGCAACTGCTGGCTGTTGTCATCCAGCAGGTTGAACCCCTGCAGCTGGGCTCGTGGGGCTATCCCCTTGGTACCGATGGCGTTGTCTACCGCCGCTATGATGCCGGAGACCGAGGTGCCGTGGGCCGTATCCGGATCGGTCGGTGTCGGGTCATCGCTGCCGGTCACCACGTTTTTCGAACCCGGGCGCACGTTCTCCGCCAGATCCGGGTGGGCGATGGCCAGACCATCATCCACCACGGCCACATTGACTCCCTGGCCCAGCACGCCGGTGCGATGAGCCCACCAAAGGTTGAGATCATTGCCCGCTATGCCGCCACGGGCGCTGAATCCATCCTGGCCGCTGTTGAGCAGATACCACTGCTGATCTTGCAGGGGATTGGCACCTGGCAGGCAGCGCTCGGTGCTGCTGCGTCCGATATCCATGCCGCTCTCCTTGCCGGTGAGCGGCGCACAACCTTCATTTGCCTGAACGAGCGCACTGGGCAGGGTCGACAGCAGTGCTGTGATCGCCAGTGCTAACGATGTTTGCTTCATTATTTTTTTAACTCCATCTTGGATCGCACTCATCCTGAGTGCGACGGAAATCTATACACGGGTGAAAGGGGTTCAAAAAGAGCCATTTTCAAAAAACGCAATGAGGTTCAAAGAAATCCGATTCAGTTTGTGGTACGTATTCCAAAGACACTGGTTATGTGTTCTATTGAGAATGGTTCTCACCGCTCGCTACTGATCTTTTTATCTGTAATTCACTCCTCTCGCGACTCTCCTTCGCCGCAGCCATCTCGATTCGGGGCAATCCCGAGGGGAGCTCGTGCGCTCTTGAACGTAACGTGAGTGCAGCTATGCATTCGGGGGTGACAGCAAGGGTGATGAGGTGGAACCAGCAGTTTATTGCTTGGCGGCGGTGGATGGCTCTGTTATGGTAATTGAAATAGCCTTTTGGATGGCTAGATTGCTGCGGTTTGAGGGGCTTAATCTCTGAGAGCCACCCCGCCGCAGTCCCATAGCTTGATGCGTACCTGACAGGGAGTCCCTATGCCGTTTCGTTCCTTCTTATCTTCTCTTTTTACTGCTTCCTTGCGCGCCACTGCTGGCGCCAGCACCTTTATTGCCGCGATAGCGGTCGGGAGCCTCTCTTTTTCCGCGGTTGCCGCCGATGCGTCCTTGCCGACCAAACAGGAGATCGTGATTGGTACCACGGTGGGGGATTTTGCCGACATGGTGACCGACTCCATCAAGCCGCAGCTGGAGGCCAAGGGGTACAAGGTCAAGCTGGTGGAGTTCACCGACTATGTGACCCCCAATATTGCTCTGGCTGACGGATCACTGGATGTGAACTGCTTCCAGCACAAACCTTATCTGGAGAGTTTTGCCAAAGATCGCGGCTTGTCGCTGGCGCCCATTACCCAGGTGCCAACCGGTCCGATGGGACTCTATTCCGGCAAGCTGGCAGCACTCGACAAGGTGAAAGAGGGAAGCACGGTGGCCATTCCCAACGATCCCACCAATCAGGCGCGGGCGCTGTTGATGCTGCAGGATCTTGGTTGGCTCACTCTCAAGGAGGGGATAAACCCGCTAAAAGCGAGCGAGTTTGATGTGGTGAACAATCCGCACAATCTCAAGCTGGTACTGCTGGAAGCCGCGCAGTTGCCCCGCTCGCGGGAGGATGTGGACTTCTCGGTGATCAACGGTAATTTTGCCGCCTCCAGCGGAATCCCGTTCAGTGAAGGACTGTTTCTGGAGCGCAGCTACGATTTCATCAACTGGGTGGTGGTGAAAAGCGCAGATGCGGATCTGCCGTTTGCCAAAGATGTGGCGGCGGCCTACAACTCGGCGGCTTTCAAAGCCTATGCAGCCAAGCGTTTCGTCGGCTACAAGTACCCGCAAGGGTGGGGTGGCTAACTGTCGTGAACGTGGCCCGGCTATACAACGAAAAACGCCCCGAATTCGGGGCGTTTTTTATGGTATCAAGCCATCAACGGGCGTTTCACTGGTTGCGATAGAAGCGGTTCAGCTCGTTCATCACCTGGATCATGGCGCCCATATCCGGGGTGCCGTGCTTGATAGGGCGATAGCTGTTGCGCTCCAGCAGTTCGAAGTCACCCTGCTTGTTGAAGTGGGTGATGGTGTCCCCTTCATAGATGGCGAAGTCATTCTGGTCCCCGGCCAGCAGCCAGTTGCGCGGGCTGGTATCAAACAGCGAGCGGCCAACGCTGTAATCGCGCGCCGGATTGCGCACGCCCAGCATCCCCTGCATCAGGGTCGGTGCCAGATCGAAATGGCTGCTAGGTTGTTCCCGAACGTCACTGCCGCGCCCCGGCCAGGCCAGTACCAGCGGTACCTGCACCTGATAGGGTGAGTAGTTGCTGCCTGCGCCCCAGCTGTTGCTGCGGGTGTCGTTGAACTCCTGACCATGGTTGGAGGTGATGACGACGATGGTGTTGCTGTCCATCCCCTGCGACTGCAATTTGGTCAGCATCTGCTCAAGCAACTGGTCGGTATAGAAGACCGAGTTCTTGTAGCGGTTCTCCAGTTTTTGCAGGTTCTCCGCCCGATAGGCGGTCGCCGGATTGAAGTTGGCAAGCTCCGGCTGGAACGGCCCCTTCATGGTGGCGGGCAACTGGTAGTCGCCGGGGCTCGAGAGATAGACCAGCGAGAACCAAGGACGCTCGGGAGAGCGCTTCTCCAGCCACTGTTGCCAGTCGGTCAGCAGCTTGCCATCGTCACTCTGCTCGGAGACAAACACCTGTTTGCGCAGACCGGCGAGGATGCTCTTGCGATACTTCTGGGCATCTTCCATCGCGCCGAACAGCCCGAACTGGTAATCCTGGCGCAGCATCTCGTCGAACAGCACCGGCGGACGCTTGTCGCTGCTGATGTCCTTGTAGTAGTGACCGGGCAACCCGTAGAAGAGGCTGAACATGCCCATCAGGTCGTCGTTGCCGCCACTCAGGTGATTGCGGAACGTCAGATGCTGATCCGCATAGCGTTGCAGATTGGGCATGTTGATGTTGTTGAGCATGTCAAAACGCAATGAGTCGACCACCACAATCAGCAGATTGTTGTGAGTCAGGGGGGCGTTGACGTTGAGCGGGCGCAGTGGGTAATGCATCCGGCTGTCGCTGTTATCACCCTGGGAGGCCGCCTGCTTTTCGTACTGATCCAGATCCAGCCAGCCATGTTTGGCCAGGAAGGAGCGGGCCGTCATGGGGTAGGAGAGGGGGAAGTTGGCTCTCTGCATGGTGATGGGCTGATAGAGGGTCGCATCGGCCCAGCTGTTGACCACGTGGGTCAGAATAAAGCAGATCAGCAGGGCCAGCCCCACCTGATTGCCGTACTGGCGGCGCTTGCGCTTGTTGATCTTGCGCCAGACATAGGCCGACAGCAGCAGTTGCAGCAGGAAGATGGTGGGCACGGCAACGAAGATGATGCTCCAGATTGAGCCCTCTTCGGTCTGCGCCTGATCCAGCAGCAACTGCCATACCTGACTGTTGAGGTGGAACTTGAACAGCCGGAATACCTGGGTGTCGATCAGCAGCAGCACCAGCGCCAGGGTGGCGATGATGGCGGAGATGAACCGCAACGACTTCTCCTTGGGCAGCACGAAGCTGAGCGGGAAGATCGTCAACAGGTAGGTGACAAAACTCAGAAACGAGAAGTGGCCAATCCAGCTTACAACGAGATAGATCACGCCAAGCGTGGTCGATGGCCAGCTGATGGCACCCAGATAACGGGTGGCGATGAGCATGGCCAGAATAATGTTGAAGAAGGAGAACCAATGCCCCCAGGTGATCAGGCGAGAGACATTATCACGATAGGGGTTACCGGTTTCGACCATAGTGATCCATCTGCGTTGAGAAACGTCAAATCAACAGAGTCGGGGACTCAGTGTGCGTCGTGGCGATTATCGACCGATGCGGTCAGAGCCTGGACAAACTTTTCAGTGATGGCCTGGCGCTGGGCCGGTGCCATACCGTTGATGATATTGGTGGTCAGATTGCCAAGCACCATAAGGCTGAGATCTACCGGCGCTTTATGCTTTTCCAGCGCGGTGATCAGGTCGTTCATCAGGGCGTCAAATTGCTCGTTATTGTACTTTGATACGATAGGCATAATCTTCAGTTCATCTCGGTTCAAAGCGCCTTATAATACTTCACCCTTTCGGCTAACACTATGGCTTTGTGACATGAGTCTCGATATCGACAAGATCATTCTTCACTCCTTGCGCCAGGGCGGCGATGGTCAACCCCACGCCGATACCCGCAGCCAGACCCTGCCCCCTGATGAGGCGGTACAGGGACTGATGGCGGAACTGCATCGGATCTACAACGGCAAGGGCGGCAAGGGCTTTGGCTTCTTTGCCGACCCCGAGGCCGCCGTCGCCGAGCTGGCCGACGGCATCGATGCTCCCAAGCAGCCTTCACCCGCGTTTCGTATCGCCCTCGAACAACTGCTCGACGAGCAGCTCGAATTCGTCCCCTTCTCGGTGGAGATGACCCGGCTGCTGGTCAGGCAACTGGTGGAACATGCCCTCGACGAGCAGGGGGTACTGCTGTTTGCCAAGTACAACTATGTGGGGGTTGATTACCTGATGATCGCTCTGCTGGAAGGCAAGGAGAGCGTCACCGTCAGCGAAGCGCTGGAATTGCGCCACATCCAGTATCTGGATATCGGCAAACTCAATCTGGTGGCCCGCATCGATTTGACCGAATGGAAAACCCAACCGGATTCGCGCCGCTATATCACCTTCAGCAAGGGACGTATCGGTCGCAAACTGGGCGACTTCTTTATGGATCTGCTGGGGGCCCGCGAGGGGATGGATGCCAAGGTGCAAAATAAAGGCTTGCTGCAGGCGGTAGAAGATTATTGCGACAGTCGCCAGCTCGAACCGACCGAGCGCAATGACTATAAAAAGCAGGTCTTCAAATATTGCACCGAGCAGGCGAGCGCCGGTGAAGAGATCGAAATCAAGGAGCTGTCAGCGGAATTGCCCGGCGATGGCGATCTCGATTTTTACAGCTTTATCGGTCAGGAGTATGAGCTGGAAGAGCGTTTCCCGGCTGATCGCTCTACCCTGCGCGGCTTGACCAAGTTTGTCGGCTCCGGCGGCGGCCTGACTCTGAGCTTTGAGCAGAAACTGTTGAACAGCCGGGTGTTTTATGACCCGCAGACCGATACCCTGACCATCAAGGGGGTGCCGCCCAATCTCAAGGATCAGCTGCTGCGCCAGTCATAATGTGATCCGGCCTTCATTTTTGGCAAAAAGACACCGCAGTTCGCTGCGGTGTCTTTTTATTTAATGGGGCAGGGGGTAGCGAAAGCAACTCGGTGCTTTGTTAACAAATTAAACAGAATTATCCATGTGAAAGGGTTTTCAATGAGGTGAAAACCCTTTCATTCATGTCTTTTTATTTCTATTTGGTAATTTAATTTCTTGTGTTGGCGAGAAATATGCCAATAAATGGCGCTAACCCCCTGAAATAAGAAAATGTTTTCAAAACTTTCTGGAAGGAAATACGTAATTGCATTTCAAAAATGCGAGTTGCGTCATGTGAGCCGTTTGCCGCTTGGGATAATATTCATCTCGCACACAATGCTCTTACAGCGCGGAACTAATACAAGGAAAGGCTCATGAAAAAGAAATTGCTGTCATCCCTGATCGGTCTGGCCACTCTTGGCGTCGCTTGCTCTGCTACTGCTGCCATCGATGAAGGCCAGCTGACCATCTGGATCAACGGTGACAAGGGATACAACGGTCTGGCTGAAGTGGGTAAGAAGTTTGAAGCAGAAACCGGCATCAAGGTTACTGTGGCTCACCCGGATCAGGTTGAAGTGAAATTCCAGCAAGCCGCCGCCACTGGCAACGGCCCGGACATCTTCTTCTGGGCTCACGACCGTTACGGTGAGTGGGTCAAAGCCGGTTTGCTGGTTCCGGTAACGCCGAACGCTGCCACCAAAGGCAAATTTGAACAGCTGGCATGGGATGCCATGACTGTTGATGGCAAAACCTATGGCTACCCGGTTGCCATGGAAGCAGTCAGCCTGATTTATAACAAGGACCTGCTGCCCGAGCCGCCGAAAACCTTCGAAGAGATCGCCAAGATTGACGAGACTCTGAAGAAAAACGGCAAGCGCGCCATCATGTGGGCTTATGACACCCCGTACTTCAGCTATCCGCTGGTGGCTGCCAACGGTGGTTACGCCTTCAAGAAAACCGCTACCGGTTATGACGTCAAAGATACCGGCGTGAACAACGCAGGTGCCAAGATGGGCGTGGGCTACATCTCCGAGATGATCAAGTCCGGTCACCTGGAAAAAGGCATCGACTACGGTGTGATGGACGCCAAGTTCAACAAGGGCGAAGTGGCCATGATGATCAACGGTCCCTGGGCCTGGAGCAACCTGGACAAGAGCGGCATCAAGTACGGCGTAGCGCCGCTGCCGACCCTGAACGGCAAGCCGGCCAAAGCCTTCGTTGGCGTACTGGGTGCCACCATCAACGCCGCCAGCCCGAACAAGGATCTGGCTATCGAGTTCCTGGAAAACTACCTGCTGACCGATGCCGGTCTGGCGCCGGTTAACGCCGACAAGCCGCTGGGTGCCGTTGCGCTGAAATCCTTCCAGAAGACCCTGGAATCCGATCCGCACATCAAGGCCACCATGCTGAACGCCCAGGCTGGCGAGCCGATGCCATCCGTTCCCGAGATGAGCCGTTTCTGGTCTTCCTTCGAAACTGCCCTCAAGAACGTGACCTCCGGTCGTCAGGGTGTTGACGAAGCTCTGGATACCGCTGCCAAGCGTATCGTTCAGTAAGCACGCACTACCCGGGAGGCCGTCATGGCCTCCCACTCTCTCAAATCTCTCTTGGCGTTATAAAGGTTAATTGGCATGGAAGTAGTACCTTCTGTTGAGTCCTATGCCGGTCCGAAGGATAAGCACACCTGGCTTAAGTGGACCATAGCGGCCCTGGTTGCCATCCTCAACGGCTACGCAGCCGTGATGATGTACGCCAGTGGCGAGTGGGTATTCGCGCTGCTGGATCTGGTGGTGGTTTCCGTCGGTCTGTATGTCTTCATGAACAAGAAGACCTATGCCCATCGCTACATCTTTCCGGGTGTCGCGGGCATGGTTGTGTTTATCATCTTCCCTCTTGCCTACACCATTGGCATTGCCTTCACCAACTATTCGGGGTCCAACTTGCTCTCCGTGGAGCAGGCGCGGGACTACCACCTGAAGAAAACCTACAAGGTGGCGGGCGGTGAATTCGATTTTACCCTGCTGGGTGGCGACAACGGCCAGTTCCAGCTGCTGCTGACACAGGATGATCAATCCTTTATCAGCCAACCTGTTTCCCTGATGACCAACAAGGCCCGTGAGCTGGCGTCCCGCGAGGGCCGTGTGCAGAACACCCAGCAAGTGGTCGAGCTGCAGCCCTTCACCGGCGAAGCGGCCAGCAAGGCCGCACCGATCCGCGCCATTGTTGAGCATCGTACTCACCTGAGTGACCTTGATCTGGTACTGCCGGATGGCGGTACCCACCTGACCCTGAGCAGCCTGCGCAAGTTTGCCGCCCAGAAGCAGCACTACACCCGTCTGATGGATGGTGCCGTGCTCAAGTCCGGCGTGGTGATCAAAGACAGCAACCTGCTGCGTGATACCCAGAATGGCGAGCTGATGCTGCCCAATGGCGAGACCGGCTTCTATCAGTACATCGACGAACAGGGTCAGTTTGTCGGCAAGGGTATTGCTCCGGGCTTTGTGGTGAGCGTCGGTTGGAAGAACTTCGCGCGCATCGTCACCGATCCGGGCATCCAGTCACCCTTCCTGCAGATCTTCATCTGGACCGTGATCTTCTCAACCTGCTCCGTCGCTTTCACCTTGGCTATCGGCATGGTGCTGGCCTGTCTGGTGCAGTGGGAAGAGCTCAAGGGGCGCGGTTTCTATCGAGTCATGCTGATCCTGCCCTACGCGATTCCGGCGTTTATCTCCATCCTGGTGTTCAAGGGGTTGTTCAACCAGAACTTCGGTGAGATCAACATGTTCCTGGAAGCGGCGTTTGGCATCAAGCCGGACTGGTATACCAACCCCTTCCTGGCCAAGGTGATGATCCTGATTGTCAACACCTGGCTCGGCTACCCCTACATGATGATCCTCTGCATGGGCCTGCTCAAAGCCATTCCGGAAGATCTCTATGAAGCGTCCGCCATGGACGGTGCCGGCCCGGTACAGAACTTCTTCAAGATCACCGTGCCGCTGCTGATGAAGCCGCTGACACCGCTGTTGATTGCCTCGTTCGCCTTCAACTTTAACAACTTCGTGCTTATCCAGTTGTTGACCAACGGTGCGCCCGACATCATCGGCGCCAGCACCCCGGCCGGTACCACCGACTTGCTGGTGAGTTATACCTACCGGATTGCGTTCCAGGGATCGGGTGGTCAGGACTACGGTCTGGCCAGTGCCATCGCCACAGCTATCTTCCTCATCGTAGGTGCGCTGGCGCTGCTCAACCTGAAATTGTCCAAAGCCGACAAGCAGCTGTAAGGAGGCTTCAACATGGCAATCGTACAACCCAAATCAGTCAAATACCGGGTGTGGGCAACCCACCTGGTCATGTGGGGCTTCCTGGCGCTGATCATCTTCCCGTTGATCATGGTTATCGCCATCTCGTTCCGTAACGGTAACTTCGCGGTAGGGGAGATCATCCCCTCCAATCCGACGCTGGATCACTGGAAGCTGGCGCTGGGCATGTCCATCACCAACGCCGACGGCAGCATCACGCCGCCGCCGTTCCCGGTGCTGACCTGGTTGTGGAACTCCATCAAGATCGCCGGCATCACAGCCCTGATGATCGTGACGCTCTCCACCACCTGTGCTTACGCCTTTGCCCGCCTGCGTTTTCGTGGCAAGTCCACCATCCTGCAGGGCATGCTGATTTTCCAGATGTTCCCGGCGGTGTTGGCGCTGGTAGCCATCTACGCGCTCTTTAACAAGATTGGTGACTATATTCCCTGGCTGGGTCTCAACACCCACGGTGGCCTGATCCTGGCGTACATGGGGGGGATTGCCCTCCACGTCTGGACCATCAAGGGCTACTTCGAGACCATCGACTCCTCCCTGGAGGAGGCGGCGGCCATCGACGGTGCGACCCCGTGGCAGGCATTCCGTCTGATCCTGTTGCCCCTGTCGGTGCCCATCCTGGCGGTAGTGTTTATTCTGGCCTTTATCGGTTCCATTACCGAGGTGCCCATGGCCTCCATCCTGCTGCAGGATGTGAACAATCTGACCCTGGCGGTCGGGGCCCAGCAGTACCTCTATCCGCAGAACTATCTGTGGGGTGATTTCGCGGCGGCCGCAGTGCTTTCCGGTTTCCCCATCACAGTGGTCTTCCTGTTGGCACAGCGCTGGTTGGTTGGCGGTCTGACTGCTGGTGGTGTGAAAGGTTAAGTTTATGGCCGGGGGAGCTGACTCCCCCCGCTATCACGATTTGCAAAGATTCAAGAGCGGAGCTCGTCATGGCTGAAGTAGTACTCAACAACGTTCGCAAAAATTACGATCCGGCTGTTCACAAGGACACCCTGCGCAACATCAACCTCTCCATCAAGGAGGGCGAATTCATCGTCTTCGTCGGCCCGTCCGGCTGCGGTAAATCCACCCTGCTGCGGATGATCGCGGGTCTGGAAGACATCACCAGCGGTGAGCTGACCATCGGCGGTCGCTACATGAACGACGTGCCGCCGGTAGAGCGCAACGTCGGCATGGTGTTCCAGTCCTACGCCCTTTATCCGCACATGAACATCTACGAGAACATGGCCTTTGGTCTGAAGCTCAAGAAAATGGACAAGGAGAACATCCACAAGCGGGTGATGCGTGCCGCCGAGATCCTGGGTCTTGAGCCGCTGCTGGACAGAAAGCCCAAGGCGCTCTCCGGTGGTCAGCGTCAGCGGGTCGCCATCGGTCGCTCCATCGTGCAGCAGCCGCAGGTGTTCCTGTTTGACGAACCCTTGTCCAACCTGGATGCCGCCCTGCGGGTCAAGATGCGGATCGAGATCGCCAAGCTGCACAAGGAGCTCAACTCCACCATCATCTACGTGACCCACGATCAGGTGGAAGCGATGACCCTGGCCGACAAGATTGTGGTGCTGAGCCCGCTCAAGGCCGAGGCTGCTACCAACCTGGAGCAGTTCGGTTCACCGCTGGATCTCTACCACAACCCGGACAACAAGTTCGTGGCGGGCTTTATCGGATCTCCCAAGATGAACTTCCTGGCGGGCGAGTTGCTGGAGATTGGCGAGCAGGAGTGCCTGGTCAAGCTGACCTCTGGCGATACCGTGCGTGCCCGGGTCGATGCCCGCAGTGGCGCGGTGGGTGACAAGGTGGAGCTGGGCATTCGCCCCGAGCACCTGATGCCGCTGGATCACCCCCATGCGCACAGCAAGGTGAGCGGGATCGTGCAGGTGGCCGAGCACCTGGGTGCAGAGTCCTTCGTTTATATGGATGTGGATGGTCACGACTTTACCGTCAAGGCCACCTCGGATGTGGATGTGGCGACCGGTCAGACCTACAGCGTGGGTATCCCGGCCGAAGCCTGCTACCTGTTCGATGCCAAGGAGCAGGCGTTCCCCCGTACCGCCAAATATATCCGTACCTGATTTTTTGTTGTGCCGGTTTTCCTTTCTTAATAATCAATGCCTTTTTGCCGGTCGTCAGACCGGCTTTTTATTGCCTGCGATTTGAACATGCAGATAGGCAAGGTAACCCGGTTCAGGCCTCGAGTTCGGCGGTAATATCGGGCACAAAGGTCTGGCTGGCCAGCGGCGGGCGCTCATACCCTTCGGTCTTGATGGGGGGAAGCTTGATAGGCTCGTAGTGGATCGCCTCGTAGGGCACCTTGCTCAGCAGATGGGCGATACAGTTGAGGCGGGCACGGCGTTTGTCATCTGCCTCCACCACGAACCAGGGGCAATCCTCGGTGTCGGTGTAGGTGAACATGTCATCCTTGGCGCGGGAGTACTCCACCCAGCGTGACCGGGATTGCAAATCCATCGGGCTGAATTTCCAGCGCTTGATGGGGGTGTTGATCCGCTCCTTGAAGCGCTTCTCCTGCTCCTCGTCGCTGACCGAGAACCAGTATTTGATCAAGGTGATGCCGGAGCGGATCAGCATCCGCTCAAACTCGGGGCAGGCGCGCAGAAACTCGCGATACTCGGCATCGCTGCAAAATCCCATCACCCGCTCGACTCCGGCCCGGTTGTACCAGGAGCGGTCAAACAGCACCATCTCGCCAGCGGCGGGCAGGTGGGCCACATAACGCTGAAAGTACCACTGGGAGCGCTCCCGATCGGAGGGGGCGGGCAGCGCCGTGACCCGGCAGACCCGGGGGTTGAGCGGCTCGGTGATAGCCTTGATGACGCCCCCTTTACCGGCGGCGTCCCGTCCCTCGAACAGCACCACCACCTTGAGTCCCTCCTGCTTGACCCACTCCTGCAGCTTGACCAGCTCCTCCTGCAGATGGGCAAGGTGGTGCTCGTAGCACTTCTTGTCCAGACGCGGCCGTTTCTTGCTCTTCTCCTTCGCCATGGGCTTCTCCTTTTGGCATCCTTTCATGGGTGACTTCTTTGAGTCACTGCCAGCTTGCACCAGGGAGGCGTCACCTGCCAAGGGGGACGTGATACACTGCCCGCCCATCGCTGGCAACAGGAGATAACATGAAGCATTTTATGGAGATAGCGGGCCGCCGGATGGCCTATCTGGACGAAGGGCAAGGGCCGGTACTGCTGTTTGGTCACAGTTATCTGTGGGACAGTGCCATGTGGGCGCCGCAAATCGAGGCGCTCAAGGGCAGCTATCGCTGCATCGTTCCCGAGCTGTGGGGCCACGGCGATTCCGACCTGCTCCCCGAAGGTGGCTGCACCCTGGCGACGCTGGCGCGGGATCACCTGGCGCTGCTCGATGCCCTCGGGGTTGACGAGTTCGTACTGGTGGGCCTCTCCATCGGCGGCATGTGGGGTGTTGAGCTGGCGCGCATGGTGCCAAACCGCCTCAAGGGTCTGGTGCTGATGGACAGTTTTGTTGGCCTCGAGCCGCAGATCACCTGCGAGCGCTACCTCGGCATGCTGGCGATGATCGAGCAGCTCGGCACCGTGCCTGCGCCCATCATCGAACAGGTGGCGCCTATCTTCTTTGCCAGCCAGCCTGATGAGGCACTGATGAGTGGCTTCAAGGCGCGTCTGGCCGCTTGGCCAAACGAGAAGATTGCCGCCATGGTGGCGGTGGGCCGCAGCTTTGTGACCCGCGAAGATCGTATCGAGTGGCTGGAGGAGATCACCACTCCCGCGCTGGTGATGACCGGCTGCGAGGACAAGGCCCGTCCGGTGCTGGAGGGCTATCTGATGGCCGAGGTGCTGGGTTGCCCGTTCAGGGAGATCCCGGCCGCTGGCCACATCTCGTCG
Organism: Aeromonas sp. JL9; assembly: GCF_024436075.1. Lineage (NCBI taxonomy): Bacteria > Pseudomonadati > Pseudomonadota > Gammaproteobacteria > Aeromonadales > Aeromonadaceae > Aeromonas > Aeromonas sp. JL9. Next base: position 179,701 of record NZ_JANFNV010000003.1, on the reverse strand, counting down.
CTGGAAAATCCGGCCTTCGTCAATCAGCAACTGAGCGAATTTCTGGCAGCGCTATGAGCCTGAATGGGCAGCCTGAACAAGCGGTACTACCAGCCTGATGATCGTGAAAAAGGGAGCCGAGGGCTCCCTTTTGTTTGGTCGTGTCTCACGGTTCAAGACTCATAACCGTTACCAGATATAGCCCAGCGCAAAGCCTGCATAGAGTTCGCCATCGTGCTGGACGATGGGGCTATTTTTGATGTCCCGATCATACCATTCGTAGTTCATGGCAAACATGCCAATCCAGTTGGGGCTGAAGCGGTAGCTGGTGATGAGCGCCGCCATCGGGGAGAGGGTAGTGCCGGTATCCCAGGCGGGCCGCTGGGCGGTCGCTTCACTCTCGGAGATGCCGCCGAAGTAGTAGTTGGCCATCTTGTCGCTGCGCAGCATCAGCCCCATCCCCGGCATGATCAGCAGGTTGTCGCGCAGGATGGGGAAGTCGGCCCACAGCAGCAGTTCCTGCCCCTTGCTGCGGCCGGTGACATCGCTGTTGGCCCGCACGGTCAGCAGGGCGTAGGGGGTGATGATGTTGCCACCGATCCCGCCTTCCAGCTGCCATTTTCGCTGCTCCATGCCAGTAAAGGCCGGAGAATCCTCGGGATCCAGATTGCCAAAACGGACCCGGCCATAGCCGTAGAGGGCCACGTTCTCATCCTTGTGGAAGTAGTAGCGGGCCCGATCCCCCAGAAACATAAACTCGTCGCCGAAGTAGATAAAGCCGGGGATGGCGTAGAGGGCGTTGTCCTGCGCTTCATAGCGGGCTTGTCCCCCGATGAGCGCCGCTCCGGCGACAAAGCCTTGTGGCACCGGACTGGTTGGGCTGTTGCTGGTGAGCAGATCCATGGCGCCAAGATCGATATCGGCACGCGCTGGGAGGGCTGCAGCGAGGAGCATGGCCGTCAGCCCTGCCGCTCTGATTTGACGAAAAAAGGTCATGGACACTCCGTTGTCACGATTGCAGGGGAAGCAGGTTATTTTGCGGCACTGGGCATCTCTTCACGTTTTGGCCAGGCATTGATCACCGCCTTGACTAGGGTGGCGAGGGGAATGGCGAAGAAGACTCCCCAGAATCCCCACAAGCCGCCAAAGACCAGCACGGCGATGATGATGGCCACCGGATGGAGGTTGACCGCTTCCGAGAAAAGCACCGGCACCAGCAGGTTGCCATCGAGGGCCTGAATGACCAGATAGGCCACCATCAGCCAGGCAAACTCCGGGGTGAGCCCCCACTGGAACAGGGCGACCATGGCGACCGGCACGGTCACCACGGCGGCGCCGATATAGGGGATCAGCACCGAGAAGCCGACCGCGACCGCCAGCAGCACCGAGTAGCGCAATCCCATCAGGGCGAAGGGGACATAGGTGGCGATGCCGACGATGAGGATCTCGATCACCTTGCCGCGGATGTAGTTGATGATCTGGTTGTTCATCTCCACCCACACCCGGTTGACCAGGGTGCGGTTGCGCGGCAGGAAGCGGCGCAGGCTACCCATCAGTACCCGCTTGTCTTTGAGCATAAAGAAGACCATCAGCGGCACCAGAATGAGGTAGATCATGATGGCGACCACGTTGACCAGCGAACTGAGGGAGGCGCTTACCAGATGCTCGCCGCCACTGAGGATGCGCTGGCGAATATTGTCGATGACGGTCTCCACCAGACTGACGTCGATGAGCTCGGGGTATTTGTCCGGCAGGGTGCGCACATAATCCTGAGCGTGGGTCAGCATGGCCGGCGCCTCTTTGGCCAGATTGATCCCCTGACTGACCAGCGTCGGGATAAGACCCAGCAAGGAGGCGACTGCTACCGCAATAAAGAGGATCAGAATGACGCTGGTGGCCAGGGTGCGCGACAGCCCCGCTTTTTGCAGCCGGGCGACCGGCCACTCCAGCAGATAGGCCATTACCAGCGCCACCAGCAGGGGGGCCAGCAGATCGCCAAACAGCCAGATGATGGCAAAGCAGAACACCAGCAACAGGAACAGGGTAACGGCATCGGGATCGGAAAAACGGGTCTGATACCAGTGCTTCAATACTTCTAACATGACGGCATCCTTACATCACTGGGGCTCAAGATGGTTGTTTCGCCCCGACAACCAACTGCAAAGAGAGGGTATTGTCCGGTTGTTGCTGCATCTCGACATGGTGGCCCTGACGGTGCAGATAGGCCGGAATATCCTGCCGGGAGCCCGCATCGGCCAGCCGTATGGTGACGGTTTGACCGCTTTTGGCCTCCCTTAACCAGAGCTTGAGCCGGATCAGCGGCTCGGGGCAACGCCAGGGGGTCAGGTCGAGAATTTCCATGGGGGCTCCATCAGGCAGGTGGCCGCTATTATGGCCGTGATAAGAGCATGAAACAACGCTTGTAGCCCTTGATGGGCAAGGGTATTCTGCCGAGGCCCTTTCTGATGGAGATAGAGATAACGTGGCACGTTTTTCCCCCCTGATGGCATCGCTTCCCCTGCTGGCTTCCCTGATGGGCGCCACGTTTTATGCCGAGGCCAACAATCAGCTTCCCGACATCGGCACGGCCGGGGTTGCTGCCCTGCCCATCGAGCAGGAAGTGCGTTACGGCAACGCTTTTATGCGCTTTGCCCGTGCGGGTCTGCCGATCATCGATGATCCGGTGCTGAGCCAGTACATTGACGATCTGGGTCAGCGACTGCTGACCAACGCCGATGGGGTGCGTTTCCCGTTTACCTTCTTCCTCATCAATGATCCCACCATCAACGCGGCCGCCTTCCTCGGCGGGCGAGTCAAGGTGCACACCGGCCTCTTCCTCTACGCCGACAGCGAGAGCGAGCTGGCCTCGGTACTGGCCCACGAAATCACCCACGTAACCCAGCGCCATATCGCCCGTTATATGGAGGCGCAGGCGAGCAGCTCTGCAGTGACCCTGGCCGGTCTGGTGGGATCCATCGCACTGGCGGTGATCAACCCGACTGCCGGTATCGCTGCGTTGCAGACTACGCTGGGCCTCTCCATGCAGTCGGCCATCAACTACACCCGCGACAACGAATATGAAGCGGATCGCATCGGCATGAAGACCCTCTATGATGCCGGTTTCGACCCCATGGGGATGGCCAACTTCTTCCAGAAACTGGCTGCCGAATACCGTTACGCCAGCAAGCCGCCGGAAATGCTGCTCACTCACCCGCTGCCGGAGACCCGGATCAGCGAGGCTCGCGCTCGGGCGGGCAGCTATGGCCGCCGCGATTTGCCGCCCAGTCTCGACTTCTGGCTGGCCAAGGTGCGGATTCAGGTGCGTTTTGGTACCGATACCCCTCAGGGGCTGCTGAGCTACTTCGATAGCCGGATCCAGAAGGGGGATTATCCGCTCAAGGATGCCGCCATCTATGGCAAGGCGCTGGCGCTGATCCAGCTCAAGCGCACCGACGAGGCTGATACCCTGATGCAGGAGCTGGCGGCCCGTCATCCGGAAGATCTCTTTATCGTCGATGCCCAGACCGACATCGATCTGGCCAAGGGGCGCAGTGCCCAGGCCATCGCGCGCCTCGAGAAGTTCCGCAGCCGGATGCCGGATAACGAAGTGGTGGTGGTCAACCTCGGCAACGCCTACCTCGAGAGCGGCAACTACAAGAAGTCCATTGCCATCCTCGACCCCTATGCCCGTGCGCATGAGGAGAACAATCTGGCCTGGAACCTGCTGGCTGATGCCTATCGCAAGGCGGGCAGAATGACCGAGCTGCATATGGCGCGGGCCGAGATGCTCGCACTGCGCGGGGATTATCAGGCGGCCATCGACGAGCTGATCGTGGCGCGCGGTACCACCAGCGACCGGATGACTCTGGCTCGTCTGGAGGCGCGCATCACCGAGCTGGAGCGGGCCAAGAAGGATCTCGACAGCCTCAAGGGCTAACGAAACCTATCAAACAAGGGCGCACCACGGTGCGCCCTTGTTGTTTATAGCGGTGGCGTTGATGTGGGGGACGGTGATAGCAGCGATGGGCTAGTGACTCAGGCTGCTGGCGGTCGCCTTGAGCATCTCGATCTGCTGCTGGTCGAGCTCGCCGATCAGCGTCTGCTTGAGCTTGCCCTCGCTATCGAGCAGATAGCTGGTGGGCAGGCCGCTTGGGCGAGGGAAGGGGAGCTTGGCATCTTCATTGGCAATAAGGAGCGGCACCTTGATGTGGTACTGGGCAGCCAGCCTGTCCAGCTCTGCTGGGGTGGTCGGGTCGTAGTTGATGGCCACCACTGTGAGCTGGCCTTCTGCCGCCAGCGCGTTGAGGCGCGGCATCTCCCGCAGGCAGGGGGCACACCAGGGGGCGAAGTAGTTGACCAGTAGCGGCTTGCCGGCAAAGTGGCGCAGGCTGACCGACTGCCCTGTTGCATCGGTAAATTCGGGGACGGGTGTGCAGGCGCCCAGCAGGCCCGCCACAATCAGCCAACAAATTCGTTTCAATTCCTTTCCACTGCCGCTTACCCTGACCATCACTTTCCCCTACAATAGCGCCGTTTCTAGTCCCATCTTGCGATTAATCAGGGAGTTACCATGAGCGAGACCCAAATCTACCACAATCCGCGCTGCTCCAAGAGTCGCGAAACCCTGGCCCTGCTGGAACAGCACGGGATCGCCCCTGATGTGGTGCTCTATCTGGAGCAGGCCCCGAGCGAAGATGAGATCCGCAACCTGCTCTCTCTGCTCGGTTTTAGCGATCCCCGCCAGCTGATGCGCACCAAGGAGGATCTCTACAAGGAGCTGGGATTGGCCGATGTCAGCGGTGATGCCCTTATTCGCGCCATGCACCAGCATCCCAAGCTGATCGAGCGTCCCATCGTCATCAAGAATGGTCAGGCCCGCATTGGTCGCCCGCCGGAGCAGGTGCTGGAGATCCTCAAGTGAGCACCCGCTTCGCACGTTGGCTGACTCTGGTCGGCTTCTTCGGTCTGCTGTGTTGGGTCATCCTCTGGCATCTGTGGCTGTCGCCCCATCCGGACCTCAACCCCTGGCTGCTGCCGGTGATCTGGACGGTGCCGCTGCTCTTCCCTCTCAAGGGGATAGTGCAGGGCAACCCCTACACCCACGCCTGGGGCAACTTCGTGTTGATGCCCTATTTCCTCCACGCCCTCACCCTGATCACCACGGATGAGGGGGAGCGGTGGCTGGCGGTGGTGGAGCTGGTCTTCACCACTCTCGCCTTTGTCGGCACCATCTATTACGCCCGACTGCGTGGCCGGGAACTTGGCTTAAGCATTCGCAAAAAGAAAGACGAAGCCAACTGATGACAAACGCCCCGCAAGGGGCGTTTTTTATGGGGAAGCAGCTCTATCCAGAGGGATCACTGTGCCCCTTGGGCTGCCCGATATTGGGCCAGCTGCTGCTGGCTAAATTCCATCAGCTGGGGATAGAAGCGCAGAAATCCCGCCTCGCATGTTTGCCACTGCGACTCATCGAGGGCCAGCAGCGCCTCTCCCAGTTGTACCGGGCGGCGCAGTCGGCGACCGATGCCATTTAGCGCTTGCCCCAGCCCCTCCCTGTGGCGGTAGGAGGCGATCCAGTTTTGCTCGGCCATCCGTTTGAGGGGGAGTGGCAGTCCGTCCGGCAGGCGTGGGTGATCCGCCAATAGCTGCTCATAACCGCGTTGCAGGAAGCGGGGCAGGGGCTCGGTGCTGAACAGTCCCCAGTGCAGGCTCAGCCAGTGGTCGTAGATCATATCCACCACTATGCCGCCAAAGCGGCGCCAGGGGGCCTCGAAACAGGCGACGGCCGCCTTGTGCTCGGGGTGGCTGTCTGTGAAAGCGTCAATTTTGCGGTGTAGCCAGATCCCCTCATCGAAGTGGGCGGCAAGCCCCGTGGGCAGCGTGCCTTTGACGAAATCGCCGAGCAGATTGCCGGTGAGAGAGCTTCGGGTGTGGGCAGCCAGATGGAGATGTGCCAGAAAATTCATCGGTCGCTGTGTGTCTGTTATGGGATGGCAAGGTGCTTCGAGCCTAACGGATCCCGCCCGCCTTGACCATGATCGGGATTTTGCTACTGCCCTACTGCTGCCTCTTGCCGGGCAAATTTGGGGCGTGCTAAGGTGATTGCCATCTTTGTCACAGGACGCGACAAACCACCATGATGCGCAAAGCCAGAGGCTTTTTTCTGGCCTTCTACTTCAAGCCTTTCTATCTCTCCGAGTGGTTCGACGAATAGATCGAACCTCTGGAGCAGTTCACTGACGCCCGCTCGGGCGTGATCTCGCTCATCCAGATTTTGCCGCTTTTGGTCATCGCATGCATTCGCCTGCGGTGCCTTGTCCGCGCTTGTGCGCTTTTTATGTAATGGAGTACACATGATGAAGATCAGACTGACCCTCTCAGCCCTGTTTGTTGCCAGCCTGCTGGCCACCCCCGCCATGGCCAAGGAGTGGAAAACCGTGCGTTTCGGGGTGGAGGGGGCCTACCCGCCCTTCTCCTGGACCGATGCGTCGGGCGAGATCAAGGGGTTTGATATCGATCTCGCCAATGCCCTGTGTCAGCAGATGGCGGTCAAGTGCGAGCTGGTGGCGCAGGATTGGGACGGCATGATCCCGGCCCTGCTGTCGCGCAAATACGATGCCATCATCGCCGCCATGTCGATCACCGACGAGCGGCGCCAGAAGGTCGACTTCACCGAGAAATATGCCCATATTCCCAATCGCTTTGTGGCGGCCAAGGGGACCGAGCTGACGCTGACCCCGGAAGGCATGGCGGGCAAGCGCATCGGGGTGCAGCGTGCCACCACCCACGACAAGTACCTGACCGACAATTTTGGCTCGAATGTCACCATAGTCCGCTACGGCAATGCCGATGAGGCTTATCTCGATCTGAAGGCGGGTCGGGTGCTGGCCCTGTTGGCCGATGCCTCTGCCATCGAGCAGGGGCTCCTTGGCAAAGAGGGGGGCGACAAGTTCGACTATGTGGGGCCCGCCCTGACCGATCGCCAGTGGTTTGGTGATGGTATGGGGATCGCCGTGCGCAAGAGCGATAAGGAGCTCAAGGGCAAGCTGGACGAGGCGATCAAGGCCTTGCGTGCCAACGGCACCTATCAGCAGATCAACCAGAAGTACTTCAAGTACGATATATATGGTGGTTGACGGGGGGAGGGAGCTTGCTCCCTCTCTTTTCATTGGGCAAGCGACAATCGTGCAAGGAGGATCGCCATGTTGACCCTGATCGAGGGAGCCGAGATCTTCAGCCCCACCCACCTTTGCCAGCAGGATCTGCTGGTGGCTGATGGCCGTATCGCCTGGATGGGCAAGGGGTTGACGGTGCCCACAAACTGGCCGCTGCATCGGGTCGATGGTCGTGGCCGCTATCTGATACCCGGGTTGGTGGATCCGCTGGCCCATATTACCGGCGGCGGCGGTGAGGGGGGCTTTGCCTTTCGCACCCCTGAGCTGGCGGCGAGCGAGGCGCTTATGGCCGGTGTCACCACCCTGGTGGCGGCGCTTGGCACCGACAGCCTGACCCGCACCCCCGCGCAGGTGCTCGGCAAGGTGCGCGAGTTTCGCGCCGCCGGGGTGAGCTCCTTTATGTATACCGGCTCCTACCATCTGCCGGTCAAGACCCTGACCGGCACGGTGGAGTCGGACATCATCCTGATCCCCGAGGTATTGGGGGTGGGGGAGGTGGCCATCAGCGACCACAGATCCAGTGCGCCGACCCACGATGAGCTGGCCAGGCTTGCCAGCGAGGCGCGGGTGGCAGGGCTGCTTGCGGGCAAGAGCGGGGTCAGCTTCTTCCATGTCGGGGATAGCAAGAAGGCATTGGCCCCCCTGCGGGCCCTGCGCGATAAGACCGACATTCCGCTGCGCCAGCTCTATCCCACTCACTGCAACCGCAACCCCTGGCTCTTTGCCGAGGCCATCGAGTGGGGCAAGGCGGGAGGTTGGGTAGATCTCACCACCTCGAGCTTTCCCGATCTGCTGGAGGATGGCGAGCGGCTTGCCGCCGATGCACTCGTCGAGCTGCTGGCCGCCAATGTGCCTGCCGAGCGCATCACCTTCAGCTCGGATGCCAACGCCAGCCTGCCGCGCTTTGATGGCGAAGGGCGGCTAATCGAGATGCGCTGCGGTCAGATTGCCAGCCTGTGGCTGCAGTGCGTGCGTGCGACCCGGCTCGGTGTCTCGCTGGAGAGGGCGTTGGCCGTGGTGACAAGCAATCCGGCGCAGGCGCTGGGGCTTGGCAGCAAGGGGCGTATCGGGGTCGGGCAGGATGCGGATCTGCTGCTGGTGCACGACCGGACGTTTGCTATCGAGCGAGTGATGAGTGGCGGCCAGTGGCGCGAATAAGGCTGCGGGCAATATCGCAGCCAGTGCGAGTGCGTGGTTGCTCCAAACAGCAAAAGCCCGACAACAAGGTCGGGCTTTTTTATCTGCAATGTGGAAATCAGGCTTAGAGCGCCAGAAACCCGAGGATCAGGATGGGGCCGAGCAGGCTCAGGATAAAGCCGGAGACAATGGCCACCGGCACCACCTGAATGCCCCCTGATTTCTGGATGACCGGCAGGGTGAAGTCCAGCGCCGTGGCGCCGCCGTAACCGATGGCCGCCGAGGGGTGGCGACGCATCAGGACCGGGATGATCAGAATGGCGATAAGCTCGCGCCCAAGATCGTTGATAAAGGCAGCAGAACCGAGCACCGGCCCCAGTTTGTCGGCCACCAGAATGCCGGAGAGCGAATACCAGCCGAAGCTCGAGCTCATCGCCAGACCATGGGCAAAGGGCATCCCCAGCAACTGGGCCGCCAGCAGGCTACCCAGCCAGCTGCTGAGGATGACGGTGGCGGCTATCTTCATCCCCCAGGGGTTGAGCAGGATCTGGCGCAGCCGCATGCCGGAGTTGCGCATCTGCACCCCGATGAGAAACAGCAGCAGCATCAGGGCCCATTCGCTCCACTTGTCGATGGGCAGGGCGCGCAGATCCACCAGCAACCCGAGCAGCACACCGCCGAGCACCACAAAGCAGAGCTGCAGGGATTCCCACAACAGGTGCAGCTTGCTCGGCATTTTGCTATCGCTCGCCTCGTGGGTCGGCGGCGTGCGCTTGTCGAGCCACCAGAGGGCCAGCAGGTTGCAGATCGTGATCGCGGTCAGCATCACCCCGGCGACCTTGAAGATCACCGCCAGATTGCTGCCCAGGTTCTCCACATAGGCAAGCCCGAGCCCCATCAGAAACAGAATGAGGTAGACCATCTTGCCCAGGCTCTGGTTGACCAGCTTGATCAGTCGGGCAGAGGAGAGGGGAACCAGATAGCCGATTGCCAGTGGCAACAGGATCAGCAACACATTGAGCAGCATCGAGGCCTCGATCACAAAAACTGATAAAAACACCACCTTATCATTACTTATTGGCTCTGTGTCACATATCTCTCGCTTTCATGGCCAAAAACAGCCCTTTTAGAGGCGGATTGTTACTTTTTTGCCACAACCTCTCTGTTTGATAAGGTTCTGTGCGAGCCCGAGTGCACCAATGAAATCAAGTCGATCCGATCGGGGGGCTGATATTTCGCTCGGCAAGGGGGTGCATAAAGCCATTTTGGTGCCGGTTTGGCACACATCACGCTTTTCTCTTGCCACTGATATGATTGGGGTATAAAAAGGCGTTATCGGAATAGCCATTGAAACGGCTGTTTATGCAAACAAAGTGCTGAAAAATACGCAAAGAGCGAATAAAAATAGAGCGAATCCCCTGAAGACCCTCGTTCTGTATTGTTTTTTCACTATCCGGGTGATATTTTCGCTGAAGGTTGCCATCGGTTAACTTTTTGTTAAATGGACGATGGTTGAGTCACGCCCCCTGCGGCGTCTAGGGACAGACAAGGTTGTAATGGATGAGCGACGTTGCCGCACTGGAAGTACGTGATCTGCACAAATATTTTGGCACCCACGAAGTGCTCAAGGGCATCGACATGACCGCCCACAAGGGGGATGTGATCTCCCTTATCGGCTCCTCCGGCTCGGGGAAGTCGACCTTTCTTCGCTGTATCAATCTGCTCGAAACCCCCTCATCCGGCACCGTCTCGCTCCATGGCGAGCTGATCCGGATGAAAACCAGCCGCGCCGGCGAGCGGTTGCCGGAAGATATGCGTCAGGTGGAGCGGATCCGCAGCCGACTGGCCATGGTGTTTCAAAGTTTCAATCTCTGGTCACACATGACCATCATGCAGAACATCATCGAAGTGCCGATCCAGGTGCTCAAGGTACCTCGCGCCGAAGCACTGGCCAAGGCAGAGCAACTGCTCAACCGGGTTGGACTCTGGGAGCGGCGTGACTACTATCCCGGCCACCTCTCCGGTGGTCAGCAGCAGCGGGCCGCCATCGCCCGTGCGCTGGCGGTAGAGCCCGAGGTGATGCTGTTTGACGAACCCACCTCGGCGCTGGATCCCGAGCTGGTGGGGGAGGTGCTCGGCCTGATGCGCGAGCTGGCCGAAGAGGGGCGCACCATGCTGGTGGTGACCCACGAGATGTCGTTTGCCCGGGATGTATCGAACAAGGTGATGTTTCTGCATCAGGGGCGGGTGGAAGAGGAGGGCAACCCCAAGGAGATTTTCGCCCATCCCAAATCCGAGCGGTTCAAGCAATTCATCTCCTCCATCTACTGATGGCGGGATGCCTGGTTACCCAATCAACTGTTTTATCAAGGAGAGATACATGAACAAGCTGATGCTGGCGACAGCCGTAGTTACTGCCCTCGCTTCCGGTAGCCTGATGGCCAAGGAGTGGAAAGAGGTCCGGATCGGGGTTGAGGGTGCCTATCCCCCCTTCTCCTGGACCGAGCCCAGTGGCGAGGTGAAAGGTTTTGATATCGACATCGCCAACGCCCTGTGCGAAGAGATGAAAGTGAAGTGCACCCTGGTCAAGCAGGACTGGGACGGCATCATTCCGGCGCTGTTGTCGCGCAAGTTTGACGCCATCATCGCCACCATGGACATCACAGAAGAGCGCAAGAAGAAGGTGGACTTCACCCAGAAGTACCAGCACATTCCGGCCCGCTTCGCCGCCAAAAAGGGCACTGATGTGCAGCTCGACAAAGCCTTTATGGAAGGCAAGTCCGTCGCGGTGCAGCGTGCGACCTCCATGGATACCTTTATTACCGACAACTTCCCCAACGCCACCATCAAGCGTTACGGTACCGCCGATGAAGCCTATCTCGATCTGAAATCCGGTCGTGTGGACTATGTGCTGGCCGACTCTGCCGCCATCACCGACGGTCTGCTGAAGAAAGAGGGGGGTGATGCCTTTGAATTCGTCGGCCCGAAACTGACCGATCCCAAGTGGTTTGGCGAGGGTGCCGGTATTGCGGTGCGCAAGGCTGACAAGGATCTGAAAGAGAAATTCAACGCCGCCATTCTGGCGCTGCGTGCCAACGGCAAGTACAAGGAAATCAACGACAAGTACTTCGAATTCGACGTTTACGGAGAGTAAAACAAAGAGACGTTTACGGCGAGTAAGTCCAAAGACGTCTACGGCAAGTAACGACAGATTGATCCCGTCAGTAGTCATCGGGCCCGTCACCTCCCTGAGGGAGTTTACGGGCCCGCATTGATTGCAATGGAGCTGCACATATTTCATTCGGACTGCTATGGAGCCTTCTGGTTAGCAGGTGCGTGAAGATTCAGTGGCGATGGAGCTGCATATGTTTGATTTGAAAGGATACGAAGCCTCGCTGCTGGAGGGCGCCTGGGTTACCCTGGAAGTGGCGCTGGCCTCCCTGCTGCTGGCGTTGCTGCTGGGGATGTTGGGGGCGCTGGCCAAACTCTCTCCTTACAAGTGGGCCCGGGCCATCGCCACCGGCTACACCACCATTATTCGCGGTATCCCCGATCTGGTGCTGATGATGCTGCTCTTCTTTGGCGGCCAGGTGCTGATCAACGGCATCTGCACCTGGGTCAACGAGGCTTACAACAACTGGTTGCTGGAAAGCAATCCCAATCAGGAGTGGGTCTCCCTGCTTCCGGACTATATCGACATCAGCCCCTTTGTGGCCGGTGTCGCGACCATCGGTTTTATCTTCGGCGCCTACATGACCGAGACCTTTCGCGGCGCCATTCTGGCGGTGGACAAAGGCGAGCTGGAGGCCGCACGGGCCTTTGGCATGAGGGCAACCCAGGTGTTTGTGCGGATCCTCTTTCCCCAGATGATGCGCCACGCTCTGCCGGGGTTTGGCAACAACTGGCTGGTGCTGCTGAAAACCACCGCGCTGGTTTCCATCATCGGCCTCGATGACATGGTGCGCAAAGCCTCGCTGGCGGCGGGCTCGACCCAGCAACCCTTCACCTTCTACATGGCGGTGGCGCTGATCTTCCTGATCTTCACCGCAGTCTCCACCTCGGCGCTCAAGTGGGCCGAGCGTCATTACGCCATCAAGACGAGGTAAGCCATGGATTTCTCAATCATTCTCAAAGAGTGGCCCACCTACTGGGAGGGGCTCTATACCACCGTCTGGCTGGTGGCCCTCTCTCTGATCCTTGGGTTAATGCTGGCGGTGCCCATGGGCATCCTGCGCAATAGCCGCAACTGGCTGATCAAGGGGCCGATCTGGGCCTATATCTACTTCTTTCGCGGTACCCCGCTGCTGGTGCAGCTCTTTATCATCTACTACGGCGCCGCCCAGTGGGAGTGGCTGAAGAACAGTGCCGCCTGGTCGCTCTTCTCCGAAGCCTGGTTCTGTGCGCTGCTGGCTTTCACCCTCAATACCGCCGCCTATACCGCCGAGATCGTGCGCGGAGCGGTGCACAATATGCCGCGCGGCCAGATTGAGGCAGCCAACGCCTTTGGCATGACCCGCTGGCAGACCCTGACCCGGATCATTTTGCCCAACTCGTTTCGTCGGGCACTGCCGGCTTACAGCAACGAGGTGATCTTCATGCTGCAGGGCTCGGCGGTGGCGGGCATCATCACCATCGTCGATCTGACCGGCGCGGCGCGGATCATCAACTCTCGCTACTACAGTCCGTTCGAGGCGTTTTTGACCGCAGGGCTGCTCTATATGCTGCTCACCTTTGTCATCGTCTGGCTGTTCAAGAAGTGGGAAGCGCGCTGGCACGCTCACCTGCGCCCGCGCAATGTGTAAGGGTTGAGCTGCCAAGATGAGCGAAAATGGCTCCGCCTGTTGCAGGCGGGGCCATTTTTTATCTTCATCCTCTGCCCGCCCGGTTTGCCAAATGGCGGATGAGCAGGGAGAATGCAGCACTCCCGAGCGCAGTCAGTCGTTGGCTGCATGCCTTATTCCCCAGTTCCCGAGGTTTTATGTACCGGATATTGTTTGAGCATCCCGCTTTCCTGGTTATCGACAAGCAGCCCGGCATCGGCATGCACGACGAGAAGGACGACGGTGAGTCGGTCAATTCGGGGCTGGTCAATCGCGTGAAGGCCGATACCGGGCTCACTCTCTATCCGGTACACCGGCTCGACAAGATGACCTCCGGCTTGGTGCTGCTGGCCCGCACCACAGAGGCGAACCGTGAGCTGAGCATGGCTTTTGCGGCCCGTGAGGTGAGCAAACAGTATCTGGCGCTCTCCGATCGCAAACCCAAGAAGAAACAGGGTTGGGTGAAGGGGGATATGCAAAAGGGGCGCGGTGGCAGCTGGATGCTGGCGCGCACGCTGGAGAATCCTGCCATCAGCTGGTTTGATTCGGTGTCGGTGCGCGAGGGGCTGCGGCTCTATCGCATCAAGCCCCAGACCGGCAAAACCCACCAGATCCGGGTTGCCCTCAAAAGTATCGGCGCCCCCATTCTCGGGGATGAGCGCTATGGCGGCACGCCAGCCGATCGCGGCTATCTGCATGCCTGGCGATTGAGTTTTACGCTAGCGGGCGAGCCGTTCGACTTTGTATGTCCGCCCGATGTGGGGAGTGAATTTGTCACTCCTGAGCTCACGGCAGCCATCTCAGCCCTTGCGCCCTGATGCTTATGCGCCCAGCGTCCGACGCCATTATCCATTCAGCGAAAGAGCGTGATCCTGACGGACGTGCACCGCGCTGGATCCTGGCCGACTTTGACGACACCCTGGCCCCCGGCGACAGCCATGCCGGTCTGCTGCGCTATATCCTGCGCCGCCGGATCTGGCCGCTGCTGCTGTTGCCAGTGATTGCGCTGGGTGGCTTGGTCTATCTTCTACCCAGCCAGCGGCGGCGCGGTATCTCCCTTATCTGGTGGGCCATCACGCTTTGGCTCTCTCCCCTCGGTTGGCGCAAGCTGGTGCGCGCCTATTGCCGCACCAGGCCGGGGCTGTATCGTCAGGCTCGCGAATTGCTGCAAAACGAGGGGGCGCGCTGCTGGGTGATCTCCGCCAGTCCCTGCGCGCTGGTGCGAGCCCAGCTCTATCAGCAACTGCCCGGCCAGTTGCCCCACCGGATCATTGGCTCGCAGATGCACTACCGTTTTGGCGGCCTGATGCCGCGCTTCTATTGCCACGGCCAGCACAAGCTGTTGCCGGAGATCTGTGCCCTCGATGCCGAATTGGCCTTGAGCGACAGCCTGCACGATCTGCCGCTGCTGGGGTTGGGGAAAGAGGCGTGGCTGATCAATCCAACGCCCACGCGACTGCAAAAAGCCCGGGCCCGCTTGCCCCATCTGCTGGTCAAAAACTGGCAACTGTAATGCAAAGCTGACAGTCCTGCGGGGCGTCACCGTTTGATCCGCAAGGCTGCAGCTTGAATGTCACAATCCATTTACATTCTTTGCTGCCAGCTGCGAAAAACTATCTGCAACCCGCCTCTTCTCTTCCTGCTACGCCCTGCTTCTAATGAAACAAGTTGTTAACACTTGCCGCGCCGCTGGGTGCCGCAATCCGTTTTAACCGAATCAAGAGCAAGGAGCGCCCGATGAATGCCACCTCTTCCGCCACCCATACCATCAATCCGTTAGGCACTGACGGTTTCGAGTTTGTCGAGTACACGGCCCCCGATGCCAAGGGGATTGCCGCCCTCAAGAGCCTGTTCGTTTCGCTCGGGTTTGCCGAGGTCGCCAAGCACAAACACAAGCAGTGCTGGCTCTACCGGCAGGGGGATATCAACTTCGTGGTCAATGCTGAGCCTCACTCCCAGGCGGAGCAGTTTGCCAGCCTGCATGGGCCGAGCGTTTGCGGCATGGCATTTCGGGTGAGCGATGCGGGCAAAGCCCAGCAGTACGCCATCGCCAAGGGGGCCAAGCCCTTTGTCGGCAAGATTGGCCCGATGGAGCTCAATATTCCCGCCATCTACGGTATCGGCGAGAGCACGCTCTCCTTCGTCGACCGTTATGGCGACAAGGGCTCCATCTATGACGTGGATTTTGTTTTCTACCCTGACTGGCAGGCCCGGATGGCAGAGGTGGATGCAGGTCTCATCGAAATCGATCACCTGACCCACAACGTCCATCGCGGCAATATGGATGTCTGGTCCAATTTCTACGAGCGGATCGGCAACTTCCGTGAAATTCGCTACTTCGATATCGAGGGCAAGCTGACCGGGCTGCACTCCCGTGCCATGACCGCGCCTTGTGGCAAGATCCGCATCCCCATCAACGAGTCGGCGGATGACAAGTCCCAGATTGAGGAGTATCTGCGCCAGTACAAGGGGGAGGGTATCCAACACATCGCCATGGCCTCCAGCGATATCTACCACACCATCCGCACCCTGCGCAGCCGCGGTACCGGCTTTATGCCGACCCCGGATACCTACTACGAGAAGGTGAATAGCCGGGTCGAGGGGCATCAGGAGGATCTGGCGGCCCTCAAAGAGCTGCGCATCCTCATCGACGGCTCCCCCACCAAGGATGGCATCCTGCTGCAGATCTTTACCGATACCGTGATTGGCCCGGTCTTCTTCGAGATCATCCAGCGCAAGGGTAACGAAGGGTTTGGCGAGGGCAATTTCAAGGCACTGTTTGAATCGATCGAGCTGGACCAGATCCGCCGTGGCGTGCTGGATGGCGCCGAGGATGAGAAGGGTGCCCGCAAAGAGGGAGCGAGCGATGCGTAACTGGATTAACTTCCCCCATCGGGAGGGAACCCACTCCCGGCAGGCCCATGCCGACCTGCCGGAGCAGGCTATCTATGAGCGCGAGCTGGGGCGCAGCGGCTTTTTCGGCCCAGCTACCCACATGCACCACAAGCATGCCCCCACCGACTGGAGCAGTTGGGAGGGGCCGCTGCGACCACGGCTGTTTGACCTCAATGCCCTGCAGGAGGAGGTGAGTTCCCTCTCTCCCTGGGTGGCTCCCGACATTCTCAGCAACCCCCACTGCCGCTATCGCATCTGGCGGCTTTCTGAGGCGATGCCGTTTCTGGTGCGCAATGCCGACGGTGACGAGCTGCTCTTTATCCACGAGGGGGGTGGCGAGTTCTTCTGCGACTACGGCCACCTGACTCTTCGCGATGGCGACTACGTGGTGATCCCCCGTGGCACCATGTGGCGCATTGAGCCGACGGCGCCCCTGTTCATCCTGATGATCGAGGCGACCAACGACAGCTATCAGCTACCGGACAAGGGGTTGGTGGGCAATCACGCCATCTTCGACCCAGCGGCGCTCGATGTGCCCGCCATCAACGAGCGCTTTTTGGCCCAGCAGGATGAGAATCCCTGGTCGCTGCAGGTGAAGCGCCACGACGAGATTAGCGTCATCACCTGGCCCTTCAACCCGCTGGATGCGCAGGGGTGGCACGGCGACTTGTGCGTGGTGCGCCTCAACTGGCGGGATATCCGCCCGCTGATGAGCCACCGCTACCATCTGCCGCCGTCGGCTCATTCGACCTTTGTGGCGAGCCGCTTCGTGATTTGTACCTTCGTGCCGCGCCCCATCGAGAGTGACCCCGGCGCCCTCAAGGTGCCCTTCTATCACAGCAATGACGATTACGACGAAGTGCTCTTCTACCATGCAGGGGACTTCTTCAGCCGGGACAATATCGAGCGGGGCATGGTTACCTTCCACCCTGCCGGTTTCACCCATGGCCCCCATCCCAAGGCGTTTGCGGCGGGGCAGGCCTATGCCAAGAAGTTCACCGACGAGGTGGCGGTCATGCTAGACACCCGCGATGCGCTGAACGTCGGCAGCCTGTGTGAAGGGATCGAGAACACCCGGTATGTCTCCAGCTGGCAACGCCCGGACGCGGCTGCCGGCAAATAAGGAATCGCTTATGAAATTGGCAACATTAAACAATGGCAAGCGCGATGGCGCTTTGGTGGTGGTGAACCGGGATCTGACCCGGGCGGTACGGGTGAGCGAGATTGCCCCGACGTTGCAGGCCGCCCTCGACGAGTGGGCCGAGGTTGCCCCCAGGCTGGAGGCTGTCTATCAGCAGCTTAACGAGGGCCGCGTGGCCGAGGCGTTCCCCTTTGACGAAGCGTCTTGCCTCTCTCCGTTGCCGCGCGCCTATCAGTGGGCCGATGGCAGCGCCTACGTCAACCACGTGGAGCTGGTGCGCAAGGCGCGCGGCGCCGAGATGCCGGAGAGCTTCTGGCACGATCCGCTGATGTATCAGGGGGGCTCCGACAGCTTTTTGGCTCCCCGTGGGCCGATTGTCATGGGATCGGAGGAGTGGGGGATCGATTTCGAGTCGGAGGTGGCCATCATCACCGACGACGTGCCGATGGGGGTGAGCCCGCAGGGGGCCGCCAGCCACGTCAAATTGCTGATGCTGGTCAACGACGTGAGCCTGCGTAACCTCATTCCGGGCGAGCTGGCCAAGGGCTTTGGCTTCTTCCAGTCCAAACCGTCCAGCGCCTTCTCGCCGGTGGCCATCACCCCGGACGAGCTCGGCGATGACTGGCGTGATGGCAAAGTGCATCTGCCGCTTCTGACCCACCTCAACGGTGCCCTGTTCGGTGCGCCCGAAGCCGGGGTGGACATGACCTTCAGCTTCTTCGAGCTGATTGCCCACGCCGCCAAGACCAGACCGCTCGGGGCAGGCTGCATCATCGGCTCCGGCACCGTCTCCAACTACGATCGCAGCGCCGGCTCATCCTGCATCGCCGAGCGCCGCATGCTGGAAATTCTTGATTGTGATCAAGCTATAACCCCCTATTTGCAGTTTGGTGATAGAGTGTCGATCGCGATGGAAGATCGCTCTGGCCAAAACCTGTTTGGCACTATCTCTCAACAGGTGGTGTCAGCGAACGGTCAGGGAGGTTGATGGCCAGCGCCGGTTGGCGGCAAGCATATTCGGGATATGTCCGGATCACGACGAGCCCTCAACCGGTGCCGGATACACAAGGAGGCAGGTGGTGAGCACCTGCCGGGCTTCGGGCCCAGATAAGATGCAGGGACAGATTATGTTGCAGTTGTTTGGCTATTGGCGTTCGTCGGCAAGTTTTCGGGTGCGGATCGTGTTGCAGCTCAAGGGGCTCGCCTATGAGCAGCACCCCATCAATTTGCGGCAAGGCGAGCAGAGCGAGAAGGCCTATCGCCGGATCAACCCCCAAGGGCTGGTGCCGTTTCTGGTGGATGGCGATGTGCAGATCGGTCAGTCGGTCGCCATCATGGAGTACCTTGACGAGACCTATCCCGCCTATTCTCTGATGCCCTCTTCCCCCGACGCGCGGGCCCGAGTGCGCCAGATCGTCAACATGATCGCCTGCGATATTCACCCGCTCAACAATCTGCGGGTACTCAACTATCTGGAAGAGCACTTCAGGGCCAACAACGAGCAGGAGGCCCGCTGGTATCGCCACTGGATTGACGAGACCTTCACCGCCCTCGAACAGCTGTTGATGACCACCGCCGGTGTCTACTGCGTCGGCAACGAAGTGACCCTGGCCGACTGCATGCTGGTGCCCCAGGTCTACAACGCCCGCCGCTACGACATGACCCTGGACGATTACCCCACTATCCGCCGCATCGTCGCCAACTGCGAACAGTTGCAAGCCTTTATCAAGGCCGCCCCCGCAAACCAGCCGGATGCGCAGTGACCTACTGACTTGAATCGCGGGATGGCGTCAGCACGCCATCCCGCGCGTTATATCTCCTCATCTCTTTATTTCCCTTCTGTATGCGCCTTGCGTGCCTTGTGTTGACGGCTGAATGTCGCCAAGGATCCTGCACTTGTCACACTTATCAACATTTTGCATCGATTGAGTCTTTATTGTTGGTGTTTTGGGCTGTCAGTCACACTCAAGTCAGTTGATTGGGCCTAGTATCGCCACGCCAGCGGGACAGCGGAAAGCAGAAATGCGCACAGGTCGCCTATCAGGGGGCCTGGCTACCTCCCTGGTTTCCATGGTTTATTCGCACTGCTCTTTTTCGTGTTTACGGTTTGATGGCCCGCACTGTCCGGCCCGTGTCACCGCGCAGATCCCTTGTGACAGCGGCAGGTTGACTGGCGCGCCACCGCTTATTTGCAACCACTCTGTGCAACAAGGAGATCTCATGTATTCCTTCAAAAAGTGCGTCGTCGCACTCTCCATCAACCTTGCTCTCTTCTCGTCGGCGTTCGCCTGTACCACCTTGCTGGTCGGCAGTGAAGCCAGCGCCGATGGCTCCATGATGGTGGCCCGCAGCGCCGACAGCGATGCCCTGAAAGCCCAGCATTTCGTGATCCATCCGGCCAAGCAGGGGCAGAGCGGTATGCACAGCTCCAAGGCTCACAATGGCGCCAATGATTTCAGCTACCCCTTGCCGAAAAACTCCCTGCGCTATACCACGGTACCGAACTGGAAGACCCAGCTGCATGGCGCCACCGGGTTCAACGAGAAGGGAGTCGGGGTGAGCGGCACCGAGTCCATTTTTGCCTCACCCGAAGCGCTCGCCTTTGACCCCTATGTGGAAGATAAGGGGATCACCGAGGATGACATTCCCGATGTGTTGCTCTCCCGGTCCACATCGGCCCGCGAGGCGATCTCGTTGCTTGGCAACATCATCGAGACCATAGGCGCGGGAGAGGGATTTGGTGTCGCCGTGGTGGATGATAACGAGCTCTGGTATCTGGAGACTGCCACCGGCCATCACTGGATGGCGCAGCGTCTGCCGAAAAATCACTACTTTGCCACCGGCAATCAGGGCCGCCTGCAGCAGTACGATCCCGCCAGTGCCGATATGATGGGATCGAAAAATCTGATCGAATTTGCCACCGAGAAGGGGCTCTACCATCCGCAAAAGGATGGGGCGTTCAACTTCTCGAAAGCCTATACCCGCGATGACGAGCGGGACCGCACCTATAACGATCCGCGGGTCTGGACCATCCAGCAGATGTTCAACCCCTCGCTCAAGCAGGCGGTGGATGCCGGTCGTCAGTTCCCGGTCACCCTCGCCCCCGAGAAGAAGATGACGCTGGAGGAGGTCAAGGCGGTGCTGCGCAATCACTATGACGGCACCGAACACGATCCCTACAGCAAGGGGTTGAACGGTCAGGAGCCGTGGCGCCCAGTCAGTGTGTTCCGTACCTACGAGTCCCACGTGATGCAGGTACGCCCCTGGATGCCGCGTGAGGTGGGGGAGGTGACCTATGTGGGCCTCGGCATGGCAGATCTGACCGCCTTCGTTCCCTACTACAGCGGTCTGGAAGCCTATCCGGCGCACTATGCCATGGGTAGCGACAAGGCCGACAGCGACTCCATCTACTGGAAATATCGCAAGCTGCAGACCCTGATAATGACCGATTACCCCAAATTGGCCCCCATAGTGAAGCAGGCTTACCAGAGCTGGGAGGCGAAGATTGCCAAAGAGCAGAAAGAGATGGAAGCCAACTATCTGAAAACGGTCAAAACCGACAAGGCCGCCGCCAACAGCATGCTCAACGACTTCAATCTGCGGGTGATGAAGGAGGCCGAAATGCTGACCGACGATCTCACCAACCAGATCTTCACGGTGCGCACCCAGGATATTCAGGCCGATATCTTCTTCGCCAACAAGGCGAAAAGGGATTAACCGCGACGCACTCATCATGTCAAAGAGGGGCCCCGACGGTCAGCCTGAGCGGTCGCCGGGCAGATCGGTTTCTCTGATCACTTTCCCACTATCGATGCCGGAGCCTGTGCTCTGGCATTTTTCCTTTATGACATACCGCCAATGTGTCTGGCCCGGGCAGTGGATTTCGCTACCCGATACGAAAGCAGAGACTTTCATTCAGGTTTTTATTTCGCCTTTCAGCATATCAGGCATGTGATCAGCTACCCACTTTTGGTTATCTGATGGCTTTTATGCAGCTTTTCTGTGTTATTTATCACTACCCATTGATTCGACTGTGATGGGCACTCTCTTTATCCATCTCATTTTTTCTCGTTAATCCAAGGCGTTATCGCTTCATCAGACGGCTGTTTGCAGAAAAAGGCGGCTGCTTTCGGAATAAGGCGACCGCGCCGCCGGATCTCGTCACGGCATCATATCCGTCACTACTCACAGGACTACCGCAATGCATATTGTCGACAGATTTTTGGGATACACCGCCATCAATACCACCACCAATCGTGAAGCGGGCGCCGCCGGGGTAATGCCCTCCTCCCCGGGGCAGCGGGTGCTGGCTGACAAGGTGGCAGAGGAGCTGATCGCCCTGGGGTTGACCGTGGAGGTGGCGGATAACGCCATCCTGACCGCCACACTTCCTGCCAATGTGGGCGGGGATCTGCCCACCGTGGCCTTCTTTGCTCATCTCGATACCAGTGCTGAACACACCAACGATACCCATGCCCAAGTAGTGGCCTATGAAGGGGGCGATATCTGCCTCAATGCCGACCAGCAGATCACCCTGCGTCTGAGCGAGTTCCCCGAGCTGGCCAACTATGTCGGTGATCGGATCATCGTGACCGACGGCACCAGCCTGCTGGGGGCCGATGACAAGGCGGCCATCGCCGCCATCGTCAATGCGGTTGCCTATCTGCAGGCATATCCGGAGATCCCCCACGGCACCATCAAAATTGGTCTGGTACCTGACGAGGAGCAGGGATTGCGCGGGGCCAAGGCGTTCGATACCGAACGTTTTGGCGCTGACTTCGCCTATACCCTCGACTGCTGCGGCATTGGCGAGCTGGTCTATGAGAACTGGAATGCGGGGGATGCGGAGTTTGTCTTTCACGGTGCCTCGGCCCACCCCATGTCGGCCAAGGGCAAGCTGAAGAACTCGCTGCTGATGGCGCACAAGTTTATCGCCATGCTGCCGGGGGGCGAAGCGCCCGAATATACCGAGGGGCGCGAGGGTTACTACTGGGTCAAGCAGATGCAGGGCAACAGCGCCAACACAGTGCTCAAGCTGGATGTGCGCGACTTCACCGAGCAGGGGTATCAGCAACGAATGACCCTGCTCGATACCCTCGGCAAGAGCTGTCAGGCCCTGTGGGGTGAGCAGAGCGTGAGTTACCACTTGAGCGATCGCTACAGCAATGTCTTCAACAGCCTGCAGGGGGAGAACCGCTACCCCATCGAGCTGGCGCTGGCCGCTTACGAGACGCTGGGGATCACCCCCAAGCCTATCCCGATGCGCGGTGGTTATGATGGCGCTGTGCTCTCCCAGAAGGGATTGCCCTGCCCGAACCTCTTCACCGGTGCCCACAACTTTCACTCCATCTACGAGTACCTGCCGGTTAAATCCCTCGAGGCGGCCAGTGCCGTGGTGATCGAGATCATCAAGCTCACCCACGCCCGTTTCAGCCGCTAAGGAGTCGTCATGTTTCAGGTAGTTATTGCAGTGCTGGTCATCGTGCTGGTGGCCAGACTGATTCTCAAAGGCTATCGGGCCGAGCCGGTGCTGTTTGCCGCCGGTCTGGTGCTGATGGTGGCAAGCCAGCTGGCAGGGTGGGGGAGTGTGCTGCCCAAAGGGGTCGAGAGCACCGGAATTGCCCTGTTCGATCCCTTCGAGGTGATGCGGGATCTCTTCAGCTCGCGGGCGGCCGATCTTGGCTTGATGATCATGGCGCTGATGGGCTTTGCCCATTACATGGATCATATCGGTGCCAACGATGCGGTGGTGTGCATTGCGATTCGTCCACTGCGCCGGTTGCGCTCCCCCTATGTGTTGCTGTTCTTCTCCTACCTGCTGGCCAGCGCGCTGCAACTGGCGATCCCCTCGGCGACTGGTCTGGCGGTACTGTTGATGGCGACCCTGTTCCCCATCATGGTAGGGCTTGGCCTCTCTGCGGCCTCGTCGGCCGGGGTGATTGCTACCTCCCTCGGGGTGGCTTATACCCCGACCGCTATCGACGCCATCCGTGCAACCGATGCGGTGGGCATGGGCCACAACGTGATCGAGTATGTCTATACCTATCAGGGCCCTGCCGCGCTGGCGACAGTGCTGGTGGTGGGCTTGATGCACGTATTTTGGCAACGTCGTTGCGATCTGCAGGACGGACACCCGCATCAGGGCGCGGCTACGGTGGATGAGTCGGCGCAACAGGTCGGAGTCCCCGGCTTTTATGCCATTTTGCCGATGCTGCCCATCATCATGGCGGTGGGCTTCTCTTCACTGTTTGTCGATCACATCAAGCTCAACGTCATCACCATAGTGATGATCTCGATGTTTATCAGCATGGTGGTCGAGGCAGCCAGAACCCGTGACATGAAACAGGTGTGTGGTGGTTTCAGCCACTTCCTCAACGGCATGGGGTCAGCGTTCAGCAACGTGGTGGGGCTGCTGGTGGCGGCGGGGATCTTCGCTCACGGCATCAAGGTGCTGGGGGTGATCGATATCCTGATCGTCGGCGCCGAACATGTGGGACTGCCCGCCTTTGCCATGGCGATCGTTTTTGCTCTGGTGACGCTGGTTGCCGCCATCATCATGGGCTCTGGCAATGCGCCCTTCCTTGCCTTTGTCGAGCTGATCCCGCAGATCGCCGCCAGCATGGGGGTCAATACCGCCGCCATGATCCTGCCGATGCAGCAGGCCTCCCACATGGGGCGAGCCATGTCGCCAGTCTCCGGGGTGATTATCGCCGTCTCCAGCGGTGCCAAGCTGACCCCGTTCGCGGTGATCAAGCGCACCTCGGTACCACTGATGGTCGGTTTTGTCTTCCATACCCTGATCGTGGGGATCTTCTATCTGTAACGATGGATAGTGTGCACATGACGAAAAGCCTTCACGAGAGTGAAGGCTTTTTTTTGTCTAACGGTTTCGATAACGGTTGAGCCTGCTTGGCTAAAAACGGTACTCGATGTGGAGGGTATAGCTGTCCAGCCCCGGGTTCTTGTCATACATATAGGCGTTGGACATGTGCTCATACTGATAGCCGATCAGCCAATTCTTGGTGATGGCGTAACCGAGGCCGATACCCAGGGCGAACTGGAAGGGGCCGCCGTAATCCTTGTAGCCGTTGCCGCGAGTGCCAAATTGGTACTGATCGAGCCAGACCATTTCGCCGGGGAGCCAGGTTACCCAGTTACCCCATTGGCATTCGATACGGGCGCCGCCCCCCAGTCTGGCGCTCTTTTCATCTTCTACCTTGAGCATACCGCCACGTACCCCCAGCCCAAATTGGCAGCCTGAGTCTCCCCAACGCCAGAATATGTGATGGAACTTGGCGTCGGCGATGTTGATGTCGAGCTTTTCATTGCTGAAGGCCCTGCCAAGCTGCAGTACCACGATATTGTCATTGGCCATTGCAGACGGACTGGCGAGCAGTGCTGTCAGCAGGGCGATCCTTGATAGAGTGTTAGCGTCCATGCCCCCTCCCGATCCTTGTTGTCATCCTGGTGATCCTGTTGATCACCCTTCAGGCATAGTCAATCGACGCGCTCCCTGTCAATGCATGGTCACTCGGTAAAAAAATTAAATATTTATGAAAAATCAACTATCTGCGATGGTCTGATGTGATTTGGCAGGCGTGACCGCGGGGAGATGAAAAAGC
Organism: Aeromonas sp. JL9; assembly: GCF_024436075.1. NCBI lineage: Bacteria > Pseudomonadati > Pseudomonadota > Gammaproteobacteria > Aeromonadales > Aeromonadaceae > Aeromonas > Aeromonas sp. JL9. The sequence continues at coordinate 154,932 of NZ_JANFNV010000003.1, read as the reverse complement.
CCTTCACCATGGTGAAGGGCTTTTTGCTATCTGGCGTTATCCGCTCGGGTGAACCCGTTCGGGCTTAGTAGCCCTGCTGGTGCACGTCCATTACGGCGCGGCCTGACGGGTCGGCCATCTCCTTGAACTTGGCATCCCACTCCAGCGCGGTAGGAGTGGAGCAGGCGACCGACTTGCCGTAGGGTACGGTGCGGGCGGCGGCTTCCAGCGGGAAGTGCTCGTCGAAGATGGCGCGGTAGAAGTAGGCCTCTTTGGTGAGCGGAGTGTTGATGGGGAAGCGGAAGGCGGCCGCCTCGAACATCTGATCCGTCACTTCCTGTTCCACCATGGCTTTCAGGCTGTCGATCCACGAATAACCGACGCCATCGGAGAACTGCTCCTTCTGGCGCCATGCCACTTCGTGGGGCAGCAGGTCCTCGAACGCTTCGCGCAGAATGTGCTTCTCGATCTTGCCCTTGCCACACATCTTGTCGGCAGGTTGCAGGCGCATCGCCACGTCCATGAACTCCTTGTCGAGGAAGGGCACACGACCTTCCACACCCCAGGCGGCCATCGACTTGTTGGCGCGCAGGCAGTCATAGAGATGCAGTGAGGCGAGCTTGCGCACGTTCTCTTCGTGGAACTCTTTAGCGTTGGGCGCCTTGTGGAAGTAGAGGTAGCCACCGAACAGCTCGTCGGAGCCTTCGCCGGAGAGCACCATCTTGATCCCCATCGCCTTGATGTAGCGGGCCATCAGATACATCGGGGTGGAGGCACGGATGGTGGTGACGTCATAGGTCTCTAGGTGATAAATGACGTCGCGCAGGGCATCCAGACCCTCCTGCACGGTGAAGTGGATCTGGTGGTGGATGGTACCGAGGTGATCAGCCACCTTGCGGGCGGCGGCGAGATCCGGCGACCCTTCCAGCCCGACGGCGAAGGAGTGCAGTTGCGGCCACCAGGCTTCGCTCTTGCCATCGTCCTCGATGCGGCGCGCCGCATAGAGCTTGGTAATGGCGGAGATGACGGAGGAGTCCAGCCCGCCGGAGAGCAGCACGCCATAGGGCACGTCGCACATCAGCTGGCGCTTGACCGCAGCTTCCAGCGCGGCTTTCAGCTCGGCCTTGTCGCTGACGTTGTGCTCGACCGCGCTGTACTCCATCCAGTCGCGCTTGTACCACTGTTTGAGCTCGCCATCCTTGCTCCACAGATAGTGTCCCGGCGGGAAGGTTTCGACGCTCTTGCAGACCGGCACCAGCGCCTTCATTTCGGATGCGACATAGAAGTTGCCGTGCTCGTCACGACCGGTATAGAGGGGGATGATCCCCATGTGGTCGCGACCAATCAGGTAGGCATCCTGTTCGGCGTCATAAAGGATGAAGGCAAAGATGCCGTTGAGATCGTCGAGAAACGCCGGGCCCTTCTCCTTGTAGAGAGCTAGCAGCACTTCACAGTCGGATTTGGTCTGGAACTGGAAGTCGACCTTGAGGGTCTTTTCCAGCTCTTTGTGGTTGTAGATCTCGCCGTTGACCGCCAGCACATGGGTGCGCTCGGGGTTGTAGAGCGGCTGGGCGCCATTGCCCGGGTCGACGATGGCCAGACGCTCGTGCACCAGAATGGCTTTGTCGGAGCTGTAAACGCCGGACCAGTCAGGCCCGCGGTGACGAAGTCGCTTGGACATCTCCAGCGCCGATTTGCGCAGGGCTACTGCATCGGACTTGATATCCAGAATGCCGAAAATTGAACACATTGGCGGTAATCCTCTTGATTTTTATATGAGCCCCCCACGTTTGGGCTCGAAATTCCATTTACATTCCTCGTCAGACACAATGCCTAGCGGAAAAACCTTTTGCAAGCGGGAAAACCGCAGAAAATCATGCCGTAAGCGTCAAGCAGATCAACAGGATAAGGGTTGCTGCAACGGGGCAGGGTGACGTGAACGTCAAGCCGAGGTGGGTTCGAAGATGACGTAGACCTTGCGACATGGGGTGAGGGTCTCCCACTCGCCGACAAAGCCTGCCGGAATCACGAATTGATCGCCGGGTTTGAGGGTCAGCTGGCCGCCCTGACTGTCGTGGATCACCACATCCCCCTCCAGCAGCTGGCAATACTCGTGCTCGGTGTAGTGGATGGCCCAGCGGCCGGGCTCGCAAGCCCAGAAGCCCACGTGAAACTGCTGGCTTGGGTCGGAGTAGTGGTTCCACACCATCTGACTCGGGTTGCCCGCTTTAATGCGCTCGGGGGCAGGCATCAGCGGGGTAGGGGCCGCCTCGTGGCGATCGAGCAAAATCCAGTCGTTGAGGGTCTTCATGGTGCCTCCTTGGCTATCGGCAGATAGGAACGCGGGGCCATCCAGGCCCCGCGATTGTTCGTTTTATTAAACGAGGTTGTGCATAACTTAAACGATGCGTTCCTCCTTGCCAAGAGCCCTTGCCAAGGGCTGCTGGCCGACGACTCAGAGCGGCTGCAAGCGGCGGATCACATGGCGGGCAAAGCCGCTGCCCGCTTCGTTGTAGACGTTGAACACTGCATCCACCCCCTGCTCCTTGAGGGAGGCGATATCATCCTCGAAGCGGACGATGGCGGCTATCTTGCCGTTGAACCCGTGGCTGCGCAGCTTCTCGATGGCGTAGAGATTCCCCGAGTGGTGGGGCATCGCCAGCAGCACCAGATTGACCTGATTGGAGAGCAGCACCTTGTCCCAGAAGTCGGTATCGGTAGCATCCCCCTCGATGACGTTCATCCCCTGGGCGCGCAGGGTGGGCAGTTTCTCGCTGTCGTTTTCCACCCCGAGGATGACGTTGCCGTACTTGTTCTCCAGCTCGAAGTAGGCCCCCTGACCGATCCGCCCCATGCCGAGGATGATTACCTCGGCATCGCCCAATTCGATGGGTCTGTCTTCCGGATGAAGGTTGCTCGCCTGCAATCCCCGCAGCCAGTGGCCGATGCGGTGATAAATGCGCTCGCTCTGGGCATTGAGCGGGGCGGAGATCATAAAGCTCGCCGCCAGTGCCAGCGAGACCGCCACCAGCCACTCGTGGGAGAGCCAGCCTGCCTTGGCGGCGATGGCGGCGACGATCAGGCCAAACTCCGAGAAGTTGGTGAGCGCCAAGGTCGAGAGCAGGGCGGTGCGCACCCTCAGGTGAGCGCCGCTGTAGACCAGATAGTAGAGGGCGCTTTTGAGCGGCAGGGCCAGCACCAGCGCCAGTGCCAGCAACATGGTGTCGTGGGTCGGCAGGCCGTTGAGACCGATGGTGAGAAAAAAGCAGACCAGAAAGAGGTCTTTGAGGTTAAAGAGCGCCTTTGCAAGCCCTGCCGCAGCCGGATGAGAGGCGAGCAGCATGCCGATGATGAGGGCCCCCAGATCCGGCTTGAGGCCGACCACTTCAAAACCGGCGGCCCCGACCACCAGCGCCAAAAACACCCCGAACAGCACCTGCAGCTCGCCGTGCCCGGCACGCTCCAGCAGCTTGAACAGCAGCGGGCGCAGCAGCGGCAATCCCAGTACCCAGAGCGCCCAGATACTGGGCCACTTGCCGCTGGAGAAGGCCAGAAACGCCACGGCGAACACATCCTGCATGACCAGCACCCCGATGGCGATGCGGGCGTAGAGGGCATTCATGTCGCTGCGATCTTCCAGCACCTTGACTGCGAAGACGGTGCTGGAGAAGGAGAGGGCAAAGCCCAGCAGCAGCGCCAGTTTCCAGTCCAGCGAGAGGGCAAGTTCAAGCCCCAGTCCCTTGCAGACCAGCAGTACCACGGTAAATAGCAGGGTGGAGAGCAGCAGGTGCAGGCTGGTGGTGCCCCACACATCGCGCCGCATCAGGGTTTTGATATTGAGCTTGAGGCCGATGGTGAACAGCAGCAAGGTGACGCCGAGATCGGCCACCTCGCTCAGGGCAGGGGTATTTTCATATCCCATGCCGTTGAGGATAAAACCGGCGGCCAGAAAGCCGAGCAGGGGGGGCAGGCCAATCAGATTGACTACCATGCCGCAGCCAAAGGCCACGGCGATCAGAATGGGTTCCATAACAGATCCTGCAAGGGCAGGAGAGACCTGCCCTGTTTAACGCTTGGGTGGTGATTAGACGATATCGATGTCGACCACGGAGTCGAAAATATGGTTCGGGCGAAACGGCATGCGGTCGATATCGGCGACCTTGCTTACCCCGGAGAGCACCAGCACCGTCTCGAGACCGGCCTGAAAGCCCGCCAGAATGTCGGTGCGCAGGTTGTCGCCGATGATGATGGTGTCGTCGGAGTGGGCCTCCATCCGGTTCAGTGCCGCACGGATGATCCAGGCGCTCGGCTTGCCGACGTAGAACGGCTTCTTGCCAGTCATCCGCTCGATGGGGGCGCATAGGGCGCCGCAGGCCGGGTGCATCATGGGGCCGTGGGTATCGGGGTTGGTGGCGATAAAGCGGGCCCCCTGATCGACGAACTTGGCCCCCTGTTGCATCATGGTCCAGTTGTAGTTGCGGGTCTCGCCCACTACCACGAAGTCCGGGTCGATATCGGTGATAGTGAAACCGGCCTTGTAGAGCTCGTGGGTCAGGGCCCCTTCACCGATCACATACGCCTTCTTGCCATCCTGACGCTTGAGGAAATCGGCGGTACCCATGGCGGAGGTATAGAAGCACTCCTCCGGCACCTCGATCCCGGCGGAACGGAAGCGGTTTTGCAGATCTTTCTGGGTCTGGGCCGGGTAGTTGGTGAGGAACAAGAGCTTGCTGCCCTGCTCCAGCAGGCGATGGACGAAACGGTCGGCACCGGGGATGAGATCGTTGTTGTGCAGGATGACACCGTCGATATCGCAGATGACGTTCTTCTTCATGAAAACTCCTTGTCAGGGCGCAGGCGAGCCGCCAATCGTTAAGATGTTCAATCATTTATGATTTTTGTGACGCCATTATAAGTCTGTTTGATGACAAGTCTCCCCTGTCTCGCCACTTGGGTGCACAATAAAGCTGCCGTCGGGTCAGTCTGGTGGAGGGGCTGACGCCGGATCACTTTGCTGATGGAGCCGTCGCTATGGACACCCCGATTCCCAAGCCAGTCACCCCCGAACACCTCACCGCCGCGCAATTTATCGCCGGACTGCCGAAACTGGAGCTGCACCTGCATATCGAGGGCAGCCTCGAACCCGAGTTGATGTTTGAGCTGGGCCGCCGCAACGGTGTGCCACTGCCCTGGCCCGATGTGGCCAGCGTGCGCGCCGCTTATGACTTTGACTGCCTGCAATCTTTTCTCGACCTCTACTATCGCGGTGCCAGCGTGCTGGTGACCGAGCAGGATTTCTTCGACCTCACCTGGGCCTATCTTGAGCGGTGCGCCGCCGACAAGGTGGTGCATGTGGAGATCTTCTTCGACCCGCAGACCCACACCGCTCGCGGTATCCCCTTTGCCACTGTGCTGGGCGGCATCGAACGGGCGCTGCAGACTGGGGAGCGGGAGTTTGGCATCAGCTGGCGCCTTATCATGAGCTTTTTGCGCCACCTGAGCGAAGAGGATGCCTTTGCGACGTTGGAAGAGGCTATGCCCTTCCTGTCACGCATTCACGGCATCGGCCTCGACTCGGGTGAAAAGGGCAACCCGCCGACCAAGTTTGCCCGGGTCTTTGCCAAATGCCGCGAGCTGCGGCTGCCGGTGGTGGCCCACGCAGGTGAAGAGGGGCCTGCCGACTACATCTGGCAGGCGATCAACGAGCTGCAGGTATGCCGCATCGATCACGGGGTGCGCTCGGCAGACGATCCCGAGCTGCTGCGCTATCTGGCGGATACCAGGCTGCCGCTCACCATCTGCCCCCTCTCCAACACCCGGCTCAAGGTGTTCGGCAATATGGCCCAGCACAATGTGTTGCGGCTGCTGGAGCAGGGGCTCTGCGTCACCATCAACTCGGACGATCCCGCCTACTTTGGCGGCTATATGAATGCCAACTTTGTGGCGCTGGCCGATGGCCTCGGCGCGACCATGAGTCAGCTCTGCCGCTTGTCGCTCAATGCCGTTGAGGCGAGCTGGCTCTCTCTGGCCGACAAGGCGCGGCTGACCCGTGACATTCGCACTCATGCCGCCCGCCACGGGGTGCAGCTGCACTGAGTCAGGGGCAGGTTAATCCCGGATGCAAAGAGGCCCGCTATAGCGGGCCTCTCTTATTTTCAGTTGCGAGCGTTTCTGCTGCTGGTGGATGACGCCAGCGTTACGCCACCCGTACCAGAAACTTCTCGCCCTGTCCTTCGCGCTTGAAGCGCTCGAGCAGGATGGGTAGTGCCTCAAAGTCGCCCACCACCAGCGGCGGCAGGGTCAGCTCGCCGCTCGCCATCTGCTCCATCATGTTGACACCGGCTGCGACCAGCCGGCTCCACTGTTTGTCGGTGCCAAAGGCGTGCTGGGCACCCAGTGCAATCTCGTGCAACGAGTGGCAATGGCTAAAGGCGGGCAGCGGGTTGTGCGGGATGCGCCCGAGCACAGTCACCATATGGCCGTAGTAGCCAAGGGCTGGCAGCAGGCTCTCTGCCTGTTGGCTCGAGACCAGATCGATGATCCCCTCGAACGGCTCGTTGCCGTTGGCGGCCTGCAAGGTGGCCAGCCAGTCTTGTTCCCGATAATCGGCCACCCCCTGCACCCCGATCTGTTTGAGCCACTGATGGTGGCGTGGACTGGCGCTGGCAAAGAGTCGCGCTCCTTGCTGGAGGGCCAGTTGCACCGCAAAGCGGCCGACGCTGCTGCCAGCACCTGTGATGAGCAGCGCTTCCCCGTGCAGGCGCGGCAGCTTGGCCAGCGCCTGCCAGGCGGTGAGACCGGGACAGGGCAGGGCGGCGGCCGCCTCATCGCTCAGAGCATCGGGCACCGGCAGCAGGGCGCGGGCGGGCACTTTGGTGTGGCGGGCAAAGCTGCCGTGGTGACGCAGGTCGGTGTGATAGGCGACCCGGGCGCCAAGGCGCAGATGGCTGACGTTGGCGCCGAGGGCCACGATAGTGCCCATGCCATCGACGCCGGGCACCTGACCGTCCTGCCAGTTGGAGTGGCCATATTCGATCAGCTTCCAGTCCACCGGATTGAAGGCGATGACCCGGTTGGCCACCAGTACCTCATCGGGGGCGAGCGGCGCCAGCGGCAGGTCTGCGAGGGTAAGCTGGGTCGGTTCACCGGGGGCATGCCAGCACCAGGCTTGGGTGTGATTCATGGGGACTCCTTGCGAAAGAGTGGGGGAGAGCTTAACGAGATGATTGCAACCGCGATACGGTCAGCCATATCACTGTTGCTAATGCGCAACAATACGGCAGGCCCCAACCTGTGGGGCCTGCGTTACGTGGCCGGTTGGCCATCGGCAATCAGCGGCTGGTGGCTGCGTCATCGGCCTGATAGACGGGGTAGTCGGTCAGCCCTTTCTCGCCGCCGCCAAACAGGGTAGCCGGATCGTGGGGGGCCAGCGGATAGCCGTGGCGCAGCCGGTTCGGCAGATCCGGGTTGGCGACGAAGGGGCGGCCAAAGCCAATCATGTCGGCCCAGCCCGCGTCAAGGGCGGCGCGAGCCCGCTCGCCATCATATTTGCCGGCATAGATCAGGGTGTTGGGGAAGGCATCCCGCAGACCCTGCTTGAAGTTCTCCGGCATCAGGGGGGCATCGTCCCAGTCCGCTTCGGCAATGTGTAGGTAGGTGACATTGAGCTGGCCCAGCAGGCGGGCGGCTGCCAGATAGGTCTCCTGCGGATTGGCATCCACGGTGCCGTTGAGGGTGGTGAGCGGTGCAAGACGCACACCAACCCGATCGGCGCCAATTTCGCTGCTGACCACCTCGGTCACCTCTTTGAGAAAGCGCAGCCGGTTTTCCAGTGATCCGCCGTAACTGTCGGTGCGGGCGTTGGATTCGGAGTCGAGGAACTGGTTGATCAGATAACCGTTGGCGGCGTGCAGCTCGATGCCGTCAAAACCGGCGCTGATGGCGTTGCGAGCCGCCTGACGGAACTGGCCCACTACCGCATCGATTTCGGCCTGGGTCATGGCGCGCGGGGTGACGGTCTCGACAAAGCCGGGGGCATCGCTGCCGTTATCGACGAACACCTTGACGCCCACTGCGGGCAGGGCTGAAGCGGAGATGGGCTGGGCGCCGCCGATGTTGTCCGGATGGGTGACCCGGCCCACGTGCCAGAGCTGGGCGAAGATGGTGCCCCCCTTGGCGTGCACGGCATCGGTCACCAGTTTCCAGCCAGCGATCTGCTCTGCGCTGTAGATGCCCGGCGTCCAGGCGTAGCCCTTGCCCATGGGGTCGATTTGGGTGCCTTCGCTGATGATCAGGCCCGCCTCGGCGCGCTGGGCGTAGTAGCTCGCCATCATGGCGTTGGCCACATCACCCGGCTGACTGGCACGGGAGCGGGTCATGGGGGGCATGACGATGCGGTTGGCAAGGTGCAGCTGGCCGAGGCGCAGCGGGCAGAACAGGTGATCGTGGCTCATCTTGAGTTCCTCATGGTGGACGTGAGGCCACTTTATGCCGCCATCTTGTTGTGAAAAAGAGGGGTAATTGCACAAGAGAATTGTGCTTGATGCAGCAATCAGTGCAAACCGCCGGGAAAGAGGCGTTTAGGCATAAAAAAGAGGGCCGTCTGGCCCTCTTCTGTATTCTGCTGGTGGCAGGCTCAAGCCGCGGCGGGCATCACTTTCACCCGCTCGATGCGCCGCTCGCTCACCTCGATCACCTCGAAGTTGAGCTGCTGCAGTTGCAACTGCTGACCCGGGGTGGGCAGGGTGCCGAAGTGGGAGAGCAGCATGCCCGCCAGGGTCACGTATTCATCGCTCTCGCTTACCAGTCCCTCGTGCTCCAGCACCTGCTCCACATGGTGGATGTTGGTGCTGCCGTTGATCAGCCACCCTTCGCCATCGCGTATGATATCCGAGGTTTCGTCCTCGTCCGGCAGCTCGCCGACGATGGCCTCCAGCAGATCGTGGGTGGTGACCAGCCCCTGGATCACGCCAAACTCGTCGGAGACCAGAATAAGGCTTCCCTTGGCTTTGCGCAGCTCCGCCAGCAGACGGATCACGTTGATTGTCTGCGGCACGATAATGGGATCGTTCTGCTTGGCCAGTTCGCTCAAGGATTGCCCTTCGTTCAAGGCAAACAGCAGGTCGCGCGCCTTGACCACTCCGATCACCTCGTCCAGATCCCCGTCACAGATGGGGAACAGGCTGTGGGGCTCGCGCTGCAGCAGGGCGCGGATCTCGTCGCTGGAGTCGTTGATATCGATCCAGGCCATCTCCGAGCGCGGGGTCATGATGGTGCGAATGGAGCGCTCGGCTAGCGACAGCACGCCGGTCACCATATAGCGCTCCTCCTCGCCAAAGCTGAGCGGCTCGGCAGGTGCGGCATCCAGATCGTCATCCGGTCTGTCCTGATAGGCCTTGCTCCCCATCAGCTTGAAGATGGCGGCGGTGGTGCGCTCACGCAGGGGCAGCTTGGATTCGTGACGCATGGCACTGCGCTGGGCCAGCTGGTTGAAAAACTCGATCAGCACCGAGAAGCCGATGGCCGCGTAGAGGTAGCCCTTCGGAATATGGAAGCCAAAGCCCTCCGCCACCAGGCTGAAGCCGATCATCAGCAGGAAGCTCAGACAGAGCACCACCACGGTCGGGTGGGCGTTGACGAAGCGGGTCAGCGGCTTGGAGGCGAGCACCATCACCACCATGGCGATGGTCACGGCGGCCATCATCACGCCCAAGTGTTCTACCATGCCGACGGCGGTGATGATGGAGTCGAGCGAGAAGACCGCATCCAGCACCAGAATTTGGGCGATCACCACGCCGAAGCTGGCGTAGGCGCCGACCGGGCCATCATCCTGGGGTTTGGCTTCCAGCCGCTCATGTAGCTCGGAGGTGGCCTTGAACAGCAGGAACAGGCCGCCCCCCATCAGGATCAGGTCCCGACCGGAGAAGGGGTGATCCCACAGGTGCAAAATCGGGGTGGTCAGGGTGACCAGCCATGACATGACGCTCAGAAGTCCAAGTCGCATCAGCAGGGCCAGCGACAGGCCGATGACGCGTGCCTTGTCCCGCTGGGCGGGAGGCAGTTTTTTCACCAGAATGGCGATAAAGACCAGGTTGTCGATCCCCAGCACTATTTCCAGAATGATCAGGGTAAACAGACCAATCCAGATATGGGGATCCAGCAGCAATTCCATTGTATGACCTCAATAAAAACAGACAGAGCAGAGAGTGATCACGGCGCACGATGGCCGCAGTAACAGCAAGGCAAAGGTGTTATTCAGAGGCGCTGATTAAGCAGAAAAAGATAGGCTTTGACAGAGAGAGACGAAGGGCAACTTCGGGGATTGTCCATGATGGGCAATAAAACCTCGGGTGAAAAATGAGCCCTGATGATAGCGGCTGGCGCCAATTTGGCAAGAGCAGTGTCAGTGAGGCGTGATGGGGTTGTGATGCGACAGGGGGAGGCGGCGGTGCCACGCTCCCCCATGCGGTCGTTACAACCAGCGCTTTTCGCGGGTGAAACAGACCGACAGCCAGGCATCCCCAAGGGTATCGCCAAGGCGAGACCAGAGCTCCTGACGCAGGGCATCCTGACGTTCGACGGGCCACTCCTGACCCGGCGCCACCAGAATGTTCAATTCCAGATCGAAGCGACGACCGCTTTTGGCCAGATGGCTGTAGCACTCGATGCCGTGGCGCTGGCGCAGCGCCTCGATCTCCTGCTCGACTTGCCGTGGCACATCTCCCTTGGGGGCGATCTTCAACACTTCCCGCAGGTTGCGACCGAGCACCTTGATGGGAATGAGAGTGGCGCAGAGGGCCAGCAGTGAGACCAGCACCGGGTCTATGTAGCGGTTGTATTGGCCGTAGCCGATGGCATCGAGGCCGATGGCGACCACAAAGCCAATCAGCAGAGTGGCGCTGAGCAGGGTATCCACCAGCCACTCCTTGGAGTCGACCCGCACCAGCTCGGAGTCTACCTGTTCGGCAACCTGGGCTTCGATGCGATAGATGATGGCGCAGAAAAAGGTGGAGACGGCGGCATAGATGAGGGCGTGGCCGAGATCGATCTCCCGTCCTCCCTCCAGCAGGGTGGTGATGCCGCTATAGAGGGCGCCAAGGCAGAGCAGCAGAATAATGGCGCCATTGATGACGTTGGTGATGGGCTCGAAGTGGGCATAGCCATACTGGAAGCGCGCATCGGAAGGGCGGGTAACGAGATAGGCGGTGATGAGGCCAAGGCCCGTCATGCCCATGCTGAACAGGGTGAAGATACCATCGAGCATGATGGCGTTGGAACCGACGAAGAGGCCGTAGCAGATGCCGAAGATGGCAAAGGTAATACAACCAAACAGCGACAGGGTAAGCGCCTGTTTTTCGGTGGTGACCAGCGTACTGATAACATGGCTGTGGTGAGCCATAAAAGTCCTCCTTTCAAATGGTGAATATTGCCAAGCGCAAGCGGTTTTCTAGCTGATATACTGCCCGCTCACATGTGAGCGGACTGGCCTGACTGCCATTGACAGGCGGCTGGCCAGTCGTTGTCGCCGGCGTGCCGGCATCAAGCAAAGGATGGGAACAAGGATTCATGATCCCGAGACTCGATTACCAGGACAGTTTGTCACCCGCAACCCTGCAGTTTCTTGAGTTGCTAGAGCGCAGCGCATTTCGTGGTGATATCGAAAAGTCTTATGCAAGCCGGTTGGCGATGGCGACGGATAACAGCGTCTATCAGGTAGTACCTCAGGCGGTTCTCTATCCGCGCAGTGCGGACGACATAGCAGCAATGCTCAAGCTGGCCGCAGAGCCGGCGTTCGCCTCCTTGAGTTTTTTCCCTCGCGGTGGCGGTACCGGCACCAATGGCCAGTCATTGGGCGGCGGCATTATCGTCGATCTCTCCCGTTATATGAACCAGATCATGGAAATTAATCTGGAGGAGGGGTGGGTGCGTGCCCAGGCCGGGGTGGTGAAAGACCAGCTCAACGCCTATCTCAAGCCCCACGGCTACTTCTTCTCGCCGGATCTCTCCACCTCCAACCGCGCCACCTTAGGGGGCATGATCAACACCGATGCCTCGGGGCAGGGGTCTCTGGTCTACGGCAAAACCTCGGATCACGTGCTGGGTCTCAAGGCGGTGCTGGAGAATGGCGACATCATGGCGACCGAGCCGCTGACCGGTGAGCGACTGGCCGACAAGCTGGCGCTGGAGAATCGCGAAGGAGAGATCTATCGCACCCTCTATCGTATCGGTAAGGAGCGCCGAGCCGACATCGAGGCGACCTTCCCCAAGCTCAACCGCTTTCTGACCGGCTACGATCTCAAGCACCTCTATCAACCCGATACCGACACGCTGGATGTGAGCCGGGTGCTGTGCGGATCTGAAGGGTCTCTCGGCTTTATCACCGAAGCCAGACTCAATATCACCCCCATCCCGCGCTACCGCACCTTGGTCAACGTCAAGTACGACAGCTTCCCCTCTGCCCTGCGCAATGCCCCCTTTATGGTGCAGGCCCAGGCGCTGTCGGTGGAGACGGTGGATTCCCGGGTGCTCGGGTTGGCCCGCGCCGACATCATCTGGCATTCGGTGAAAGAACTTATTCAGGATGTGCCCGGCAAGGATCTGCAGGGGCTCAATATCGTCGAGTTTGCCGACACCGACGAGGCAGAACACAGGGCCAAGGTGGCGGAGCTGTGCCGTCGTATCGACGCGCTGCTGGCCAAGGCGGAGGCCGGGATTATCGGCTATCAGGTGTGTGACCACCTGCCGAGCATCGAAACCATCTACACCATGCGCAAGAAGTCGGTGGGGCTGCTGGGCAACGCCGAAGGGCGCAAGAAGCCGGTGGCCTTCACCGAAGATACCGCCGTGCCGCCCGAGTCACTGGCCGATTTCATCATGGAGTTTCGCGCCCTGCTGGATGCCCACGGCCTCGACTACGGCATGTTTGGCCACGTCGATGCCGGTGTGCTGCACGTGCGCCCGGCGCTGGATTTGTGCGATCCCGAGCAGGAGGTGCTGCTGCGCCGCATCTCCGATCAGGTGGTGGCGCTCACCGCCAAGTATGGCGGTCTGATGTGGGGCGAGCACGGCAAGGGCTTTCGCTCCGAATACAGCCCCGCCTTCTTTGGCGAGCTGTGGGAAGAGCTGCAGCGGGTCAAGGGGGTATTCGACCCGGGCAACCGCATCAACCCGGGCAAGATCTGCATCCCCTACGGTAGCGGCGCCGAGCTGGTGTCGGTGGATGGCCCCAAGCGCGGCAAGTATGACCGCCAGATCCCGCTCGCGGTGCGCACCAGCTACACCCGCGCCATGGATTGCAACGGCAACGGTCTCTGCTTCACCTTCGAGACCGACTCCCCCATGTGCCCCTCGGTCAAGATCAGCCGTGATCGCCGCCACTCCCCCAAGGGGCGGGCGGGCCTGATGCGCGAATGGCTGCGTCAGTTGGCGGAGCAGGGCTTCGACCCGTTGGCGGAAGAGGTGGCGCTGCAATCCGGTGGCGTACGCTTCAAACAGCTGGTGGACAAGGTGCGCAACAGCTGGGCTAAACAGCGCGGCGAGTATGACTTCTCCCATGAGGTGATGGAGGCGATGGCGGGCTGTCTGGCCTGCAAGGCATGTACCAGCCAGTGCCCGATCAAGGTGGATGTACCCGATTTTCGCGCCCGCTTTATGCAGCTCTACCACGGCCGCTACCTGCGTGCGCCGAAGGATTACTTCGTCGGCACGGTGGAGAGCTATGCGCCGTTGCTTGCCAAGGCGCCGAAGCTGGTCAACTTCTTCCTCGAAAAAGAGTGGGCCCAGAAGGCGACCGAGAAGAGCATCGGCATGGTCGATGTGCCGCTGCTCTCGGTGCCGACCCTTGCCGAGAGCCTGCACGATAACCGCGCCCGCTATTTTGATCTGCCGGGACTGGAGCGGATGAGTGCCGAGCAACGCAAACAGGTAGTGCTCATCGTGCAGGACCCCTTCACCACTTATTACGACGCCCCCGTGGTGCGCGACCTGGTGAAACTCGCCAGCAAGCTCGGCTTCCAGCCCTACCTGCTGCCTTTTAAGCCGAACGGTAAACCCCAGCATATCAAGGGGTTCCTGCGCGCATTTGCCCGCACCGCCGCCAACAGCGCCCAGTTCCTCAACAAGGTGGCGGCGCTTGGTATTCCTATGGTGGGGGTGGATCCGGCCATGGTGCTCTGCTATCGCGACGAGTATGCCAAGGCGCTGGGGTCGGCTCGCGGTGATTTTCAGGTGTTGCTGCCACAGGAGTGGCTGCTCTCGCTGCCGGCAGATCAACTGCCTGCTAGCGCCAACAAGACCAAGATCGAGGAGGGGAGCGAGCCCTGGTATCTCTTTGCCCACTGCACCGAGAAGACCGCCAAGCCCTCCACTCACGGTGACTGGAGCACCCTGTTTGGCCGCTTCGGGGCCAGCTTGCAGCCGGTCTCTGTGGGTTGTTGTGGCATGGCGGGCACCTATGGTCACGACGTCAAACAGGTGGAGAACTCGAAGGGCATCTATGGGTTGAGCTGGGCCGACCCGCTCGCCCGTCTACCCAAAGCGCGCTGTCTGGCAACTGGCTATTCGTGCCGCAGTCAGGTCAAGCGGATGGAGGGGGAAAAGCTCAAACATCCATTGCAAGCCCTGCTGGAGCTGCTCTGATGCTGACGTTTCCCAAACGGTTTCGGGTGCCGAAGGCCTATCGGCACCCACGTTTTTTGCTGTTGCCTGCCACCCCCGCTCAGGCGGTGGTGGAGTTTGTCGCCATGTTGCGCGAGCGTGAGCAGCTCCATCAGCTGTTTCGCCCGAACGATATCTGGCCCTCCGCCAACTTCAGCCTGAGCCAGCACGAAGGGGATCTGGAGTGGCAGCAGTCGGAGTTTCTGGCCAAGCGCTCCTTTGCCTATGGCCTCTGGAGCCCGGATCGGGAGCCGCAATTTTGGGGCGGGGTTTATCTCTACCCCTCGGTGTTGCCAGAGGTAGCGGTGGAGCTCTTCTTCTGGAAGGTGGCCGAGGCGCCCATCACGGATGAGGAGTTGGAGATTCAGCTGCGCGACTGGCTCGCCAGGGTGTGGCAGTGGCCAGCCCCCCGCTTGCCGGGGCGAGATGTGCCTTGGTCCGAGTGGCCCGGCGTTACCTACCCCTGGTGACATCCCGCTTAAGGGCATGATTGTGTAACACGCAGCGCCGGGTCGGGGCTGCGTTGTTAACACGTCACCTGGTAACCAACAACTCATATAACCGAACCATTTTGCCGATGGAGGGCGTTTCACTCATATCGGTACGCATTCATCGCTAACATAAGGAGTCTGCTCGCAATGAGTCACGATATTGCGCCCATCTGGCGTAAACCCATGAGTCTGGAGGGGCTCAACGCCACCTCTCGCAACACCCTGATGGCCCACCTCGATATCATCTATACCGCTTTTGGCCCAGACTGGTTGGAGGCCACTATGCCAGTGGATCACCGCACCCACCAGCCTCTTGGCATGCTGCATGGCGGCGCATCTGTGGTGCTGGCGGAAACCTTGGGATCGATTGCCGCCAATATGGCGGTCGGGCCAGATAGCTACTGTGTGGGGCTGGAGGTGAATGCCAACCATCTGCGAGCTAAACGGGAAGGGGTGGTGACCGGGCGTTGCACGCCGCTCCATCTGGGAGCAACAACCCAGGTGTGGCAGATTGAAATTCGGGACGAACGTGAGCGTTTATTGTGCACCAGCCGACTGACCATGGCGGTGCTCAAACACAAGCGGGGCAAGGACTCCAGCGAGGAGTGATCTGCAATAACGCACTATGAGTGCAAAATAAGCAAGCCATACTCGTCAGATCCCTCTATAATTGCCAACGTCTTGAGAGGCTTATCACATTTTTCAAGACAGCAGAACAAAGTGGCGCTATAATCGCCGCCTTTTTGCTATTCCGCGGTGTTAGCCGCCTGCCTTAATCTGGAAGAATCTATGTCTGATACCGAACAACTGCCCCTTTTTAGTGAGCTTGGACTGGCCGCGCCTGTATTGAAAGCGCTGCAGGACGTGGGCTATGAGCGCCCGTCACCGATCCAGGCCGCAGCAATTCCCCACCTGATGGCGGGACACGATCTGCTGGGGCAGGCGCAAACCGGTACAGGGAAGACCGCTGCTTTTGCCTTGCCTCTGTTGTCTCGTCTGGAAGCTGGTAACCGCAACACCCAGATCCTGGTGCTGGCGCCTACCCGCGAACTGGCGCTGCAAGTGGCTGAAGCGTGCCAACGCTACGCCCACCACATGCCTGATTTCCACGTACTGCCGATCTACGGTGGTGCCTCCTACGAAACCCAGACCCGCGCCCTGCGTCGCGGTGCCCAGGTTGTCGTCGGTACTCCGGGCCGCGTGATGGACCTGATCCGTCGCAAGAACCTGGACCTCTCCGGCCTGAAAGCTCTGGTACTGGACGAAGCTGATGAAATGCTGCGTATGGGCTTCATCGACGACGTTGACTGGATCATGGAGCAGTGCCCGAGCACTCGTCAGGTTGCCCTGTTCTCTGCCACCATGCCGGAGCAGATCCGTCGCGTGGCCCAGAAGCACCTGAAGCAGCCTAAAGAGATTAAGATCGCCTCCAAGACTGCTACCGCTACCACTATTCGCCAGCGCTACTGGCAGGTAACCGGTCTGCACAAGCTGGACGCCATGACCCGTCTGCTGGAAGTGGAATCCTACGAAGCCCTGCTGGTATTCGTACGTACCAAGAACGCCGCCGAAGAGCTGGCTGGCAAGCTGGCCGCCCGTGGCCACGCCTGTGAAGCGCTGCACGGCGACATCCCGCAGAAATTGCGTGAGCGTACCGTCGACAAACTGCGTCAGGGCCAGCTGGATATCCTGATCGCCACCGACGTTGTCGCCCGTGGTCTGGACGTTGAGCGCATCACTCACGTAGTGAACTACGACATTCCATACGACACCGAATCTTACGTTCACCGTATCGGTCGTACCGGTCGTGCCGGTCGTAAAGGCGAAGCCATCCTGTTCGTCGCTCCCCGCGAGCGTCGTATGCTGCGCGCCATCGAGCACGCAACCCGTCAGGCCATCGAGCCGATGAAGATGCCGAGCACCGAGGACATCAACCAGCATCGTCTGGCCAAGTTCAAAGAGCGCATCCGCGAAACCATGATGGGTGAAGAGCTCGAGATCTACCACAACTTGGTAAACGAGCTGATCGAAGAAGATTCTGCCGATCCGCTGGAGCTGGCTGCCGCACTGGCCAAGCTGGTACAGGGTGACCAACCGCTGCTGCTGGATGACTCCATTCCGGATCCGCTGCTGAATACTGGCAACGATCGTGGTGGCTTCGAGCGCCGTGACTTCAACGACCGTGGCGGTCGTGACTTCGGTGACCGTGGCGATCGTCCTGCCCGTCGCATGCCGTCCCTCGAACCGCGTCCGCTGAAAGACAACCCGGATGTGGAGATGGAGCGCTATCGCGTAGACGTGGGTGCCCATCACGGCGTCAAGCCGGGCCAGATCGTGGGCGCCATCGCCAACGAAGCGAACATCGAGAGCCGCTTCATCGGCAACATCGACATCGCTGATGACTTCTCCACCGTCGATCTGCCGAAAGGCATGACCGCCGATGTACTGGAAGTGATCAAGAAAGCCCGTGTTTGCCAGCGTCCGCTGCAAATCACCCGCTACACCGAAGTGCCGGCCGGTGGCAACACCAGCAGCCGTCCGCCCCGTGGTGATCGTCCGTTCCGTGGCGACCGTCCTTTCAACAAGGATCGCCGTCCCCAGGGTGACCGTCCGTTCAACAAGAGCGGGGAGCGCCGTGAAGGTGGCTTCAACAAAGATCGCAAATTCGGTGGCAAGCGTCGCGAAAGCTGATTGCTGATCCCGTTATGAAGAAGGCCGCTCATTGAGCGGCCTTTTTTCTGCCTGCGGTTTACCCTGTGTTCTTACTGAACGCCAGATCGGCATAAGCCGTTACATGGGGGAGCGCATGATGGCCACTATTTGATGACTGGATGTCGGGGAAAGAGAGAACGCCTTTCTACTCGACAGGCGGTTGTGACGTGGTTGGGTGTCATCCGCCGTTCTGCCATAGGTTTGGGCTGGCAGCCGTTTCTTTGTATTGGCAAGCGTTGGGACGTGTGCACTTGGGCGGATAGTTGGATGGGGAGTGACAGCATTGCGCCCGCTGACTCCGGCGGTCGCAAGGGGTGGCGACTAGGTGGCCGCTCAGAGGCTTTGTCTGGCTGGCAGCCATTATTCATGTCGAGATTCATGTCGAGCGGGGTAATTGGTTGGCATCAATGAAGAAGGCGACCATCAGGTCGCCTTCTTGTTGTGCATTGTGACGTGCAGAGTTCGCAGCCCGAGGGGCTATCAGAGCACCATGGCGGCAATCCAGCCGAAGATAACCAGCGGGATATTGTAGTGGATGAAGGTGGGCACCACGCTGTCCCAGATATGGTCGTGCTGGCCATCTGCGTTGAGGCCGGAGGTGGGGCCCAGAGTCGAGTCGGAGGCCGGTGAACCCGCATCCCCCAGCGCGCCAGCGGTACCAACCAGTGCGATGATCGCCATTGGTGAGAAGCCGAGCTGCAGACAGAGCGGCACATAGATGGTGGCGATGATGGGCACGGTGGAGAAGGAAGAACCGATCCCCATGGTGATGAGCAGACCCACCAGCAGCATCAGGAAGGCGGCGATGCCTTTGTGCTGGCCGATGCCGGAGGCGACCACCTGGACCAGAGAGTCGACCCCGTGGGTCGCCTTCATCACGGCGGCAAAACCGGCGGCGGAGATCATGATGAAGCCGATCAGCGACATCATCCGCACCCCTTGGGTGAAGGCATCCTGGCTTTCGCGAAACTTGATGACGCCGCCGCAGGTGAAGATGACAAAACCGGCCAGTGCACCCAGTACGATGCTGTTGGTCATCAGTTGCAACCCCAGCGCCACGCCAATGGCCAGCAGGGCCACCCAGATGTGGGTGAGGTTGAGCTCGACCGCTTCGGGCTCGGCATCCAGGATCTTGGCCAGATCGTACTGGCGCGGTTTGCGATAGCTGATGAATACCGCAATCAGCAGGCCCAGTACCATACCGGCAACCGGAATAGCCATCGCCAGCGGGATCTGGCTGGTGGTGATGGGCACGCCGTTATCAATCAGGTTCTTGGCCAGAATGTTGTTCAGGAAGATGCCGCCAAAGCCGACCGGCAGCACCATGTAGGTGGCGGTCAGGCCAAAGGTGATGACACAGGCCACCTGACGACGGTCGATCTGCATCTGCGCCATCACATGCAGCAGCGGCGGGATCAGGATGGGAATAAAGGCGATGTGAACCGGGATCAGGTTTTGGGACGAGATCGCCACGGCCAGCACGGAAGAGAGCAGCAGGGTTTTGACCCACATGATGCGGGTCGAGCTGGCATCCTTGCCCAACTGGTTGATCACCTTGCGGGCCAGCAGGTCGGTGATCCCGGAGCGGGAGATGGCAACCGCAAAGGCGCCCAGCATGGCGTAGGAGAGAGCAATCTCGGCGCCACCGCCCAGGCCACCGCTGAAGGTGGTGAGGGTATCGGTCAACGACAGCCCACCGACCAGGCCGCCAGCAATGGCCCCCAGCGCCAGCGAGACCACCACATTGATCCGCAGCAGACTGAGCACCAGCATCAGCCCGACTGCGATAACAACTGGATTCATTTGATTTCCTTATAGTTTGTTATTGCTGTCTGTCATGTGAAGGGGAGTTAGTTTGCGAAAAATGTGACAAATGTCGAGAAAAAAATCAGTCAAACCCCTCATATCGCAGCAGCATGTGGCACAAGGTTGCTCAACATGAGGGTTTGTGACCTGTTTGTCTCCATGCATCCCGTGCGCAGCGGTGGATAGTGACGTTGATAGCGATTTCCGGTGCGCCGTGCAATCAATCACGTCCCCAAAAAGCGAAGGCTGCCAGTGGCAGCCTTCATCCGTTTATTCTTGCCCCTCATCGTCGGCAGGAGCATCGGTTGTGCCATCATCCGGATGCGCTGGCGGCCAACCCCCCATGCTCTTCCAGCGGTTGACGATATGACAGAACAGCTCTGTGGTGCGTTCGGTGTCATAGAGGGCAGAGTGCGCCTCTTTATTGTCAAATGGGATGCGGGCGCTCTGGCACGCTTTGGCCAGCACGGTCTGCCCCAGCGCCAATCCGGAGAGAGCAGCGGTGTCGAAGGTGGCAAACGGGTGGAACGGATTGCGCTTGAGGCCAGCGCGCTCGGCGGCAGCCATCACGAAGCCGTGATCAAAGGTGGCGTTGTGGGCCACTATGATGGCGCGGCCGCAATCCTGCTCCTTCATCCCCTTGCGGATCCCCTTGAAGATCTCGGTCAGTGCCTCTTTTTCCGAGACAGCGCCACGCAACGGGTTGTAGGGGTCGATGCCGGTGAACTCCAGCGCGGCCTTTTCCAGGTTGGCCCCTTCGAAAGGCTCGACATGAAAGTGGAATACCTGATCGGGAACGAGCCAGCCCTGCTCATCCATTTTCAGGGTGTAAGCCGCGATTTCGAGCAGGGCATCGGTCTTGGCGTTGAACCCGGCTGTTTCAACATCGATGACGACGGGGTAAAAACCACGGAAACGGCCCTTGAGGGTATGAACTGCGTCGGTCATGGGATCTCGGTCGGGATAAAATGAGGCGGCATTATGGCAAAAAAGCACAGGCTTGTCCCCCCATCCCACGCAGTCGGCTGCGGCAAGGTGGCGCTCGATTTAATATCTGTGCAGCCACCAGCGGGCGGCAATCAGCGCCGTGAGCGTGCCCAACAGGGCGCTGGCCAGCACATCCACCGGCCAGTGCATTCCCATCACCATGCGTGACAGACCAACCCCTAGCGCCCACAAAGGTAGCAGCCAGACGCCCGTGGGAGCGCGGGCCAGCCAGATAAGGCCAAAGAACTGGGCCAGGCTGATGGCGGCGATACT
This sequence comes from Aeromonas sp. JL9, assembly GCF_024436075.1. Lineage (NCBI taxonomy): Bacteria > Pseudomonadati > Pseudomonadota > Gammaproteobacteria > Aeromonadales > Aeromonadaceae > Aeromonas > Aeromonas sp. JL9. Next base: position 134,029 of record NZ_JANFNV010000003.1, on the reverse strand, counting down.
GTGGCCGGAGGGGAAGGCGTAGTTCACCTCGTCCTGCCAGTGGTGGCCGAGCCACTCTGGCAGGGCCAGCAACTGGCTGGCGGCGTGAACCTGTTCACTGCGCACATCGATGCTACTGGCGTAGAAGTTCTTGATGGCCGGGATCAGCGCCTGACTCTCCAGCCAGAGCAGATAGGGTCTGGGCTCTTCGGTCAGGTACTTGATCAGGCTTTTGAGCACCCAGTCGCTGGCGAGCAGGGCTGCCAGCGCGCATCCCAGCGCAATGAAGGGCGTCAGCTCCAGTTTGAGTTTGTAGCGGGTCAGCAGCAGCAAGAGAGCGCCACTGACCCCGATCCCGGGAATATCGACCATGCGGGTGAGGGCGTATGACCACCATAGCCAGCCTGATTGCAGTGAACCGGTCAGAAAAGGCTGCCAGGGCAGGGTGGCGAGCAGCAGCAGGGGCAGGATTAACAGGGCAGTGAAGCCAAGCACCTGACTGCGGGTGAGTGAAGCGGTTGACATTGGGAGCGACGAAGCGTGTGGCGGCATGGTGGGTATGGGCGATCGCGAAAAAGAGGGGCATTGTGCCACCGTGATATGCCCGGACAAAGCCGAGCAGCACGTTTGTTACCTCTGCTTACACATTTGTGGCGATATCCTCTGTTTGAGCGGGCGGATGGAGCGGCTGCCGCGCAATGTGGTCCCGTTTCGCGCCGGATTGCATCACAGGCTGAAATCTCGGGCGGCTTTGCGCTAGAATGGCGCCCCCGTGGCGGTTGTGACCAAAGAGAGCCCGATGAAGATAGTCGTTGATGAGAATATGCCCCATGCCGTGGAGCTGTTTGCCGAATTTGGCGAGGTGGTCGCCTTGCCCGGACGGCAGATGCAGGCCTGCGATCTGCTGGATGCCGATGTGCTGCTGGTGCGTTCGGTCACCCGCGTCAACGGCGATTTGCTGGCGACCAGCCCCAAACTCGGGTTTGTCGGCACCGCCACCATAGGCACCGACCATGTGGACAAGGCGTTGCTGGCAAGCCGCAATATTCCCTTCTTCAGCGCCCCCGGTTGCAACAAGTATTCGGTGGGGGATTATGTGCTCTCAGCCCTGCTGGTGCTGGCGGAGCGTTACGAACTCGAGCTCTCGGCCATGACTTTGGCGGTGATTGGCGCGGGCAATACCGGCGAGTGTGTGGCGACCAAGGCCCAAGCGCTCGGCATGCGGGTACTGCGCTGCGATCCACCCAAGGCGCGTAATACCCCCGATGCGGGCTTTGTCGATTATCAGACCGCTCTTGGTGCCGATATCGTCAGCTTCCATGTGCCCATTACCCGCGAAGGGCAGGATGCCACCTACCATCTGCTGGATGCCGAACAGATTGCCGCTCGTCCTGCAGGGCAGATCCTGATCAACGCCTCCCGTGGCGAGGTGTGGGATAACCGGGCCCTGCTGGCGCGCCAGTTGAGCGATAAGCCGTTGCGACTGGTGATGGATGTGTGGGAGAACGAGCCCGAGCCACTGGCAGCGCTGGTGCCCCATACCGAGATTGCCACCCCCCATATCGCTGGTTACAGCTTGGAGGGGAAGGCCCGCGGTACCTGGATGCTCTATCAGGCGCTCTGCCAGCAGCTGGGACGCCAGCCTCGTCAGGATTTGAGTCAGCTGTTGCCTGCCCCCGATGTGCAGGCGGTGGTGCCGGGCCGCGCACCGGATCAGGCGTTGATCAAGCAGCTGGTGCATCTGGTCTATGACGTGCGTCGCGATGATGCCCGTTTCCGGGCCCGACTCGGCCTGCCCGGCAGCTTTGACGAGCAGCGCAAACACTATCCCGAGCGCCGTGAACTATCCTCCCTGCAGGTTGAGGGAGCGTTTGCCGACCGGGCGCTGGGCGCGTTGGGATTTGCGCTGTCATGCCCCTGAATCGGGGACCAAGAGTTGGAAGATAACCGGAAGGGGTGAGCCGTACTGGCTACCTCGACCCGCTTTTTTACTGAGCTGGCGCAGATCCTGCTGCGCCGGCTCAGCCATATCAGGCAGCGTCATCTCGCCGTGCGGGAGCCTGCCGACCATGGCGCCACCCGGCGCCATTGCAGCATTATCAGAGGAGAACAGAATGAGCCAGCAGTTTAATGTAGCGGTATTGGGTGCCAGCGGCGCCGTGGGTCAGGCGATGATCGAGATCCTGGAAGAGCGCGAATTTCCGGTAGCGACCCTCTATCCGCTGGCTTCCAGCCGCAGCGCCGGTGATACCGTGCGCTTTGGCGGCAAGAACCTCGAGATCCTCGATGTGGAGGAGTTTGACTGGAGCCAGGTGCAGATCGCACTCTTCTCCGCCGGTGCCGAGGTCTCTGCCAAGTGGGCGCCGATTGCTGCCGAACACGGCTGCATCGTCATCGACAACACCTCCTGCTTCCGTTACGACGAAGATATCCCGCTGGTGATCCCGGAAGTGAACCCGGATGCGCTGGCCGATTTTCGCAATCGCAACATCATCGCCAATCCCAACTGCTCCACCATCCAGATGCTGGTGGCCCTGAAGCCGCTGCACGACGAAGTGGGCATTGCCCGCATCAACGTGGCCACCTATCAATCCGTGTCAGGCTCCGGCAAAGAGGGGGTCAGCGAGCTGGCAGGTCAGACCGCTCATCTGCTCAACGGTCGTCCGGTGGAACCGACCCTCTATCCGCAACAGATCGCCTTTAACCTGATCCCGCAGATCGACAGCTTCACTGACAACGGTTACACCCGTGAAGAGATGAAGATGGTGTGGGAAACCCAGAAGATCCTAGGGGATGCCAGCATTGCCGTGAACCCCACCTGCGTGCGGGTGCCGGTCTTCTACGGCCACGCCGAGGCGGTACACGTCGAACTGCACCAGCCGCTCGATGCCGAACAGGTCAAGGATCTGCTGCGCAATGCGCCGGGCGTGACCCTGTTTGATGACGAAGGGGATTATCCGACCCCGGTGCGTGACGCAACCGGCAAGGATGAGGTGCTGGTGGGCCGGGTGCGCCAGGATATTTCTCACCCGAGTGGTATCAATATGTGGATCGTGGCCGATAACGTTCGTAAGGGCGCGGCAACCAACAGTGTACAGATTGCCGAGCTGCTGGTTCGCGACTATCTGTAAGGCTGGTCAGATGCCACAGATGCGCAGCAGGGAGTGCTGCGCATCCGGCCTGTGATCAAACCGGGGTGTGACCCATGCCGCACTCCGTCACTTCAAGATTCTGTTGCGATATCAACTGATTAAGTTTTTTCCTACACTCAGGGTCAAGTTGGGTGCTAAATGTGTCGGACTGCTGGCTTGCCAGGCGAGCCTGATTTATATTGAACCGACTGTTTTGGGGTAACTATCCAGATTTTTCAATGTGATAGGGCCGTCATACGAAGGAACGAATATGGGACATTCCCGCATAACATTGGCAACGCTACTCGCATTGGGTCTGCTGGGCACCGTCCAGGCTGAAGACTCGGCGCGGGAGCCTTTTTTTGTCGAGCTAAAAGGCCCTGACGAACCCGCACCTCCCGCCGTCAATTCCCAGCCGCTGGCGCAGCCGCAGCCGGTCGCCAGACCCGTCGCGCAACCGGTGCGTTCAACCGCCCAGCCGGTGGTGCGTCAGGTCACTGCCAATGCCGGTAGCTATGGCCCCGTTCGTCCGACCGATACCCTCTGGAGCCTGGCGAGCAAATATCGCCCCTCCAATCGGGTCAGCGTCTACCAGACCATGGTGGCGATTTACGAGAAAAACCCCCGCAGTTTTGCCGATGGCAATATCAACCACATTCTGGTGGGATCCCGCATTCTGCTGCCGACCGCGGCCGAGGCGAGCGTCATCACTGATGCTCAGGCCCGCGCCAAGTTCCGCAGCGACAACGCCAGCTGGAAGGGGTTAAGCCCCAAATATCTGGCTGACAAGCAGGCCCATACCGCCAAACCCGCTGCCGCCAAACCCGCGAAGGTGGAAGCCGCCAAGACCGAGTCGGTGAAGGCTGCGCCTGCGCCGCTACCAGTGGCGAAAGCCGCCCCCATTCCCGCTCCGGTGGTGGCACCGCAACCGGCTGCTGAAACCAAAGAAGTGGCCAAGGTGAGCGAGCCTGCGCCGAAAGAGGCGGTAGCACCTGCTCCGAGCGCTGCAGAAGGCACCACCCCGGCGCCTCTGCCTTCCGATCTGGATAAACCGGTGGGCAAACCGGCTACCGAGATGGCGCTGGCACTGGAAGATGCCAATGCCCAGCTCGGCCAGGTGACCGAGATGAACCACAGGCTCAAGCTGCGTCTGCAATCCCTGACCGAAGAGGTGGAGACCCTCAAGGCCCAGCTGCAGGATCAGACCGCGCTGCAAAAAGAGATTGCCGAGCTCAAGGCGCAACCGGTCCCGCCGGTGGCAGCCGAGCCTGAGCCTGAGAAAAACTGGTTGATGGATCTGCTCTCCTCACCGCTCAACCTCGCCATGATCATCCTGCTGCCTGTGCTGCTGGTATTGGCACTGGTGACCCTGTGGCTGCGTGCCCGTGCCCGCCGCGAACTGGAAGAGCAGGAGAAGAGCCTCTCCGAATCCACCGCCATGATGATGGATCAGGAGCAGAGCGAGTTTGATGATCTACTGAGCGTCGATGTGACCGACAACGAGCCGGTGCGCCCGGTGCCGGATCTCAACACCCCCGATGGCTTTATGCCGATGGAGCCTGACGAGCCGGCCGCCAAGCCGGATGTCGATCTGGTGTTCAGCGACGAGGGCGAGATGGAGCAGCAGGGCTTCGAGCCCGAGCGGATGGCGGCCCAGCCAGCCAGTCGTGACCCGGATCTGGTGCCGGATCTCGATCTCTCGCTGGATGAGCCCATCGCGCTTGCCAACGAGCCCGCCATGGATCTGGCCAGTGAGTTCAACCCCAAGCCCAAGGCCGCTGACGAGATCATGAGCGAAGAGGAGCTGCAGGCAGCCCTGTTTGCCGAGCTGGATGCGGATCTCTCCGCCGACCTTGAGCCCGATTTGAGCTCCATCGACGAAGTCGGCGCCGCTGACGACGATCTGGCGAGCTTCGATCTCGGCGATTTCGACAATGCCCTCGACGAGCCTGCTGCTGGCAAAGATGATAACGCCATTGATCTCAGTGCCGCAGAGGACGCTGACGAGAGTGCGGATGCCATGCTGGCCGAGCTCGGTCTTGAGCCTGTCAAGGCGAAGGACGCGGAGCTGGATCTGGAGTGGGATCCCAACGAGCTGGCGCTCTCCGATTTCGAAGACGCGTTCGCCGAGGTGGAATCTCATCCGGCAGATCTCCAGCCCCGTGAGCAGGCACAGGAGAGTGGCTACGTCGAGATCGACAAGCTGCTGGCCGAAGCGGATGCCACCGCGCCGGAGCAGGAGCCGTATCAGGGCTTCTCGCTGGATGTGGGGCTCGATGGCTTCCCCGAGGTGCTGCCGGAATCCACCGGATTTGACGTGGATGCCGACGACGGCGGTGTGGGTGCCAAGCTGGATCTGGCCCGTGCCTACCTCGAGATTGACGACAAGGATAGCGCCCGCGAGCTGCTGCAAGAGGCGGCGGAGCAGGGTAGCGATCACCAGCGCGCCGAAGCCGAGAAGTTGCTCAAGCGGTTGGGCTAAAGCATCTCCCATCACGGGATCAGCAAAACGGGGGCAGCCAGCAGGCTGCCCTCTTCTTTTGGCGATTTGCGATGGGGGCATGGCCGCGCAGGCTCGCTATCCAGGCCAATTGCGCGCGTGGTGGGACTTTTCGGGCTGAGCGCGTATAATCCGCCCCGTTTCTTTCACTGCGTTTTCACAACAAGACAAGTTTATCCATGCGAATTGCCCTAGGTATTGAATATGACGGCAGCCGGTATTTCGGCTGGCAGCGTCAGCGTGAAGTGATCAGCGTGCAGGCTGAACTGGAGACGGCGCTGAGCCGGATTGCCAACCACCCTGTCTCCATCCAGTGTGCCGGACGCACCGATGCCGGTGTCCATGCGACCGGTCAGGTGATCCACTTCGATACCGAGGCGAACCGTGCCGAAGGGGCCTGGACCCTGGGGCTTAATTCCAACCTGCCGCCGGATATCGCCGTGCGCTGGGTCAAGCAGGTGGACGAGAGCTTCCACGCCCGCTTCAGCGCCACCGCCCGTCGCTACCGCTATGTCATCTACAACCACAACTACCGGCCGGCGATCCTCGGCAGTGGCGTCAGCCACTACCACGAGACCATCGATGCCGAGTTGATGCACCAGGCGGGCCAGAGCCTGCTGGGAGAGCACGACTTCAGCACCTTCCGTGCCGTCGCCTGCCAATCCAACACCCCGTGGCGCAATGTGACCCATCTGTGTGTCAGCCGCTCCGGCCCCTACATCGTGCTCGACATCAAGGCCAACGCCTTCCTGCACCATATGGTGCGCAACATCACCGGCTCCCTGCTGCTGGTGGGGCAGGGGCTCAAACCGGTGGAGTGGATTGCCGAGGTGCTGGCTGCCAAGGATCGCAATCTGGCCGGGCCGACCGCCAAGGCCGGTGGCCTTTATTTGGTCGACGTGGATTACCCGGCCGAGTTTGCTCTGCCGCAGTTGCCGCTCGGCCCGCTGTGGCTGCCGGACTCGGCACCGGGTACGACCAGTTTTTAGTAACTGCGCCCGAAAAATTGTGGTTTAATGACCCGTCATTTGTTGCCATCGAGCTATTAAGTCATTGAACAATCTAGGCTCGATGCGTTTTGTCAGGCACAAAAGCATTAAGGAATTCCATGAGCTGGCTTGAGAAGATTCTTCCCAAGAGCAAGATCACTGCGCCCCGTCGTCACAACATTCCGGAAGGGGTGTGGACCAAGTGCAGTGCTTGTGAACAGGTGCTCTACCGGGCAGAGTTGGAGCGCAACCTCGAAGTGTGCCCCAAGTGTGATCATCATATGCGCATCAGCGCCCGCGCCCGTCTCGAGAGCTTCCTCGATGAGCAGGGGCGTACCGAGATCGGTGCCGAGCTGGAGCCGCAGGATGTACTGAAATTCAAGGATTCCAAGCGCTACAAGGATCGTTTGTCTGCCGCTCAGAAAGAGACGGCGGAGAAAGATGCGCTGGTGGTGATGAAAGGGACCCTCAAAGGGGTACCGGTTGTCGCCTGTTCATTCGAATTCTCCTTCATGGGTGGCTCCATGGCCTCCGTGGTCGGTGCCCGCTTTGTGCGCGCCGTCGAGGAGTGCATCAAGGAAGGCCGCGGTCTGGTCTGTTTCTCCGCCTCTGGTGGTGCTCGCATGCAGGAAGCGCTGTTCTCCCTGATGCAGATGGCCAAGACCAGTGCGGCGCTGGACCGTCTGTCCAAAGCCGGCCTGCCCTATATCTCCGTGCTGACCGACCCCACCATGGGGGGCGTCTCTGCCAGTCTGGCGATGCTGGGTGACATCAACGTGGGCGAGCCCAAGGCGCTGATCGGCTTTGCCGGCCCGCGCGTTATCGAGCAGACCGTGCGCGAGAAACTGCCGGAAGGCTTCCAGCGCTCCGAGTTTCTGCTGGAAAAGGGTGCCATCGATATCATCATCGATCGCCGTGAAATGCGTAACCGTCTGGCCAGCCTGCTCGCCAAAATGCTGAATACTCACGTCATCGAAGAGTGAAGATGAGTTCAAACATGCAACAATCCCAAAGCCGGTCGCTTGTCGACTGGCTTTCTTATTTGGAGCAGATCCATCCGGTCAATATCGACATGGGGCTGGATCGGGTCGGTGCTGTCGCCCGGCGTATGGGGCTTACCCAGCTGCCGTTCAAGGTGATCACGGTGGCGGGCACCAACGGCAAGGGCTCCAGCTGTGCCATGGCGGCCAGCATTCTGATGGCCGCAGGCTATAAGGTCGGCGTCTACTCCTCGCCCCATCTGCTGCGCTTTACCGAACGGGTGCGGGTCAACGGGCAGGAGCTATCCGACAGCGATCACTGCGCCGCTTTTGCCGAGGTGGAAGCGGCCCGCGGCGAGATTGCCCTTACCTTCTTCGAGTTCGCCACCCTGGCTGGCTTGTGGCTCTTCTGCCGCGCCGCCCCCGATGTGCTGCTGCTGGAAGTGGGGCTGGGTGGTCGGCTCGACGCCACCAACGTGGTGGAGTCCGATGTGGCGATGATCACCTCCATTGCCCTTGATCACTGCGACTGGCTGGGTGATACCCGCGAAGCAGTGGCGGTGGAGAAGGCGGGGGTCTATCGCGCCGGTAAACCCGCCATCAGCGGTGAGCCCAATCCGCCAGCGACTATTGCGAGCGAAGCACAGCGTCTTGGCGCCAACCTGCGTCAGGTCGGTATCGATTTTCGTGGCGATGAGCATGAGAGCGGTTGGGATTATCACGGCCTCAACCAGTGGCGGGATCTGCCAAAACCGGCGCTACCGCTGATGAACGCGGTGACCGTGCTGGCGGCGCTGGAATCCCTCGGCTTGCCGCTGCCGGAGTCCGCCATTCGTGACGGGCTTGCCAATGCCCGGCTGGCTGGCCGGATGCAGCAGTTGCAAAGTGCGCCGCTGGTCATCGTCGATGTGGCCCATAACCCCCATTCGGCAGCCTATCTGGCAGCTCAATTGCGCATGATGCCCTGCGCGGGTGTGCGCCGCGCAGTGGTCGGCATGCTCAAAGACAAGGACATGGCGGGATCCCTTGCCGAACTTGATGGTCTGATTGGCGAGTGGTATCTGGCCAGTCTCACCGGCCCGCGCGCCGCCACTGCTGCGCAACTGGCTGCGGCGCTGGGGGAGGGAAAGGGCCCTGCCAGAGAGTTTGATGATGTCAGCGCGGCTTATCAGGCAGCGTTGGCCGCATCGAGTCCGGACGATATGGTCATTGTGTTTGGTTCGTTTTACACTGTCGCCGACATTCTGGCGGGTGTCGCCGTCTAGGCCACACCCCGGCTCCCCGGCCTTCGGGCGGGGAGCCAAATCGCATATTGAGTTACGTAAAGGTAGGATTCAACTTGGCCTCGAAGTTTCAAAACCGTCTGGTGGGCACCGTCATCCTGGTGGCCCTGGTTGTTATTTTCCTGCCGGACTTGCTGGATGGTCACAAGCTGGCACAAAAGGAGGAGGCCTTTGCCAAGATCCCGCTGCGCCCCGAGCTGGAGCCTGCCAAGCCTGCGCTGCAGGTCTCGGCAGCCAGCAGCCTGCCCGCTGATCATCTGGCCAGCCAGCAACAGGCCTCTGCGGCCCAGCAGTGGCAAGTGGAAGAGGTGGCTGATCCCATGACCCTTGCCGGTCAGGGCAACGGCGCGCAGCCGGCGACAACCCCTGCCGCACCGGCGCCGGTTCAGCCGCAACAGAATGCCCAACCCAAGCCACAGCCCAAGCCGGAAGTGGTGGCCAAAAAACCGGTCGAAGCGCCCAAGCCAGCACCCAAGCCGACGCCAGCCAAACCGGTTGAAGTGGCCAAGGCGCCCGCACCGACCAAGCCGCAGGCGGGTCAGATCAAGTCCCTCGACGATCTGATTGAAAGCAAGATGACCCAGCCGACCACACCCGCGCCTACTGCGGCACCGGCGCAGGGTAGCTGGATCCTCCAGCTTGGCGCCTTCAAGAACGTCGACAGCGTCAACGCGCTGGTGAGCAAGCTGCGGGCGGCGGGCTACTCTGCCCACACCTCGCCGCGCACACCGGTGCAGGGTCAGCTCAACCGGGTCTTTATCGGACCGGATGTCTCCAAGGCCAAACTGCAGGGGATGCAGGGGCGGATTTCCCAGATGACCGGCCTCAGTGGCTCGGTGGTCTCTTACAATCCGTGATGGTCTGGCCGCTGGCCATGACGTTCCGATAGCAACACCGCGCCCCGTGCGCGGTGTTTTTTATCTGGCTGTCGTGATTTTTAAGGACGGCGTCGTACAGGTCACCCCTCGGTTGGGATTTTCGGGCAGTTGGGGTAGTCTGAGCCCTTCTGCTACTCACAGGAGTTCAAGATGATCCTCTCGACGACCCCCACGCTGGAAGGCAAAACCATTCGTGAATACCGCGGCATCGTGGTGGGCGAAGCCATCCTCGGCGCCAACATTTTCAAGGATCTCTTCGCCGGGATCCGCGACATCATCGGCGGCCGCTCCGGCGCTTATGAAAAAGAGCTGGCCCGTGCCCGCGAGATCGCTTTCGACGAGCTGAAAGAGCGCGCCGCGGCTCTTGGTGCCAACGCAGTGGTTGGCATCGATATCGACTACGAGGTGGTGGGGCAAAACGGCAGCATGCTGATGGTCAGCATCAGCGGCACCGCCGTGGTGGTCTGAGCGCGCACCAGCGCAGCGTCTTCATGGGCAATGAGCCGATAACCGGGTTATCGGCTTTTTTATGCCCGATGGCGGGCAACGAGGAGTGAACGGGGTGTTGAACCCATGCCATAAATGACTCTAAGTTGATGATTTAAAACTTTTATATTTTTTCATAACCCGATGACTCGGGTTTTATTTTTTTTAACTGGGCCCCCCTGAATCGCCGGACTAGAGTGGCAGCCATCAGGACGATACCTCATCACGGATGACCCCATTTTGTATGAATCACTCTTTCTTGAAGGCGTATCAAGATGCACAAAAAATCTGCTCTGTTGACTGTTATTACTCTGGCCATCGCCACTTATGCCGGAAGTGTTGTCGCGGCCGTTCCCAACTTTACCGCCAGCTGCCCGATGAATATTCAGGTCAAGTCGCAAGGGGGCAATGTCTTTATCAATGGCAAGAAGGCCACGCTGAAAACCGATGCGCCGACCGCCTATACCGCCCAGAGCGGCAAGATCATGATCGGCATCACCTCTGACTCCGCGACCAGCGAGCCCAGTGTCGATTACGCCATCAAGCATGACAAGCGTGCCAACGGTATCTGCACCGTGAAATCTTGGTCAGCGGGCAAGGCTACCTCGTTGCCGATGGTCAAGGGGGATTCCCCTTATCAGGGCAAATGGACCGCCAAAAATAGCGAGACCGGTGCCACGGTGGCCAATATTCAGGTGGATGGCAAGGAGCAGGTGTGGGTCAACGGAGTCAAGGTGAAGGCCAAGCGGGCCGATGGCGCGCTGCAGTTTCGTCAGGGCACCATCCTCTACACCTTGCAGGGGGGATCCGCGCATTCGCGATGAGAGCGACTGGAATGACAGCGATGTTCAGAATACCGGCCCCATCCGGCTCGAGTAACAGACGCGCCGTGCCACGGCTTGTCATTGATGCAAAAAACAGAGAGCGGCATGGCCGCTCTCTGTTTTCTTGTTTCTATTGGATGATAGCCGTGCGGGGTTAGATGCCGTGGATGGCGTTGGCTTCCCCATACCAGTCCAGTTTGTCGGCCAGAGTGACTACCGAGCCGATGATGATGAGACTCGGGCTCTTCACCTGACGAGCCAGTTCGGCCAACTGTTGCAGCTCGCCGCGCACCACCCGCTGACTGAGCTGGGTGCCTTGCTCCACCAGCGCCACCGGGGTGTGACCTGACATGCCGTGGGTTTGCAGCTCATCCTGAATGCGGGCGGCGTGGGCCAGCCCCATGTAGAACACTAGAGTCTGGCGGGGGGCCGCCAGCGCCGACCACTCCTGGGCGATATTGCCCTCCTTGTCATGCCCGGTGATGAACTGCACCCGCTGGGCGTGATCGCGGTGGGTGAGGGGAATGCCGCTGTAGGCGGCGCAGCCTGAGGCTGCCGTAATGCCCGGTACCACTGAGAAGGGGATGCCCGCCTCGGCCAGGGTTTCCAGCTCCTCGCCACCCCTGCCAAAGATAAAGGGATCGCCCCCCTTGAGCCGCACCACCTGTTTGCCCAGCTGCGCTTGTTCCAGCAACAGCTGGTTGATCGCCTGCTGGGGCACACAGTGGCGGCCCGCCTCCTTGCCAACAAAGATCCGCTCGGCATCCCGGCGAACAAGCGCCAATACCTCCTGCGAGACCAGTCGGTCATAGACCACCACATCCGCCTGCTGCAACTGCTGCAGACCGCTCAGGGTAAGCAGTCCCGCATCGCCGGGGCCGGCGCCTACCAAGGTTACGCTTCCCTTGCTCTGCGGTTGCTCCTCGAGTAGCTCAGCGACGCTCTGTTCGGCAGCTTGCTGCTGGCCGCGGGCCAGTTGGCGGGCGAGGCGATCGTGGCTAAAGAGCAGCTCCCAGAAGCGGCGGCGGGCCAGCTTGTCCGGAATGAGTTTGACCCGCTCGCGCAACTTGCCCGCCAGCGCCGCGAGCTGGCCGAGGTGTTGCGGCAGCATGGCTTCGAGTTTTTCCCGCAGCTGGCGGCTCAGTACCGGCGCCGCGCCTGCGCTGGAGATGGCCACCATCAGCGGCGAGCGGTCGATGATGGCGGGCATGATGGCGCTGCAGTGGGCCGGAGAGTCCACCACATTGCAGAAGATTTGGCGCAGGTTCGCCTCATGAAAGACCTGCTGGTTGACCTCTTGCTGGTTGGTGGCGGCGATCACCAGCCACTTACCATCGAGCAGTTCGGGATGAAAGCCGGTGGCGCAGACGGTCAGGCGACCCTGCTCGGCCCAGCTCATCAGCTGGGGTTCCAGGTGTGGGGCATTGATGGTGATCTTCGCCTTGGCATCGAGCAGCAGGCGCGCCTTGCGCACCGCCACCTCACCGCCGCCGACGATCAGGACCGGCTTGTTTTGCAGCTGACAGAAGAGAGGGAGAAAGTCCATAACAGGCTCCGGATGCTGGCCCGCTCGCAATGCCGCGCCGGGCGAGATAGCAGGGCGCGCCGTGACGCACCCCGGATGGTCGGGGGAAAGATCCCCCGACGGGAATAAAAAAGGGGAAGGGTGATCTACGCCCGGGCCAACGACAGATCCCCACCGGTGTCGGCCACTTGATCACGCTTCCCCAAACGAGGTTTTTCCTATTGCACCGCTTTGACGTGCATGTTGGCGACGTACTGATCTTCGGCCCAGAAGATGCGGTCAGCGACCATGGCTTCCGGGTTGAGGGTGACGCCGCGCAGCACCCGCTCCTTGAACTTGTGATAACCGGCCCGGTCGATAAGGTGACCCATGTGCAGGTAGATGGGTTTGCCATCCAGCATCTCGGCCTCGAACTCGAACAGGTTCTTGATCACCGCGTGCAGCACCTCTTCGGTGACCCAGTTGAGGAACAGTTTGCCAGTACGGGGGGTCTTCTTGCTGGTGCGTCCCCCCAGCTTGACCATATAGAGCTGCTTGGGATCCCGCTGCCAGGCCATGGTCGGGCAGGCCAGCACGCACTCGCCACAGCCGATGCACTTGCTCTCCTCTTTGACCGCCTTGCCATGTTTGATGGCGAGGCAATCCACCGCGTGGTGGCTGCATGCCTTGACGCAGGCGCCGCAGCCGATGCAGCGCTCGGCATTGAAGTGGATTTTGGCGATGCCGAGGATGCCGAAGTCGGCCATGTTGGCCTTGGCGCAGTCGTTGGGGCAGCCGGCGATCACCATCTTGAGGTGATAGGGGTTGGGGTAGAGGTGTTTCTCCATCCGCTGGGCCAGCCCGGTGCAGTCGATATTGCCCTTCTGGCAGATGGTGTTGCCCTGACAGGCGACGATGTTGCGCCCGCCGATGGTCTGGTAACCGGCTGTGGTGTCCTCTACCTCGATGCCGCAGGTCTCCACCTCGATCTCCTTGATAAAGGGCTCGAGGGCGGCGTTGACCTTGTCCATGTCCTGATACTTGATGCCGGGCATCGCCAGCTTCTGGCGGGTGGTGAGGTGGATCAGGCCGTTGCCATACTGTTCGGCGATCTGCTGGGCCACCGCCAGCAGGTGGGCGGGCATGATCCCGCCGGGAATGCGTACGCTGATCATCGCTTCGCCGCGCACCTTGGAGAGGCGGTATTCGTTCTTGGCGCGGGCCTTGATGATGTCGATATCGAGACTCATGGTGTTCTCCCTCAGTCGATCAGATGCTGGGCCTGGTCAAAACGAAAGACCGGTCCATCCACGCAGATATAGGTGTCGCCCATCCGGCAGTGGCCACACTTGCCCACGGCGCAGGCCATGCGGCGTTCGTAGTCGACCCAGATGCGATCCTTGGGGATGCCCCGTTCGAGGAAGGCGAGCACCACGAAGCGGATCATGATGGGGGGGCCGACCACGATCACCTGGATATCCTCCTTGTCAGCGAGATCCAGCTGGTCGATGTAGTCGGTGACCCGACCGATGCGAAACAGTTCGCTCTCCTTGCCCTCGTCCAGGGTGACGATGAGGTTCTGCTGCTCGGCCCAGAGCGACATCTCGTGGCGATAGAGCACCGCCTGCTCGTTCTTGAAGCCGAGGATCATGTCGAGGGATTTCACCTCTTCCGGATGTTTGCTGAAGCGGCGCAGCAGTCCCTTGACCGGGGCGACGCCGGTGCCGCCCGCCACCACGATGAGATGCTGGTTGCGGTAGGTCTCCAGCGGATAGCCGTTGCCGTGGACGCCGCGCATCCACACCTTGTCGCCCACATCGAGGGCAAACAGCGCATCGGTTACCTTGCCGACTTTGCGGATCAACAGATCCACATAGCCATCGCCATAGTCGGAGACCGAGATAGGCGCTTCGCCGACGGTGGGCAGGGAGATCTCCACAAACTGGCCGTAGTGGACATCAAAGTCGCGGGAGACCCGAAAGTTCCACTCAAGCTCGGTGTGGCGCTCGATGGCCAGAATGGTGTAGGCCTTGGGCAGCAGGCGGTTTTCGACCACGTCCTGCTGCGGTTCTGCTGTTGCTGTTTGCTGGCACTGGCACATATCAGTTCGCCCCCTGCGCGTTGTCGGCTGCGATGGTCTGTTCGACCACATCGGTCATCTTGTTGATGATGTTGCTAAAGGAGATGTAGTGAGGGCAGCGATCGTCGCAGCGGCCGCAGCCGACGCACATGTGCTCCTCTCCCTGACGGGCCTTGTAGTCGTTGACCTTGTGCAGGGCGCGATAACGCAGGCGCTCGCCATGCTTGGCGCGAAAACCGTGGCCACCGGCCATGTCGCTGAAGCCATCCACCATGCAGCTGGCCCACTGGCGACGGCGCTCGCCCTGCTTGGGGTTCTCGGCATAGGTGAGGTCATGCACGCTGTAGCAGCTGCAGGTCGGGCAGGAGGTGGTACAGCGGCCGCAACCGATGCAGCGGCTGTCGTACTCGGCCCAGACCGGATGGGCGGTGAGGATCTGGCGGATCCGCTGGGGGTCGTCACAGACACTGTCCGGGGTGCGCACCTTGACCGGGTTGCTCTGGACAAATTCCGGGGTGAAGTCGTCGGATTCACCCAGCTCGGCGAAGTAGCCGAGCAGCTCGGGATCCTTCACCTCAATACGGGCACCCTCATCGCTCAGACGAATGGCGGCGGCGTAGTCCTGGGTCTCGTTGCTGCCCATGGAGACGCAGAAGCAGTTCTCGAAGCTCTCGCGGCACTCCAGCAGCACCAGCTTGAGCTTGCTGCGCAGCCGGGCGTAGTAGACGTCGCTGTTCTGGCCATTTTTCAGGTAGACCTGATCCAGCCTGCGCAGGGCGTGGATATCGCAGCTGCGCAAGAACAGCAGGGTGGGCTTGGCCTCCACCTTTGATTCGCGCAGCTCCAGATTGTCGAAGTGGAACAGGGTCTGGGTGATGGGGAGCACCACCTCTTTCGGGGAGAAGTGGGACTTCTCCTGCCACACCAGATCGGCCGGATGGCGGATGCTGTGGTAGGTGACGTTGTCGGTGTCGGAGAAGCGGCCACCCCGATATTCGGCCGCAGGGGCCATGATCCGGTAATCGGGTAGCAGCCGCTCGAACAGCTGCGCCAGCGCGGGCTGGGTGAGAAGAAACGACATAAATAAACACCTTGTATGAGGGTGAGATGCCCTGGCATAGAGATGAGGCGCGGGCCGGTCAGGGTGTCTGGCTCCGATTCTGGCCGCGCTTGCCTCGCCACGGTCTGTTTTTATGACTCATGTTGCTCAACTGACCCGATTGTTATTGTGTTGGCGGCGTGTGCGTCGCGGCAGGTCGGGTCATGCCTGTAAAACCCTTGTCAATTGAGCAGGGCGGCCTGATAGCCTGCACACTTGCCCATCACGTATCCCATCTCCAGCTTGTTGATATCGCGGGTAAAACGGGAAACGGGGAAGTAGTCGGCCGGAGCGATCACCTCGATCTGGCAGTCATCCGGCGGATTGGCAATAAAATCGAGCGCCTCGTTGTAGCTGCGATCCCGCTGCTCCAGCGCCTGTGCCAGCGCGGGGCGGGTCTTGAGCAGGGTACGGATCATCCAGGGGAAGGGCATCGGCTTGAGCCGATAGCCAAGGGGCTCGGAGAGGATCACCGTCAGGTGACGGGCACCGCGGCGGTAGGCCTCGATCACCGGGATGGAGTCGGCCACCCCGCCATCTGTCATCGGCACCCCTTGCACCTCCGGGTATTCGTGGGAGGCGAGGGGTATGGCGCAGCTGGCGGGCAGCACCTCGTTCATGTTCTCCGGCTTGACCCGGATGTACTCCGCCTTGCCGGTCAGGGTATTGGTCACCACCGCATAGAAGGGGATGCCGGTCTCCCGGTAGGCGTGAATGTCGAGGGGATACTTGCGGCAGCTGGTGTTCCACAGCCAGTGGATATCCACCAGATTGCCCCCCTTGGCAAAGCGCAGGGGATCCATAAACTGCTGGCTGCACGCCAGTTTGGTCAGGATCTCGTGGCTGCGGCCATGCTGGCTGGCGAGATAAGCCAGCAAGTTGGTGGCTCCCGCCGAGACGCCGATGGCGAAGTCAAAGGGGCGATAGTCATGCTCGATAAACGCATCCAGCACGCCGCTGGCAAATATGCCGCGCATGGCGCCGCCTTCTACAACCAATGCGCTGGGGGATGCGTTTTTGTTCATGACAGGCACCTCATTGATAAGTCAGAGAGAAAAAGTGGGAAAGAGAACGTTCGGGCTGTCAGGCCGACCATTCTGACAACCAACCGGGGTTGGCCATCGCAATGAGGTCATTCTAGGAAGGGGATGGTGTTTAGAATATCTGTTAATAATGAATCAAGTGTTTTGAATTTCTAAACGATAGTGATAAACCCGTTGTGATCAAAGGGGTTGTGTAGGAGTCTCAACGACTCTGTGATGGCTGGATATTGGCAAGGATGAGTGTGTCATGACGTTATTGGTTCCCCCGCTGCTTAAACGTGGCGATACCATCGCTTTTTTCTCCCCCTCCAGCGCGGCGACCGCCTGGGCACCCAACCGTTTTGCCCGCGCAAAAGCCTTTCTTGAGGGGCAGGGCTTTAGGCTCAAGGCGGGCAGCCTCACCGGCCAGCAGGAGCACTGGCGTTCCGGCTCCATCGTTGCGCGGGCTGAAGAGCTCAACGCCCTTATTCGCGACCCAGCAGTACGCTGCATCATGTCGGTGATTGGCGGCAGCAACTCCAACTCCCTGCTGCCCTACCTCGATTTTGAGGCGCTGAGGCGCGACCCCAAGATCATCGTCGGCTACTCAGACGTGACGGCGCTACTGCTCGGCATCCACGCCCAAACTGGCCTGGTTACCTTTTATGGCCCGGCGCTGGTGGCTTCTTTTGGCGAGTTGCCGCCGCTGGTGGATGAGACGCTGGCCAGTTTTTTACAGATTGCGTTGGCCGACGAAGCTGGCGTCCCCTGCACGCTGCCTACGCCAGCACAATGGAGCGATGAACGGCTGGACTGGGAGAACCAGACCCGGGCCAAGCAGTGCAAGCCCAATCGGCTGATCTCGGTGGGTTCAGGTCGGGTAGAGGGACGACTGATCGGCGGCAACCTCAACACCATGGCGGGGATCTGGGGATCCCCCTATATGCCGGCCATCGAGCGCGGTGACATTTTGCTGCTGGAGGACAGCCTGAAATCTGCCGAGACGCTGGAGCGCTCGTTTGCCCATCTCAAGCTGTGCGGGGTGTTTGATCGGATTGGCGCCCTTATCCTCGGCAAGCACGAGCTGTTCAACGATCAGGGCAGCGGCAAGCGCCCCCTCGATATCCTGCTGGAGGTGGTGGGGGAGCCGAACTTCCCCATTCTGGCGGAGTTTGACTGCGCCCATACCCACCCCATGCTGACGCTGCCGCAGGGGATCGAGGTGGCGCTCGATCTCGACCGCCAGCAGCTCACCTTGCTGGAGCCCTGGTGGCGAGCAGAATAAGGGCGAAATGAATGTCAAAAAATGGGTGTCAAAAAACAAGGCCGCGGATGCGGCCCTGTCTGTTTTTGTGGGGAGGGATCAGGGCAGGGCATCGGGCCGGAAGCTGGCGCGGATCTGCGGCACCAGGCTTGATGGGTCGAACCCTTTCTCCTCGCCCAGCACCGGATGGAGCAGGGGTTTCTCTTCGATGGGGGTGATATCCCCCGCCAGCAGCTGGCGGGTGGCCTGACCCATCTGGTAGAGCTGGCGTACCGGCGCAAACTGGGTCGCCAGATTGAGGGGATCATCGGCGCGGGTGAAGGCCATCATGGGGATCTGGTAGGTGGCATCGCGCGCCGGCTTGTCACCGTGAATGCCCTTGCCGGCGGACATCAAAAACGGCTGGTGATCGCCAAAGGCCACCACCAGATAGCGCTTGCCCGACTGGTCGAGGGTCTTGAGCAGCCGCTCCAGCGAGGCCATGGCATCCACCACCCCGGTGTAGTAGGTGTTGAGCAGTTGGGTGTCGCTCTCGCTCTGGTTCGGGCAGGCGCCGCTGCGCTCCTGCCCCTGATAGCGGGGGCCATCGAAGGGGCCGTGCCCCTGCATGGTGACCGCGTAGGCAAACAGCGGCTTGTCATCCTGCTCGCTGCGTTTGAGCAGGTGGTCGATCAGCGCATCGTCGGAGATATAGAGCCCCTTGTGCTCAAGGGTGGTGAAGCGGGTGTCGAACCAGCGCTCCTCATAGCCGAGCGCCGGGATCGCCTTGGCGCGGCCCCAGAATTTTTCCACATAGGGGTGGGCGAACAGGGTCTGGTAGCCGCTCTGTCTGGCGCTCTGGGCCAATCCCGGCACCTGCTGCGAGAGATAGTAGTAGGGCACCACCCCCTGCTTGAGCAAGCCCACCGGCAGGCCGGTGTTCATCTCGAACTCCGCCAGCACCGTCATGCCGCCGGTGGTGGGGGAGTGGATGGTTTTTTGCCACTGCTGCACGCTGGCGGGCAGGGAGAGGGTGGGAGCCGGGGCGCAGATCCGCCCCTTCCAGTCGAGCCAGAGCGACTCATATTGCAGCACGATCACCAGATCCCAGCGCGGCGCAATGCCCTGGGGCGGATAACTCAGCTGCGGGGTCAGCTCGTTGATCTGCAAGGGGTAGCGAAACACGCTGCCGCTTTGCAGCATCTCGTCCACCAGATTGAACAGATAGAGGCCGGGGCCGGAGCGGATGATGTCCCTGTGGTAGTTAACCGCGCGATCCACGTAGCGAATGTTGGCTCCCAGCAGCTTGTTGCCGGTCTGGGTGGCAAAGACGCACAGGGCAAAGAAGGCGACGGTGGCAGCGGCTGTGCGCAACACCCAGCGTGACAGGGCAAAGCGCCAGCAGAGAAACAGTGCTAGCAACACGGTGAAGATGGGCAGGATGGGGTGCTGGTCGAGCAGGATCCGCAGCAGCGCGAGCAGGTTGCCAAAATCGTCCCCGCCGAGCGGCACGCCGTAGATGGCAATCTTCATAAAGTTGGCGAGCAGACCTATGCCAGACAGCGCGGTAAAGACCAGCCCCATATAGAGGTTGAAGCCCGCCAGCGCGCAGAGGCTCCAGCCCAGCACCATGCTGCCCCAGGCCAGATAGTAGTGCTCCGGCCGAAAGCCTGACCAGAGCAGAAACTCCCCCAGCTTGAACACCACGAAGCCGTGCAGCAGCACGAAGGTGAGGTTGCCGAGCAGCAGGCTGCCGATGATCCGCCAGCGCAGGCTGCGGCGCAGCGTTGGCAGCACCGTTTTGAGCACGGCGGCGCTCAGGGCCAGCACCAGCGTCAGGCTCACCACCAGATAGGTGAGGTTGAAGCCCTGCTCGGGCAGGGTTTGCAGGATCTGGCTGAAGTCGCCGCTCTCGGGGCGATCCTTGAGCAGCAGACCGATGCGCAGCTGATAGCGGCTATCAAGGGAATCGTCCGGGGCGCGCAGGGTGCTGTTGAGATCCAGAGTACAGCGGTTATTGCGGCACACCTGACGCTTATCCACCGCTTGACTGAGCTGGTCAATCCGCTCCCCCTTGTCGTTGAGCAGCTCCACTCGCACCTTGTCCCCCGCTTGCAGCGGCCCTCGCAACTGCCACTGACTGCGTACCACCAGATAGAGGCCGCGGCTGTCGCTTTTATAGAGCAGGGCGTGGCGGGTGAGGGTGGCCAGCGGGTTGTCGGCGGGGCCCAGCACCAGCGGTTGGGCGCGGCCCAGCCAGCTGCCGGGATTGATCAGCGGCAACAACAGGGTCAGCAGCAGCAATCCGCCCAGCAGGGCAAGCAGCAGAGAGGGCAGACTCAGAACGCGGGGGCGGCCTGAGGAGGGGCGATTCATATAAGCTCATCCTTTGAGCGAGTGAGGGAGAGATCGTTCATCCGCATAGAGTTTGACCCGATGGTGCGGGCCTTGTTTCAGCTTGTCAATTTAATGACCACTTAATGAATATTTGGTTACAGCTCAACCTTGCAAATTGTGATCCCGATCGAGGGGTTGTTCGGAATATGTGATGAAAGCGTCATCATGGGGTTTTGCCACTGGCTTGGGAGGGATCTGCTGTTTAGTCTCTCGATAGCGACTGGAGGTACATGTATGAATCCCAAAGTGATGGCACGTCAGGCCAGATTGCTGCGCATGCTGGAGAGCAAGGAAGAGATCCGGATCGGACGCGAGCGCGACTGCCCGCTGCCGCTGGCCCAACTGGTCAAGCTGAAGGATAGCCATCCGGCTGTGGTCAAGGTCTATCGCCACGGTCTCACCGCCGAGGTGTTTCACCTCAAGGTGGAGGGGCATCACTGGTGCCTCAAGCGGCGCCGTCAGGATTCACTGGTGGCCAACCTCGATGGCAAGACCGCCTTTCTGACCGAGCTGGAGCGGCGGCGTGAAATCGAGGCGCTGCGCGAGCTGCACCCTACCGTCCTCTCCCACGTGGTCTGCACCAGCTTTGGCTCGGCGCGGGCCGGGGTGCTGGTCTCCCCCTGGTTGCGGGGTGTGCCGGTCCACCAGCTCAACGAGCGCAATCTGGCCCAGATGCTGGAGGTGCAGGGGGAGCTGGCCCGCTGGGGCTGGTTTGACTGGGACCCGAGCCCGGGCAACCTGCTCGATGACGGCGAGCAGATCTGCGTGTTCGACTTTGGCTATATGTGGACCTTCGATCCCCGCTTTGAATACAACTCCAACGGTCTGGTCGACCCGCAGTTCCATGTACCGGAGCGGTTGGAGACCCGCACCCTCTCCGGACTCTGGCTCGATGAGGCCGATCCTCTGCCGCAATTTCGCTACTGGCGTGAACTCTGCCTGAAATGGGTGAAACGGGAGATCCACCACCTGATCCGCGAAGGGGCCAGTGCCCCCGTGCTGGCCCGTCTGCACGCCCTGCAAGGGGAGTGGAGCGCCGCGCTGGCGAGCGACGAGGCGCTGGTCGCCAACTGGTGGCGGGACATGTATCGCAGCCACCGGCTCGATGTGGCCGATGATCTGAGCGGCCAGAGCTGCGGCCCGCTCACCCTGCGTCGCCTCGACTGGTTGATGCAGGCGGTGACGGATCACTATCCGCTGCTGGTGGACAATCTCTCGCCTCAGGAGACGGAGCTGGGCCAGACGGGGCTGCTGGCCCGCTTGCAGCAGCTGCGCCGCGAAGCCGTCGCCTGTCAGTTGCCAGCCACCAGCCTTGCCTGAGCCAATACCTTTGCGGAGTACAAATGAACAGGGCGCCTTGCTGGCGCCCTGTTGCATGGTCTGGTTCGCCTCGCGGTGAGGGTCAGTCCAGCAACTCCTGATGGAGGCGGTTGACGATATTGCCCGCCTCGCTCTCCTTGACCAGGAAGCAGAGGTTGTGGGCGCTGGCGCCGTAGCAGATCATCCGGATGTTGTGCTCGCGCAGGGCGTCGAAGACCTGACTGCCCACCCCGTTCACTTCGCTCATCCGGTTGCCGATGAGCGCTACCAGTGCCAGACCGGTTTCCACCTCCACCTTGCAAAGCTGGCCCAGCTCGGCCAGTACCTTGTCGCTCAGGATCGGTTCGCCGTTGCTCTGGCTGCCGGTGTGATCCAGCGTCAATGACACGCTCACTTCCGAGGTAGTGATGAGGTCGACCGAGATGCGGTGACGGGCCAGAATGCCGAACACTTCGGCCAGAAAGCCGTAGGCGTGGAACATGTTGAGGCTGTGCAGGGTCACCAACACCTGCTGGCGGCGCAGGGCGACGGCGCGAAACAGCGGGCTTGAATCTGTGCTGGCGCGGATCCAGGTACCACCGGCGGCAGGATCCTTGGCGGAGCCGACAAACACCGGAATATTCTGGCGCACCGCCGGTTGCAGGGTGGCGGGGTGCAGTACCTTGGCGCCGAAAGTGGCCATCTCGGCTGCCTCGACAAAGCTGATTTCAGGAATGGGGCGGGCGCGGGTGACGAGGCGCGGATCCGTGGTGTAGATGCCGGGCACATCGGTCCAAATCTCGATACTGGCGGCATCGAGCGCTTCGGCGAGCAGGGCTGCGCTGTAGTCGGAGCCGCCGCGTCCCAGCGTGGTGGTGCGGCCATCGCCATCGGCGCCGATAAAGCCCTGGGTGATGATGAGGCTGTCGCCAAGCTGCGGGCCCAGCGTCTGCTGGCAAAGGGTTCGGGTGGTGGCCAGATCGACGGTGGCCTTGCCAAAGCGGCTGTCGGTGCGCATCAGCTGGCGCACATCCTGCCAGTGGGCCTTGACGCCGCGCTGGCGCAGCAGCTCGGTAAAGAGGCGGGTAGACATCAGCTCGCCGCAGGCGATGAGGCGGTCGGCCAGCTCCGCATCGGTATGCTGGTGGGCTTGCTGGGCCATGAGGCGAATTTCGTCCAGCTGGCCATGAATGAGGGCGCTCACAGCAACGGGGTTGCCGAGATCGGCCAGAATGGCCTGCTGGATCCCGGCCAGTTTGGCCAGCTGCTCGTCGCGGCCCGCTTCGTCCAGCTCCCCTTGAGCCAGGGCGACCAGCAGGTTGGTGACACCGGCGCTGGCGCTTAGCACCACCACCCGGGTGGCGGGATTGGCCAGCACGATGTCGGCGCAGTGATTCATGGCCGGGAAGTTGGCGACACTGGTTCCGCCAAACTTGGCGACATTGATCGGGCTCATTGCTTACTCCTGTCTTATTTTAAGATTCCGGTTCCATCGGGCAAAAAAGAGAGGAGGAGGCTGAAAATGGCAGGAATGAACGAAGCTATCCCGGCCAGAAGCACTCCACCTGCAGAGCCCATCCCGTACCGCCCCTGACAGGGCGCGGTGGGGGATGATCACTACCGATGACAACCCGGGGGATTCAGCCCCCGCAGCCGACGTTGAGGTTACCAGTCTCCTCACTCGTCTCGGCGCTGCTCCCCCTGACCCAAGTTCACCGGACGCTGGCGTCCTCCCTTGGGCTGCCTGGGCAGCGCTCCTCTTCTGGCTCCACCAGGGCGGTGGAGTGCATTTAGAAATACCCTGCGTTGGATTGCACTGTCAATCGAGTTTGTGAAAAAGTTCAAATTGTCGGCTAACTCAACACAGAATCAATGGCTTAGGCAATGGTCTTTGACAAAACCTTGGAACGGCGCTGCCAGTTGTAGAGACGCTGGCGCGCCACCGGCAGATCTTCCACTTCCAGCGGATCGAAGCCCCGCTCCCGGAACCAGTGGATGGAGCGGGTGGTGAGCACGAACAGGCGGCGAATGCCGAGCCGTTTGGCCCGCTCGGCCACCTTGGCCACCAGCTGATCCCCCCGGTTGGAGTTGCGATAGTCGGGGTGGATGGCGACGCAGGCCATCTCCGCCATCGCCTCTTCCATAAAGCAGTAGAGGGCCGCGCAGCCGATGATGAGGCCATCGCGTTCTATGATGGTGAACTTGTCGATCTCCATCTCCAGCTGCTCGCGGGAGCGGCGCACCAGAATGCCTTCCTCCTCCAGCGGGCGAATGAGATCCAGAATGCCGCCGATATCCTCGATGGTAGCGGCGCGGGCCTGCTCGGCGCTTTCCCGCACGATCTGGGTGCCGAGGCCGTCGCGGCTGAACAGCTCCTGCAACATGGCGCCATCATCCTGATAGCTCACCAGATGGGAGCGGGGCACTCCGCCACGGCAGGAGGCAATGGCCGCGCGCAAGTAGCGGGCGGTGCCTGACATCTCTTCGCCCGC
Organism: Aeromonas sp. JL9; assembly: GCF_024436075.1. Classification (NCBI taxonomy): domain Bacteria; kingdom Pseudomonadati; phylum Pseudomonadota; class Gammaproteobacteria; order Aeromonadales; family Aeromonadaceae; genus Aeromonas; species Aeromonas sp. JL9. Next base: position 109,843 of record NZ_JANFNV010000003.1, on the reverse strand, counting down.
TTGTTCCAGCTCCACCAGCAGCTCTTCGGCCTGCTCGGGGAAGAGTTCGGAGATGGCTTCGCCGCGCCTGTCCATCACCCCCTGGGTGCTGCTAAAGCAGATGAGCTTGTCCGCCTTGAGGTCGACCGCCACCCGGCGTGCCACCTCTTCGGAGCTCAGGTTAAAGCTCTCGCCGGTGACCGAGCAGCCGATGGGGGAGATAAGCACCAGACTCTTCTGGTCGAGCTGGCGGGTGATCCCCTCCACGTCGATGCGGCGCACCCGGCCGCTGTGGCAAAAGTCGATGCCATCATCCACCCCCAGCGGCTGGGCGGTGACGAAGTTGCCGCTCACCACGCTGATCCGCGCCCCCTGCATGGGGGTGTTGGCGAGCCCCATGGAGAGCTGGGCTGTGATGTCATATTGCAGGCCGCCACACACCTGCTTGATGATGGTAAAACTCTCGTCATCGGTGACCCGGATCCGCTTGTGGTACTGGGCCTCGATACCGGCGCGGGCCAGCGCTTCATCGTTTTGCGGACGTGAACCAAACACCAGCACCAGGCGTATGCCCAGTGTCTGCAGCAGGGCGATATCGCTGACGATATTGGCGAAGTTGGGGTGGCAGATGGCTTCTCCCCCCATCATCAGCACAAAGGTGGCACCCCGATGCACATTGACATAGGGGGTGGATTGCCGGAAGGCATTGACCAGACTGGGTTCGCGTTCACGCACTTGATATTTCTTCCATAAAAAAACAGCGATTGGCTCAATATATGAAAATTAATTCACAAATCAAGACTAAATATTTATTTTTGCCGTTTCTGGTCTACGAGGGGCGGCTTGGCCGTGCGGATTGGGAACCGGTGGCAGGAAGTGCAGATGGCCGCCGGGGCGAGCGGGGAGGGGCCCGCCGGTTGATCCGGCGCGATAAACTGCTATCTTCGATGCTCCTTTTCGTCAGCTGTGTGATTTCACAGGGTTTTATACAAGGACAGAATTCATGGAACAGATTATTTCACCGGCAGATGCCCTGCCGGGACGACGCGAAGCGATGGTGATTGGTCAGCAGCATGCGGTGAATGGCAACCCGACCCAGGGTCCCTGGCCCGAGAACATGGCGATCGCCTGGTTTGGCATGGGCTGTTTCTGGGGCGTTGAGCGCCTGTTCTGGCAGCAGCCGGGCGTCTACTCCACCGCGGCCGGATATCAGGGCGGCGTGACCCAGAATCCCACCTACAAAGAGGTGTGCAGCGGGCTGACCGGCCATGCCGAAACGGTGCAGGTGGTGTTTGATCCGGCGGTCATCAGCTACGGCGATCTGCTCAGACTGTTCTGGGAGCAGCACGATCCGGCGCAGGGGATGCGTCAGGGCGGGGACATTGGCACCCAGTATCGCTCGGTGATCTTCTATGGCGACGAAAGCCAGCAGATCATTGCCCAGCAGAGCATGGCGGCTTATCAGCAGGCGATGGCGGCAAGCGGCGACAGCCGTGCCATCACCACCCGCATTCTGCCGCTGGCGCCCTTCTACTATGCCGAGGATTACCATCAGCAATATCTGGAGAAAAATCCGGATGGCTATTGCGGATTGGGTGGCATTGGAGTCTGTTTGCCGCCCAGCCTGAACCGCTGAACAGGTTTGTAGTCGATTTTTTAATAAAAGTGAAAATAAATGGTCGGAGGAGGGAACTTATTGCGACCAGTCGGGACTAACTAGGTAGCGTCCAGGGATCGGATGCAAAGTCCAGACACATTTCTTGCCTTGATAACCGCCTGATGAATGAACGCACTGGCGGGTTGAAAATGATAGCAAGCAGGGCTGCCCACCAAGGCGGCCCTTTTCCTTATCTGCTGCTTTGAAATCTTGCGTTGGGCGAGAGGGCCTGACGGCAGATCAGCCGATGGCGCTGTCGAACAGGTTCTTGATGAGATCGATAAACTCGATGAGGAAGGTTTTCTGTTCCGGGGTCGGGGCGCGCAGCCAGACGGCGGAGAGCACCTCTTCCAGATCGGCGACCACGGCGTCCGCCTCCTGCATGATGGCGAAACGCACCTTGGGATCGAGCTGGGGGTTTTGCTCGCAAATGGCCATCAGGTTGCTGGCAACACGGCCACTGACCAGATCTTCGATGGTCTCTTCACCATCGTTCTGCTGCTGGGATTCAAACAATCCCAAACTCTCCACCAGATACTCGATCAGCGAGATATAGCCTTCACTTTCTACCACCATGGTTGCTGCCTCAATACAGTAACAATACGAAAATTAAGCGTATTTTAGTGGCTTGCCCTAGCTTGGCAAGCAGCAGTGCAGGCGATGGCGAGTAAAACTGACTCCGCCCCGCTCCACGCACTCCAGCCCGGTCAACGTAAAGCCATGTCGTAAAAATAGCTCATAACTGAAGGCGCTGGCCTCGGTGGTGATGAGGGTCATACCGAGCCCTCTGGCCCCCGCGAGCGCCGTGGTGAGCAGCAGATTGCCCAGTCCCTGGCGCTGATGGTCGGCGCCCACATAGAGCAGACTGAGGTGGCCATCGGGGCTCAGGGTGACAAACCCGAGGGGCACATTTGCCTGCTCCGCCACCCAGCCGTGGTGCTCGCGCAGCTGGCTGACAAAGCCCGGATGTTGTGAACCGAGGGCCCACTGCTCCACCTGCTCGGCGCTGTAGTGCTCGGGGCCGCTGCGTCGCACCGCCTGCTCAAACAGGGTCACGAGGGCGGGGATATGTGCCTCGCCAAGGGGGACAATGCAAAGTGCTGGACTAAGTGCTGGGGTCATAAGGTTGGGTCGTCAGTGGTGGGGAGGGGACGCGGCGCCTGTGGCCGTTTGGCTTTGGGCAGACCCGCGACAACCCGCTCATAGGAGTGGTGCACCCAGCCCTGCCACAGATCATCCGGCAAGGTGCTGTTCAGGGTCACTGTGTTCCAGTGTTGTTTGTTCATATGCCAACCCGGTTTGACCTCGGGGTGGATCTCGCGCAGCAGCAACGCCAGCTCGGGCTCGCATTTGAGGTTGATGGTAAGCGGCTCGGCCTGCCAATCCACCAGCGCGAACATCTTTCCCGCGATGCGGTAGACCAGGATCTCCGGGCCAAACGGGGTATCTTCGGTGGCGCCCGGCAGGGTCAGCAGAAAGTGGCGCAAACGGGTCAAATCCATGGTGGGTTCTCGCGCAAGGGGTGATCCGGGTCATGTCAGGCGCATATCTATCGGCGGGGCTGTTCTGTTAATATGCGCGCAGCCGAGTATACCCCCCATCACCAAGGGAGCCTATTGGATGTTGTATCACAAGACTTTCGAACTGGGTCCCGAGCGGGATTGGGTGGTGTTTGTCCACGGCGCCGGTGGCAGCTCCTCCATCTGGTTCAAGCAGCTGCGCGCCTATCGCGAGCACTTCAATGTGCTGCTGCTGGACTTGCGCGGCCACGGCCAGTCTCACCAGCTGCAACAGGTGGTCAAGGGCCACTACAGCTTTCGGGAAGTGACCGAAGATATCGTTCGGCTGCTCGATCATCTCGATATCCGCCGCGCCCACTTCGTCGGCATCTCCCTTGGCACCATCCTTATTCGCCATCTGGCCGAGCTCTGCCCGGAGCGGGTGAAAAGCATGGTACTGGGGGGCGCCATTTTGCGGCTCGATATCCGCTCGCGGGTACTGGTGCAGCTGGGCCGACTCGGCCAGCACTTCCTGCCCTATATGTGGCTCTACCGGCTGTTTGCCTTCATCATCATGCCGCGCCAGCACCATCAGGAGTCGCGCAACCTCTTTGTGCGCGAGGCCCGCAAGCTGTGCCAGAAAGAGTTCAAACGCTGGTTCCGCCTCGCCACCGAGGTTAACCCGCTGATGCGTTATTTTCGCGAACGCTCCCTGCCCATTCCCACCCTCTATGTGATGGGGGAGGAGGATCATATGTTTCTGGCGCCGGTACGCGAACAGGTGGCCCGCGATGCCAGCTCTTCGCTGGCGGTCATTGAGCAGTGCGGCCATGTCTGTAATGTGGAGCAGCCGGAGCACTTTAATCGGCAGTCGTTGGCGTTTATATCCAACCAGACGTCTGCGATATAAGCTATTTAATAGATAAGGTTGGTTGGTTGGTTGGGTTGAGCGGAGCGAAACCCAACACGGGAATATTATATTAAAACCATCTATCGTAATTTTTGTATTTCGAATAGACTGGATTTGCTCAGCGTAATCGAAACCACAGGAAGGGATTTCTTTTTGTTGGCGGAGATTTTTATATTTAGTTATTACATATATATCACCCTTTATGTCTAATGTTGACGGGCCGTTCGTGAACGTCAGATTACATTTCGCTAAGCGAACCTACGGCCCTTGGAAACCTTGTGAAATAGAGATTATTTTTCTTGTTATGTCCTCAATCCCAATTGTTTAGCTCTGAGATATGGAGTGTAGAAAAACTCTTTAAACTCTACTTTAAAGGTATGCTCGCTACGCTTACCTTCCCAAAATCGTATGTTTGAGTTCTGACCTTGTAATATAAGACATATTATCTCAAGCATGTGTGTATTTATTTTTGGACCAAAATATACCGCAGTTAATGCATTTGCTGAGTATGTATAGGCTGTTCCTGCTTCATTATGAATACAGCGCCACTCCTTTTCATATTCCCAAGATTTTGACTTTGTACAAAACAGGTCAAGTATATCACCACGTTGACCTTTGCCGTAAACACTAAGAACATTTAATTTCGGCATGTCATCTACATAAATAACTTTTCTAGCTCTTTCAAAAATCTCATCTTCAGTGTTAAATTCCAAGCAAAAACCTGTGTGTTTTCCAGAATAGTGCCCCCACATTAACAAGTCATCACAAACCTCTGAGAAGCAAGAAATTCCTCTATTTTCTATAAATGTATCTATAACAATATTATTGGCTTCTCGTGCCGCACTCATTAGCATTGGTTTCAGTTTTTCTAGCGGGGTTGAAGACAATTTATCCATGACATGACTTGGCCATTCTTTTTCCAAATATATTTTCTTTAGCTCTTCTAGTTCTTGGTCTGTTGGATCTTGAATTTGAGCTTTTATCGCACAATCATAAGGGTCGTTAAATCCAGATGGTGGTGCAAAATAAATTACCTGAGACTTCAAGTTAAGTAATGACTGAACAGATACGGTTTCATATTTATATAGTTTTTTTGGAATGCTCATTTTTATTCCCAAGTTCTGTAAGTTACATTAGCACATTATAATATGATTTTTCGGATTCTCTTGAACTTGTATGTTGATGATAAAAATTATCTATAACAAGAGAATAATGGACCGGATGGATATAGTATCAAGCATCCATTAATCTGTTGAGTAAACGTCACCCAGTTCTCGGGATTTGAGGTTATTTTTTGACGGCTATCTTGTTTTCAGCCGGTGCATGTGGGGAGTGGCCTCTTCCTCTCAATACCCCGTCATCTCCAGATAGCCGACCCCCTTGGCATCTCCCTCCACCGTTACCGCTCCCTCCCAGTAGTCAAAGCGACCTGTCATGGCCTGATTGGGCTGACGGGCTTGGATGGTGAGGCTCATTCCGGCGGCGTTTAGCTGCCACTCGACGGGGTAATTCTGCCCCTTGGGGCCGCGCCAGGTGTTGCCCGGGGTGAGGCGAATCGCGTCGGGGGCGAGCACCCGGCTGCTGCCATCCCGCTCAATCAAGATGCCGTAGCGGTTCTCAGGCTCAGTGCGTCCCGATTTGGTGCGCAGGCGAAACAGCATCAGCTCGCGGCCATCGGCCAGTTGCAGGGAAAACCAGTCCCAGCCCGATTGCCACTCGGCCAATACCGAGCTGCTCCACTCGTGATCAAACCACCCTTGTCCGGTGACGGTGCGGGTCTCGCCATCGCGAGTCAGGGTGCCGCGAAGAGTGAGGCGCGGGTAGGAGTAGTAAAAGGAGGCGTTGCCCGGGCTCTTCTCGCTGTAACCGGCCTTGCCTTGCAGCACCAGCGGCTTGGCGGCAGTGACGGTGAGGTTCAGGTCGCCAATCTTGCTCTGCACCTTGAGGGTGGCAGGGAAGAGCGCCGCCCCTTGCGAGGCAAGTCGCCACTCCCTGAGCCAATATTGGCCACCACTGGCCCCCGCCAGTCCCGGCCCCTGCCGACTGGCCCGCTCATCTTGCTGGTGGCTGCCACGGTCGAGATCCGTGATGGCAAACTGGGCCAGCCAGAGCTGGGGGGTGAGCCAGGGGTTGCTGGTGCGGAGATCTTGCTCGATACCCTGCCTAAACAGGGTCCACTGCATGCCATATTCGCGCCCCTGTTCATCCTTGAGGTTGCCGGTGAGATACCACCACTCGGAGCGGTAATCGGGGTGGGCGGCGTGATCCTCCGGCAATTGGATAGTTTGCCCCGGCAGCACCCTTTTAAAGCTGTCGCTGTCGCTGCCGCCGCCGAGCAGGGCGCCCAGATCGCTGGCCTGCGCGCTGCCAATCATGGCAATCAGTGGGAGCAAGAGGACGGCGAGCCACAGGAACCGCAAAGAGGGCAAGCTTCCCCTCACCCTGGCCCTCTCCCAAAGGGAGAGGGGATGGTTCAATGCCGCACTGTGATCTTCTCTGCGCTGAAGAAAGGGCGGAGAGAGGGACGTGGTTAATGGGAGCTTCAAGCTATGGCTGAGCCAGTGCGCTAACCGATATGTCATACCACTCTCCTTGCCGCATACCAGGAGGCCAGTGCGCCACAGACCGGTGCCAGCAACAGGGCGGTGACCGCATGAAGGGGGGCGGCTTCGAAGGCGAGGCGCCAGCCAAAGGCGCGGGGATTGACCACCTCGATCAGCACCCAGGCGAGGCCATACCCCACCGGTAGGGCCAGCAGGGCGGTAAGCAGCCCCAATCCCGCCCCTTGCCACACCAGCAGCTGGCGGCAGTGGCGGGGGCTCAAGCCCAGACTCTGCAAGGTCTGCAGCTCGCCACGTCGCGCCAGCCCCAGCACCATAAAGGCCGAGCCGATCCCGACAAAGGCGATGCCGAGGATCAGCAGTTTCAATAGCTCGGTCACCACAAAAGTCTGGTCAAATACCTTGAGCGCCGCGCTGTGAATGGCGGGGGCGGAGAGCAGATTGAGCTGCTCGCCAAAGCGCTCGCGCAGGCGGTCGGCCAGCTGCTCGGGGTCGTTGCTAAAGAGGGCGAGGGATTGCACCGCCCCCCCTTCGAAGGCGTGCAGGATCTGCCCCTTGTCGCTGCCGTAGTCCTGATAGACACCAGTGACGGTGAGCTGCCGTGGCCCCTGCTCGCCGCTGATCGCCAACTGCTGGCCCACCTTGACCCCGAGGCGTACCGTCAGCGGTTCGCTTGCCAGCACCTCGTCGGGACGGGTGGGCCAGCGTCCGGCCAGCAGCGGATAGGCCGCTTTAAGCTGGGGGATAAAGTCCATCTGCGCCCACTCGATGGGCTGCCCCTGCCAGCGGGCAGGGTGCACCGAGCGGCGCGAGGCGGCGCTTACCAGCGGGTTGGTGAGCAGGGTCTCGAGGGTTGTGTCGCTCAAGGTGCCTTTGTTGCCCGCCACCCCCTTGGGGGCGGTGACATAGAGATCGGCGGCCAGACGCTGGCCGAGCCAGATCTCCACGCTTGAGCGAAAACTCGACACCATGACCCCGATGCCGATGGCCGCCGCGATGGCCAGCTGCAACGCCATCACCGCGATGGCGGTGCGGTCGAGATGATAGAGGGTCTCGGCCACCCCGAGCCGGGCTGTGAGGGGGCCGCCCGCACGCCGTCGCAACCAGCCAAGCAGGCCGCGCAGGGCATCGGGCAGCCAGAGTGCCATGGCCAGCAGCCAGCCTCCGGCGATAAACAGCGCACCGGTGAGACCGGTTTGCGGCAGCCACAGGCAAACGGCGCACAGCAACAAGATGGCGATGGCCAGCACGCGCCGTCGCCACGGGTGAGCGGGGGGGCGGCTGCTCCCGGCGCGCAGTTCGAGGGGGGATTGGCGCAGCAGCTGCCACCAGCCGGGCAGGTTGGCGGCCAGCGTGCCGAACAGCCCGATCAACAGCGCCTTGAGCAGGCTCACGGGGGAGAGGCGAAGCAGTTCGATGGGGTTGGGCCCATAGAGATCGGCCAGCGCCTGGGTGAGCTGCCCCATCAGCGCCAGGGCCAACAGGCTGCCGAGCAGCACCCCGAGCAGGGTGCCGAGGGTGGCGAGAATAAGCAGCTCCAGAATGAGCCAGCGGAGCACCCGGCTCGGCCCCATCCCCAGAATGATCAACTGGGCCAGCTGGGGGCGGCGCACGCTCTGCACAAATCGCTGGGCGTTGAACACCAGAAACAGTCCCACCGCCATGGCGAGCAATGAGAGCGCCGTCAGGTTAAGGGCCAGTGCATCGCCAAGCTGGCTGGCATCGAGCGCCGGGCTGATGGGCTCAAGCCACAAAGGCTGGTTAGGGTAACGGGTTTGCAGGGTGGCCTGCAGAGTGCGAGCCTCTGATTCGCTTAGCTTGAAGACGATGCGATCGAGCCGACCCGCTTTATCCAGCAGCGGCTGGGCGAGGCCGATGTCGGTTATCAGCAGCCGCTCCATGGGCATGGCGCTCGGTTCAAACGTGCCCGCCAGCGTCAGGGTTCGGGCGCCATCGCTGCCGCTCAGCACAAAACGGCGGCTCTGGCCCGCTTGCCAGCCAAGTCGCGCCGCTTCGGGGGCCGCCAGCCAGATGCTGTCGGCACGGTTCAAGGAAAAGACGGGCTCGCTCGCGGGTCGGGCGTCAAACAGCTGGCGCAGGGGGCCGGGGTTGAAGAGATCCATCCCCAGCAGTTGAAAGCTGCGCCCCTGCTCATCCTTGAGCCAGCCATGGAGCTGGGGCATGGCATCCAAGGCGGGCTGGCTTGTCACCAGTTGCACGTAAAGCTGCTCATCCAGCCCGCCAGCGGGAGCCAGCCGGTAGTTGGCTTCCCCTGCCAGCTGGCTGCGGGCGGCGACGAAGTTGGTGCGGGCACTGTGATTGAGCAGCTCGATGGCCACCACCAGCGATACCCCCAATACCAGCCCGGCCAGACTCATCAGCAGCAACCAGGGGTGACTGCGATAGAGGCGCAGCAGCGCTTTGAGTGGCAGCATCAGCGTGCCCCCGACAGACGCAGTTGCTGTTTAGTCATGATGGGGCCCCTTGAGCTCGATAAGTTGCCCCCCTTCGAGGCGAAGCACTCTGTCTGCCAGCGCAGCATAGGCGGGGTTGTGGCTCACCAGCAGCAAGCCTGCGCCTGTGTCCCGCACCGCTGCCACCATCAGCGCCATCACCTGTTCGGCATTGTGCTCATCGAGGCTGCCGGTGGGCTCGTCGGCGAGCAGCCACTGGGGCTGATGGATAAGGGCGCGGGCCAGCGCCACCCGCTGTCGCTGGCCGCCGGAGAGTTGCTCCGGCCAGGCATGGCGCTTGTGGCTCATATCGAGCCGTTGCAGCAACAGGTCAATCTTTGTCTCATCCGGTGGCATGCCGTTGATGGCGAGCGGCAGGGCCAGATTCTCGGCCACGTTCAGGGTCGGCAGCAGGTTGAAATCCTGATAGACGATACCGAAATGGCGGCCCCGCAGGCGCGCCCGCTCGTCGGGGGAGCGGGTGTCGATCCGGGTCTCCCCCAGCCAGATCTCCCCTTCGTCCGGTGCAATCAGCCCGGCGATCAGATTGAGCAGGGTGGACTTGCCGCAGCCGCTTTGGCCCAGCAGCAGGGTGATCTCGCCAGCGGGAAGATCGAGATCGAGATGGTGGAACAGCGGCAGTCGTTCACTGCCGTTATCGAAGCTCTTGCAGAGGTTGCGCAGGGTCAGCATGGGGTAACCGTTTGATGGTCAATGGCTTTCATCATGCTTGGTACGCTAGCACGGTCGGTAATGATCAACACCCCTTACGGTTGATCAAGAGTGCAAGTTAGTGATCAAGGCGGCAAAAGAGCAGTGGATCCTCGCTGGATCCCGCTTGCCCGAGGTGGTTAGAATAGGGGCTTCCATGGGTCACAGGATGAGCAAGGATGTTACACAAGCAAGTCAGTTTTATCATCGATAGCAAGGGCAACAAGCAGGCTGCCGTCGTCCCCATCGAGATCTACAACGAGCTGATGACCCTGCAAAAGGCACTCTCCGACAACCGGCCGGGGGAGCGCGAGCTCTACCACTTCAACGGCAAAGGGGCCGAGGCCCACGGTTATCCGGTGGGCAAGCGGCAAAATCCGGGTTTTATGGTGCTGGCCGGTTCCACCGCCAATGGCGAGGATGCCGCCTCCCTGCGTGAAGCGGTGATCGAGCTGCGTCACGAATTGCTGGAGAAGGGGGTCATAGTGCCCCGCAGTCAGGGCGGCTTTGTCTTTACCGCCGATCAGCTGTTCAACAGCCCGAGTCTGGCCGCCAGTCTGGTGGCGGGCAATAACCGCAGCGGTCTGGATGCCTGGCAAAACAGCGCAGGCTATACCCTCAAGCAGTCGGGTTTCGGCAAGAAATAATCCCTCGTTTCGACAGCAAACCAATTAAGCGTTAATTGACCTGGATGAATTTTTCTTTTCATCCAGGTGTTAGCATCATTGCCAGATGGTTCTAAAAGGAAGAGACCATGTCTGCGCTTACCCCAGTTATTTTGCTGCTGTCCCTGTTTATCCTTCCCGCCCATGCCAGTAGTGGCCCTGTTCTGTTGACATCCTCCTCAATCGGTCTTTTTTGTGTCGGATTGTTTGTGTTGGCCTACGCCCTGGTGATGGCTGAAGAGTATCTGCAACTGCGCAAGTCCAAACCCGTGCTGGTGGCCGCCGGGGTGATCTGGATCCTGATCGGTATCGCCTATGCACAGCAGGGGATGAGCCCTGTCGCCGAGCAGGCATTTCGCCATACCCTGCTGGAATATGCCGAGCTGATGCTGTTCCTGCTGGTGGCGATGACCTATATCAACGCCATGGAGGACCGGCGGCTGTTCGATGCCCTGCGCGCCTGGCTGGTGCGATCCGGCTTTCACTTGCGCACCCTGTTCTGGTTGACCGGCGGGCTTGCTTTTTGTATTTCGCCGGTGGCAGATAACCTGACCACAGCGCTCTTGATGTGCGCCGTGGTGTTGAAGGTGGCCAACGGTGATCGGCGTTTTGTCAATCTTGCCTGCATCAACATAGTGATCGCCGCCAACGCCGGAGGGGCGTTCAGTCCCTTTGGGGATATCACCACCCTGATGGTGTGGCAGGCGGGCAAGGTGCAATTTGGCCAGTTCTTCACCCTGCTTATTCCCTCTCTGCTCAATTTTCTGGTGCCAGCCATCCTGATGAGCCTGATGGTGCCGCGTCATGTGCCGGAGGCTGATAACGAGGTGGTCGATCTCAAGCGGGGGGCCCGTCGCATCGTCGCGCTGTTCTTGCTGACCATCATCACGGCGGTGCTATGCCACAGTTTCCTCCATCTGCCACCCGTACTGGGCATGATGCTGGGGCTCGGTTATCTGCAGTTTTTCGGCTTCTATTTGCGCAAGTCGCTGCCGCGATCCCTTGCCCGCAAGCGTGCGCTCTATGAACGCAATGGCGATGAGGTGCGGTTGCGCAGTCTGGGCTCTGTGGTGCCATTCGATGTGTTCAACAAGGTGGCCAAGGCGGAGTGGGATACCCTGCTCTTCTTCTACGGGGTGGTGATGTGTGTCGGTGGGCTGGGCTTTATGGGGTATCTGGAGCTGGTGTCACACTGGCTGTATGACGCTGGGGATCCCACCATGGCCAACATCTTCATCGGGGTCTTGTCCTCCGTCATCGACAACATTCCCGTGATGTTTGCCGTGCTGTCGATGAACCCGGATATGGCGCTGGGGCAGTGGCTGCTGGTGACCCTGACCGCTGGAGTGGGCGGCAGCCTGCTCTCCATCGGCTCTGCGGCCGGGGTGGCCCTGATGGGACAGGCCCACGGCATGTATACCTTCTTTGGCCACCTGAAGTGGCTGCCGGCTATCTTGCTCGGTTATCTTGTGAGCATAGGGGCGCACCTCTGGCTCAACAGTGCCCAGTTCTGAACGTCTGGGCGTCAGTACGAGCCAATACGAAAAGAGGCTTCCGTTGACGGAAGCCTCTTTCGTTTTCCTGACAGGGGGGAGGGGGATCAATCGCCTCGCTTGCCGGTCAGCAGCCAGTAACTCAGAGTCGAACCCACCCCGCAGCAGGCGATGGCGATGGCCATGGGCAGCGGCGAGTGGGGCGGATTGAGGTTGACCAGAATGCCGACCAGGGCGCCGATGCCAAAGCGCAGGGTGCCCGCCAGTGCCGAGGCGGTGCCCGCAGATTGCGGGAAGTGGCCCATCAGGCCGGTCATGGCGTTGGCGCCCACCAGACTGATATGGCCGACAAACAGCACCACCGGAATGACGATGCCCCACAGACCGCCGGTCTGGCTCCAGGCGTTGTAGACCAGCAGGGCGCCCGCGCAGGGCAGCACCAGCAGGCCGTATTGCAGCATCCGCTCGGCGCCCACCCCTTTCACCAGTCGGCTATTGACGAAGGTGACCACCATCATCAGCAGGATATTGAGGCCAAACAGCCAGCCGTAGTGCTCGGTCGGTACCTTGAAATACTCGATATAGACGTAAGGGGAGCCGCTTAAGAAGGCGAACATGCCGGAGCTGGAGAGGGAGCCGCACAGCACATAGCCCATGGCGCCGCGATGGGAGAGCACCCCCCAGTAGTTTTTGAGGATCTGGCCCAGATTAAGGGGTTGGCGGTGCTCAGGTTTCAGGGTCTCCTGAATTTTCCACTGCATCACCAGACAGATCAGCAGGCTGATCCCCACCAGCAGCCAGAAGATCACCCGCCAGTCGGCGTGGGCACTGATATAGCCGCCCACCACCGGCGCTACCAGCGGCGCCAGCGTCATCACCAGAATGACGAACGACATGGCGCGAGAAAACGCATCCTTCTCAAACAGATCGCGCAGCAGGGCATTGACCACCACAGAGCCGGCCGCGCCGCCCGCCGCCTGTAACATCCGATAGGCCAGCAATTCAGGCAGGGAGTCCGCCATGGCGCAGCCCACCGAGGCGATGGCAAACATCACCAGCCCCGCCAGTATCACCGGCTTGCGGCCATAGCTGTCGGCCAGCGGGCCGTAGAAGAGCTGGCCGATGGCAAAGCCGCCCAGAAAGGCGCTGATGGTGAGCTGGGCGCCGTCGATGCTGGTGGCCAGATCCCGGGCGATGGCCGGAATGGCGGGCAGATACATATCCACCGCCAGCGGGGTCAGACCCGCCAGAGCGCCGAGCAGGATAAACAGGAAACGGGGGGAGAGGGCGGCAGCCTGAGCTGTTGGCGATTGGGGCATAGGGTGTCCAGTTGATGCGAAACGTCGGGTTGAAAAGCGCGAAAAAAACAGTCTATCAGTTTTGTCGCGGCTATGGATCCGGTATGGCGAGCCAGAGGCCGGGCTCGGCGGCAAAGCGCGGGGCAAACCAGTGCTGGCGCACCGCAGTGGGCATTTCGCTCGCGGCGATGGGGCGGCGACTGAGGCGACAGGCTCCCTGAGAGAGCGCCAGCGCCGCATCCCCCTTGTACCAGCCATCGGTCACCGGCAGTGCCGTGGTCTCCCGCAGCAATCTTACCCCCCACTGGGTCACCAGCGCAGGGCACGCTTTCTCTGCCAGCCTTGCTGCCTGCACCATGGCGGGCGGACGGGGCAGGGTAAAGGTCGCGCCGAGCAGCAGCAATCCGGCCACCGCGACCACCGACTCTCCACGGCGCGGCAGCCAGCCTGCCAGCAGCACGAGACCGAGCAGGGTGATGGGGGCCAGATGGCGGGGATTGTCGGGATTCTGGCCAAACAGGGTCCAGAGCAGCAGGGCGAGCCAGTAGAGCGTCCAGAGCGGGGGGAGGACGGCAGGGTGTTTTTTTGATCTTTGCCACAGCGGCAGCACCAGCAATGCCCCCATCAATAGCGGCCAGAGCGGGGTGAGCTGATCGTTGAAGGTGCGCGCCCAGCTCAGCAGCCGATCGCCGTGGGCCGCTGCCGTGTTGCCCCACAGGGTAAAGTGGCCGTCAGTAAATCGGCGCCCTTCGCTGAAATAGGCCCCGCCATCGGCCTGCCAGACAAACAGCAGGCAGGCTAGCCCCACCAGAATAATCGGGAGCAGAAAGTTAAGTCGCTGACCCTTTTGTGCCATCCCCAGCCAAAGCGGCAGCAACGCCAGCACAAAATAGGAGGGGCGCAGCGCCAGCATAAGGCCCAGCAGCAGACCCGCCAGTGCAATTCTGCGCTGCTGCAAGGCCAGTAGCGTCCCGAGCCAGGCGGCGAGCGCGGGCCCATCCGAAAGGCCGGAGAGCGCCAGCGTCGGGGTGAGCGGCAGGGCCAGCACCAGCAGCCAGACTGGGGCGAGCAGGCTGGGCCGTTGCCACAATCTGACCGCCAGCAAGGCGGCGAGCGGGGCCAGCAAACTGCTACCCAAGAGGCTGGCCCACTGCACCGCGCGGGCCGGATAGTCTACCGCCAGATTGATCAGCCGCGCCAGCCAGATAAAGGCGGGGTAGCCCGGAAAGTGGGGAGAGAACTCCAGCACGCTAAAGCGCGTCACCCCGTGGGCAAAATTGAGAGCATCGTCGGAATCGAGGGACACCGGGAAGGCTAGCAGCCAGTAAAGCCAGGCCAGTTGCAGCAGGGCAAGCAGCCAAATGGTGATTGAGCAGGGGGAAGTCCAACGCCGATACGTTGCCTTCCCCCTCATCCCCAGCCCTTCTCCCGCCAGGGGAGAAGGGGGCAAACCGGCGTCCGGGTGCATTTATCGGTAGGCCGTGCGTAGGGTGGGTAGAGCGAAGCGAAACCCACCGTTTGTCACAGCGAGATGGCGCAATGCTTGGCTGGTGGCTATCACAGCTGCGCCAGCACGGCCATCAGCGCTTTTTCCGCTGCGGCAAAGGCGGCGGCGTCGGCGGGCTTGGCACCTACCCCGAATACCCCCGGGTTGCCGATGGCATCCAGCACTTTGGCCAGCGCCTGCTCTGCCGCCTTGCGATCCCCTTCACTGAGGGAGGGGAGGATCAAGTCGAGGAAGCGCTTGCTCTTGACCACCAGCACCTTGGCGGTCTGGTAGTCGCCGAGATTCTGGCTGGCCCCTTCGAGGCGGCGCTCGATCTCCGCCTTGTAGGCACGATTGAGCAGGGCGGCGGTGGCTGCGGCATCTTGGGCCTTGATGGCGGCGGCCAGCGGCCCTTGCAGCTCCACCTTGTGGTGCTGTTCCAGATAGCTCAGCTCATCGGCAATCTCGCTCAAGGTGGTGCTGGCATCCTTGCCGTCAGTGGCGGCGCCCAGCAGCGCTTCGCGGGCGTCGATCAGTGGCTCCTTGCCGGCGGCGGCGTAGGAGTAAGCCTGCGCCTGCCCGCTCAGGGCCAGCAGCAGGGTGAGGGCGAGTAAACCCGGGCGGATGGTCATCCTGTTCTCCTTACTTATGCCAATGGCGCGGCCATCAGGCCACGCTCTGGGTTTCAATCACGGTATTTTCGTTGCGATGGTTGAAGATGGCATGGCGTCTGTCCACCCCGTCGATCACCATGTCAGCGGCCATCATCCCCATCTCCATGGCGGTGTCGGTGAAGATGTAGCGGAATGTCCCCTGACGGCCGGTCATGATGAGGTTGGTGATGGGCATCAGCGCCTTGATCGCTTCGTTGCGGCGGGCCTGATAGCCGAGATCCATCAGTGGGTAGGCGTACTCGCTGCGGGCTTCGAAGGTCTCATCGCCAAGCTTCTGGGTATCGACGCCGAGGCTCGCCAGATCAGCGGTAACCCGACCGCGCAGATCAGAAAGCGGAGCCTGCCAGGTGGCATCCCCCGGATTGCAGGGGATCTCCAGCATTACCGAGGTCTGGCCTTGGGGCGCCATAAAGGGGCTGCGGCGGCGCGGCTCCTGCAGACGGGTCGCCAGAATATGGGGGTCGGAGAGGTACTGCCAGGTGTTGTCCGACAGGTTCTCCTGTTTGAGCGGCATATTGACGAAGCGAAGCGACCGGTAGTGCAGATCGCACGGCAAGCCCAGATGCTGGCAGGTGAGCGGCAGCGGCAGGGTGGAGATCACCTGATCAAAGCGCTCGCTCTGCTCAACGTCATCTTGTTTCCAATAAACCCGTTCGATGCGGCCATCAGCCTGCTCAAGGCGGGTGATGGTGGCGCCGGTTTTGAGCTCAACGCCCTCGGCAACCAGTCGCTCCCCCAGAGTGGTGAAGATCTGGCCGAAGCCATATTTGGGGTAGCGGTATTTGCGGGCATAGGTGCGCACCGAGATACTGCCGTTGCGTCTTGGCAACAGGCGGCGGGCCACATCTTTGAGATCGATCAGACTGATGCGCTGACCGGCCCAGTCGGCGGAGAGCTTGTCCGGGTTGATGCCCCAGAGCTTGCCGGTGTAGCCCTCGAAAAACTGGCGGTAGAGGGTGCGGCCGAAGTGGCTCTGGATCCACTCGGCAAAGCTCGCCTTGGCGAAATCATCCGGCTTCTTGCTAAAGGGCAACAGCAGCAAGTCTTTTACCGCACCGGCCATCAGGGCGAGCGGCGCCGTCTTGAGCAGGTTGGGCAGGTTCAAGGGGTAGTCATAGGTGCGCCCGCCAAAGCGGATAACGCTCTTGCGCTCGGCGTGAAGCAGATCGTCCCCCATCAGCTCGTCGATAAAGGCGAGCAGCTCGGGGTTTTTGG
Organism: Aeromonas sp. JL9; assembly: GCF_024436075.1. NCBI lineage: Bacteria > Pseudomonadati > Pseudomonadota > Gammaproteobacteria > Aeromonadales > Aeromonadaceae > Aeromonas > Aeromonas sp. JL9. Next base: position 93,242 of record NZ_JANFNV010000003.1, on the reverse strand, counting down.
TGATAAAGCGGTGGCCGCCGTAGTCGAAGCGATACTCCCCATCGCGCCCCTTGAAGGTCTGGGTGGCGCACATGCCGCCGACCACCGGCTCCTGCTCGAACAGGGTGACAGCAAAACCGGCGCGGCGCAGGCGCCAGGCGGCCATCAAACCGGCGGGGCCAGCGCCCAGCACTGCAATGCTTTTCTTGTTGTTATCGCTCATGACCTATTCCGAAACTGCTTGATAGATAAGGGAACCGCGCCAAGGCGCGGCTCCCGAATGGTGTTGTTACCCCGTGGCCTTGTTGCCACAGGGCGTGCGGGCTCAGCCCTTGCCAGTCGCTGTACTCACCTGCGGGCGGTAGCTGCGTTGCCAGAGGGTAACGAAGATCGCCAGATAGAGGGCCCAGGTCAGCAGCTGCAAGCCAGCGGGTGAGGCATTGTAGCCAAACAGGGCGCGCAGGAAGGTACCAAATACCCCCTGATCGTCGAGAATGTGGCTGATGTCGAACACCGGCGTGGTCCAGAAGGTGATGACGTCCGCTGCCTGCAACATATTGACGGCGGACGACAGCAAGCCTGCGGCGATGATGATGATGAGCAGCCCGGTCCAGCGGAAGAAGGGGGCCAGCGCCACCTTGCGAGTGGAGCGCAGCAGCCCCCACACCAGCGCGATGGAGACCAGCAGCCCCGCCAGCGCGCCCATCAGGCCGGATTGCAGATCGACCCCTTGCCCGGAGTAGAGCAGGGCGGAGAAGAAGAGCACGGTTTCAAACCCTTCGCGCATCACCGCCAGAAAGGCGAGCAGCACCAGCCCAAACAGGTTGCCGCCATCGATGGCCGCATCGATACGCGCCGTCATGGCCCCCACCTGGGATTTGGCCTGTTTTTGCATCCAGATCGCCATATAGGTGAGCACCAGAGTGGCGAAGATCAGGATCCCCGCCATCAACAGGTGGTTGTAGCGCTCACTCTCGAACTGGCTCACCACCACCTGGAACAGGAAGGCGACGACAAGGGAGGCGACAAGGCCAAGCCCCACCCCCAGATAGATGAACTTGTTGTAGCGGCTCGCCCCCAGCTTGGCGAGGTAGGAGAGGCAGATGCCGACCAGCAGGAAGGCTTCCAGCCCCTCGCGCAGGGTAATGAGAAAACTTGCAAACATCAGGATTGAGGCTCCGTAGCGGGCGTGATGGAGAGAGGCTGCAAGGTAAGTTGCAACCGATTTAGCTGCACTATGGGTGGCTCCGGCAAGCTGGGCTCGGCGGCGCGCACCGCATCATTGACCCACTTGGGGTAGGTGCGGAAATTGAGTTTGATATCGGCCTTGAAGGGCCCTTGGGCATCTGCGGGCAGCGGCCAGGCTTCATCGCGCCAGCCATCGGCCGGAATGCGGGTATCTTCCAGCAGTTTGGCGTAACGCCAGAACTTGAGCCCCACCGGCTTGCCCTCGGCATCGCCGAACACTTTGCGAAACAGTCTCGCATTCTCAGGGACAGCACCATCCACCGGCTGGCCACTGGCAAGCACCACCTTGCCGCTGGCGTCGGTGACGGTCAGCTCCAGCCAGAGTTCACGGAAATCGGCCACCCCGGTGGGAAGGGCATGGCCTGCGCCGGTATTGGCGACCCGCACCACCAGCTGCTGACTATCGGCAGCCTGTTCGATACGGGCGGAGAGGGTAGCGCTGGAGCGCAGCAGGGCCAGACTCTCCTGTTCAAGGTCTGGATTGCGCAGCCCCACCAGCTGGTGCTGGGCGCCGGTGAAGTTGTGGCGATAGAGCCGGGCTTTCATGGTGCCGTTTTCGGTGGACTTGCCCGCCACCGGCGCGCCGCCATTGCCCGGCTCCGGGTTCATGTGGCAGTCGATGCAGGTGCGCCGTTTGGCGGGATCCTCGGCCTTGGCGAAGCTGGATTTTTCCCACTCGTCCCAGGTGTTGACGATATTGGCGCCGGTGCCCGGTGCAAACTCGTTGTGGCACGACTTGCACAGGGCGGCATCGCGGTAGAAATCCTTCTGATAGGAGGCTTTGTGGGCCGCCGGACGGGCGTTGATCTGCCGCTCGGCCAGCCAGTGCTGGAGGCTGCCGCCCGCGGCATCCTCGAACACATAGCTCTCGCGGTCTTTCAAATTCACGGTAAAGGCGCTGTTGCCGCCCGCATCTTCTACCTTGGTGATGCGATGGCAGAGCACGCAGCTGGTGCCTTCTTCCACCACGGGCTCGCCTTTCTGGTGTGCAGCGATCAGCGAGGCGCCACCTTGCTCGAACATGTGGGAGCCCTTGGGTAGATCCTGCTGGCCGGTCATCACCTGCTGGGGCATATGGCAGCCCTGACACCACTGGCCGAACGCTTCCCCTTCGGTTTCGCGGGCCAATGCCTGCACCACCTTGTAGTAGGGGTGGGAGTTGCCCATCAGCCGGTGGTTACTCTCGCTCCAATCCTTGAACGCTTGGCTGTGGCAGTTCTGGCAGGAGGCGGAGTTGAGCCACTCCTTCGGGTGGGTAGTCGGCGCCCTGGCGGGATCCGTGCGCGGGGCATCGAGTCGCAGCCAGTTGGCAAGATAGGGGAGGTTGCCATCGGCGGTGACGAAGGCGTGCAAGTCCTCCATCATCGCTTTCACTTCCGGTTGGGGCTTGGCGGGGTCAACCGTTTCGGCGCCATCGCGGGTGTCATGGCCCATGCCACCCTGGGTCTGCTGGGTCATGCGCAGGTATTCGCCGACAAAATCACCCGCCACCATGTTGGTGAGGTTGGCGTGGCCGTTGATGGCGTTGTCGCCGCTCTGCTGGCGATGGGCCGCCATCAGATAGCGGTTGGTGAAATTGAACCCGTCCAGATGGCAGGAGTTGCAGCTCATCCAGTTGTCTCCCGCCATGGGGAAGCGTGAGTTGGACGCTGTGTTACCGAGGTTAAACAGCCGCTCACCGCGCTGAAGCGGTTCGGGGCGCGGATCCGTCTCTACCAGCTTGGCGAAGTGGGGCAGATCGACGGTGACTCGGGCAAACGGGCCGCTACCGCCGCTATTGAGGCGGGTAAGATCCTGCCCCATGGCGTTGTGCACCAGAATATGGTCGCCATCGATCAGCAGATCCCGCGGATTCTGGCCCGGCAGGTGACGCAAGAGCTGGGTCGCCTTGGCGCCCCCCTGAAACTTCTTGCGGCGGTGACGGTTGTTGTTGGACTTGCCGCTGCGGGAGAGGTCAAACACCAGCAGATCTTCCGAGCCAGCCAGGGTCAGATAGACTCGCTTGCCATCGGCGGCAAATCGGGCTGCAAACGGGTTGGAGACGATCTGGCTGCGGTTGCCGACGCTTGGCAGATTGATCTGCAAAAAGAGCTGTTTTCTTTCATCGACCCGCTCTTTCTCCTCATCGAGATCGATGATGGAGACGGCCGGAAAGACGGTGCTCTGAAACTGGAAGGGGTGATCGAAGCTCCAGAGCACATGGGGCAGCCAGGCCTCGCTGCCATCGGGGGAGAGGGCGATGCCATCGAGCTGGCGCGGCAAGCCCTGCGAGTCGCTCGGCGTGTCGCTATGGGTTTCGGTCAGGGTAATGAGCTTGGGCTTGGGAAGCGAGGAACCCTTGGCGCCGTGGCCAAGCTTGGCGAGATCATAGATGGCGAGCTGGCCGGTCATGGCGTGGGTCAGCAGCAGGCGATCGTTGTTGGTCAGGGCTAGTCCACGGGGAGTCTCGGCGGTTTCTGCATCCAGCTGGAGGTTGCCGGCGCTGTCGTAAGCCTGCAGGCGAGCGGATTCGAACAACGTGACCCAGAACCACTGCCGCTTGGCATCGAAGATGACCCCATAGGGGCGATGACCGGTGGGGATCGCCTTTTCCAGATCGAGATCATCATCCAGCAGCAGCAGGCGATCGCCGCTGTAGTCGGTGACCAGCAGAGTGCCATCATCGGCGCGGGCCAACTGGCGCAGATCGCCCCCCAGCTGCACCTCTTTGAGCCGCTTGCCGCTATCGCGCTCAAGCAGGGTGACGGAACCTGCGCTCAGGTTGGCGGTGACGAGGCGCGGGGCGCTTCCCTCCTCATAGGCGATCATCCCGGCACCCATCTGCTGGGCAGTGACAAAGGGGCTGGTCAGCAGCAGGACGAGGGCCAGCAGGGGCGACAAATATGCAGAGAACGATGACTTCAACATGGGATCAGGTGCGCCATTTCAAGATGGTCCAGCGCCAGGCGTGGCGCAGCACCAGAGGAGTTAACGCCAATGCGCTCAACCAGTGGGCCCAGCTGGCGAGGTTGCCCATGGCATCGCCCGGGGTGCCGTGCAGCACCAGCAGCATGCCGCTGGCCAGACAGATCAGCAGCAGGGCTTCGATAATCCGCCCCGTGGTGCGTAAAAAGGGTTTGTTGCTGCGGTTCAACAAGCTGCGATGGGAGAGCCAGAAGGCGCCAAACAGCAGGGGAAACAGGGTGAGCGAGAGCATCACATGGAAAAACAGATTCCAGCGTGCCAGCGACCAGAGCGGGGTCAGCGGCTCCCACAGCAGCAGGCCGGAGAAGAACATCAGGTAGAGGGTGCCCTCGGCGGCCTGATGGTGGTAGGCCAGCCACTGCCAGAATTGTCGGGGTGAGAGAGAAAGGCTTGTCATAACGGCTCCAGCACCCGGGCGGGGCAGCCCGGGGGGAGCAAGTTTATAACGCAGTAAGAGTAATGAAAAGTGTTATCAATTGTATTGCTGGTGAATCAAGGCTGAACAAGCACAGTGATCAGGCTCGACTATTTATGCTCCGCCATCCGCTCGGTCACCGCATAGATGAGCGCGGCCAGCGAGAAGGCGAGAAACACCACCACGGACCACTTCATATCGACTTCGTTGATGATGCCATCTTCGAGGAAGGCTTTGAGTACCTCCACTCCGGCGATGGTCACCAGCGAGTTGATGACGATGAGCTTGAGGGAGGCAAAGTTGATCTTGCTAAGCCAGTTGCTGCTAAGGGAGGCGCGCTGCTCTTCCGTCTGGATAAATTGCACATAGCCACAGATAGCAACCAGGATCAGCATCTGAGCCACCAGTATAAAGTCTACCAGGGTCAGCACGCCGGTAATGAGGTCCAGATAGGGGATCTCGAAAATGTTTACAGAAAGCTGATAGAGCTGCATGGCAAACTTCACCATCAGCAATACCACGCAGATGAGAATGCCAATGTAGAAGGGGAACATCATCAATCTGCTGCCATTGAGCATGAAATTGAATCGACGCATAAAAACTCCAAGGTAAGGGAAGCTGGGTGATTATGACCTGAATTGAGGCTATTGGCAGCGACGTGTCGTAAAGTCACCAAGCTTTCACTATCACCTATTGCAGTACCGGCACAGCTGGTGCTGCAAGTCGTGAAGATCTATCCCGGTAGCATGGGGGGCTACCAGTTTGGTTCATAACTCCAGCTCGATTATGGGGATCTCCCAACGTTCGCTGCGCATCTTGGGTTGATACTCATCCTTTTCCTGCTCTTTACGCCGCTCTATCAAGGCGATCACTCTGGCTTCGCGGATTGTATTCACATCGAATTTCCAGGTTTCTTCTCCCTGTAGGGAGAGGCGAGCGATCTTGTGACTGCGGTGATAGACATGGAGCCTGTCCTGTTTGTCGGGGGCAATGCGTACGGCATCGCCTACTTTCAACGCTCTCAGTTCGTTGTGAATAGTCTGGCCTTCATCACTGTGACCTGCATATCCCAACACCAGTTGCGACATACCCATCATGGCGAAACGACGTTGTCTGTCCGGTCGGGTTGCGTTAGGTCTCTGCACGTAGCAGTGGGAGGCGAACAGTGGAATATGGGGATTACGTTGATCGTGGCGAGCCATGAGAACCAGCCTTTCGATAGCACGTGTCATCCCCACATAGAAGAGACGCCGCTCCTCTTCCAGGTTACAGTTCGATAGCTCCGCTACGCGTTGCCAGCCGCCGTCGAGGAGTATCACATGGCGATACTCCTCCCCCTTAACCCCATGTACCGTACTTAACAATACCCCTTTACCGAAGCGGATCTGGCGCTTTTGCTCGCTCAAATACTCGTAGAGGAACATCAGGAAGTGGTGGGCAGAAAGAGCGTGCTCTCCCTGGCTGGCTTGCCATTGAGCAATCAGATTGTGCAGTAGCTCCTCCCAACGGTTGGCCAGTGAGAGTGGAGGGAGAGGGGCTGCAAGTTGCTCCGCTGTCAGCAGGGCATGACCTTGCTGTTGTAGCCAATTCTGATAGCGCAAGATTTCACGGCAGCGATGCACAGGAAAACCGTTCTCTTTATCCAGAGTAAAACGACAGGGAATATCGGCATCTGCCAGCGCCGAGCGAACCCAGGCCAGTTCCTCCTTCTCTAGCCCATTACGGGCTAGCACGGCGATAGATTCCAGCGGGCAAGTGGGAGTCTTCTCACGGATAAGCGCGATATGTCTCACGACCTCGGCTGCCTGTTGGGCTGCATCCTGGCACTGCTGGATGATGACGCGACCCTGTGCTGTCTCCATCCCCTCCCAGTGCCCCCCAGCCACTTCCATCTTGCGCCTGTCGTCGATCTCGATGGGATGTGTACGCTTCATGCGATCCTGATTGTGCTCAATCAGGCGGTTGGAGGTCTCGATGATGTGGGCGGTGGAACGATAGTTCCAGGTCAGGAAGTGAGTCTGGGCGTTGTAGTCTTGCTCAAAGCGGCGAATAAAGCTGACGTTCGCGTCGCGAAAGGCGTAGATCGATTGGTCATCATCACCCACAGCCATCAGATGCAGTCGGGCCTCCTCATCCTCTTCGCTTTTGCCCACCAGTGCCGCGATAAGCTGGTACTGTTGTTCATCAATGTCCTGATACTCGTCGACGAGCAGAAATTGCAGCCCACCGAGCAGTTTTTCCCGCTGCTCTTCCAATTCGAGACCGAGCTGGTTCTGCTCTCCCCGGAGCAGCTTGATTGCGTCATCAATGATGCTGGTAAAGTCGATATCGTCGGATGTCCGGTTTTGCACCGCATTGCCTGTCAGACTCATTGCGAGACCGTGAAAGGTGAATACCGAGACTCTTGCTCCGTCACGGCCCAGCAACTCGGTCAGGCGTCGGCGCAGGGACATCGCCGCATTATGGTTGTAACAGAGCAACATGATCCGCGATGGGGAGATCTGCTTGACCCGCATCAGATAGGCGCAGCGGTGAATAATCACCTTGCTCTTGCCTGACCCCGGCCCTGCCAGTACCAGCAAGTTTTGCTCGGGCGGTGCCTGGACGATCTGTTCCTGGGAACGGTTGTGAAGATCTTCGACGATGCGCTTCCAGGAGTGTTCGCTGGTCGCCAGCTCCAGGATCTTGTTGCGCCCTTTGAAGTAGTGACCGAGGAACTTGTCAGCTTCCATGGAGAAGTAGTCTGTCACCAGCTTTTTGGCTTTCTTGAAGTGCTCCAGGCTGATGCGGGCGTATTCATTCATCACATGGATCTGAATCACCTTCTGGCGATAGTGATGCTCAAGTGGCTGATAGTCTGCCTTGTTGTATTGTTGCTGCCGCTCAGCCGTCAGAGTGAGGGTCATGGCGCTTCGGAACACGGCAAGACCATTTTGCAGCACGATGGCGTGTTGCTCATGCAGGTAGAGCAGTGCCCGCTCTGCTCCTTTGAGCAACCACTCCTGCTGGCTGCTTGCCTCCCGCTTGTTCATGAGCTGAGCCACATCCATGTCTTCTCGCAGGTATTTGACCAGTTGCTCCAGGGCAAATGGCAGCATCACCTGGCGCTGGACACTCTCTTCGCTGCTTGCCAACAGGGTGTAGAGAAAATCGAGGGTGGCGCCAGTGACGCGATGGCGTTGATCAATTGTCTGCTCAATCTGGGACCAGGATCGGTTGAAGGTGAGTTGGTAAAGATCCCGAGAGAGATATTTGACATCAATGGAGCCTTTATCGCCCCCCGAGCGACCATCCTGGGCCCAGCTGGTCAGCAAATTGCGCAGCAAGCCTGGGTTACACCGTTCATGCCCCAGATCTTTGATGGCCTGATTGACCAGTCGAATGTTAAAGGTCAGCCCTTGCCCTGTATCAGGTTCGGGCTCTTGTTCACGCAAGGTGTCCAGCATCGCCTTTTCAATACTGTGTACTTGTCCGCAGAGCACCCTGGCATTGTCTCTTCCTTTGGGGCGAAGCCAGGTAGTCAGTAACATCCCCTGAGAGAGAAGACCGACATCCGCCATCTGGGTGAGTACCCGCATCACTTCACTGGCCTGAACACCACTTCCTTTGTCTGCCATGTATTGGCCTGCCTCTTCGGCAATGGCATCGGCACTGAGACCATCATCATCGGCAGCACTCATCAGCGCCTGGATAACAGCTTGCCAGATGGCTTGGGCCTTGGGAGCCAGTTTCAGACTGTCTACCCTTTTCATTGCCTCTTCTGTGGAGGCAAACAGGGGACGACCCTGAAATACCTGAGTGATGTTGTCACTACGTTCCAGATAGCCCGCTCGTTCGAGCCAGGCAATAGCTGTCTTGACCTTGGTATCCGCATTGCTGTCATCGGCAGCGAAGCTGGTTTCCACCTCTGGCTGGTTGATAAGTTCTGCACTGGTGGCGACCAGTGGCAAGTTGTTATCCTGCTTGCCACCTTTGCTGGCCCTGAGCCTTATTCCGCGCAGGATCTGTTTGATATCGCGCAGGCTGACTTCACTCATGGCCTCGAGCTGGAACTGTTTCTCGATATCCTGTTCATCAAACAGCAGTACGCAGTGGGCTTGTGCTGTATCGCGGCCAGCTCGTCCCGCTTCCTGTAGATAGTTTTCGAGGGAGCCGGGGATATCGGCATGGATCACCAAACGCACATCATCCTTGTCGATCCCCATCCCGAAGGCATTGGTCGCGCAGATGACCCGGATCTCGCCATTGATAAATTGTTCGAGGGTGGTTTTCTTCTGGGCACTGTCCATGCGGGCGTAAAAGCGTGAGACAGGGAGGGATTGTTGCTGACCGAGGAAATCGGCCAGCTCGTCCACGCTGCGCTTGGTTGCGCAGTAGATAACGCAGGAACCGGGCTTTTCCTCACCGAAGAACTGCTCGAGCAGGTTAAGGATATGGCCCTGTTTATTGAGACCGGGACACTCAACGACGGCATATTCGAGGTTGGTACGTTCAACCCCGCCTTCCAGTCTGAGAAGAGGTCGGGGCTGTTTATCGAGAAACTGGGCGCAAATATCCTCAATCACATCCGGTTTGGCGGTCGCGGTATAGCAGAAGACAGGAGGCATGGGGACCTGCTGTTCCTTGGCAATTGTGGCGATGGCCTTGGCGCAGTAGAGATAGTCAGGGCGAAAATCATGTCCCCATTTCGACAGGCAGTGCGCTTCGTCAAATACCCAGCCACCGATTTGACGTTGTCGTATTGCTTGTTTGACTGTGCGGTTGCGCAACTGCTCGGGGGAGATATAGAGCAAGGCGATATCCCCCATGCGGATCTGTTCAAGAATCGCGCCTCGCTCTGGTAGCGTCAGCAGCCCCGAGATAGCGGCAACCCCTTCAATACCGGCTTTGTGTTTAAGGTTGTCCACTTGATCTTTCATCAGTGCCTGCAGGGGGGATATCACGACCGAGAGAGCACCGTTTCGCTGGTTACGCACCAGTGCCGGGAGCTGGTAGCAGAGCGACTTACCGCCGCTGGTTGGGAGTATGCCGAGCAGTGCGACGCCAGCCATGGCTTCCTCGATCAAGGTCTTCTGCAATGCTGTCCCATCAGGCAGGTTGCGAAAGTTGTCGAGCTCGAAGATTCGCTGCAGATGGCGGCGTGCGTCGTGGTTCTCCTGACAATAGCTGCAGTCAGCATGACCGCAGTGACGTTCACGAATTGTGTGAATGATTTCTGCGGTCTGGGGGAAGCGGCGCCAAATCCAGGGGGGCAACACGGAGTTCCCGCCGGACACGGGCAACCAGGCGCAGGCATAAGCCAATGGTAACAACAGCATGGGTTGACGCAGGGCATCACCAATCACCCGGTTGAGCTGATTGGGGCACGCTTTCTCATGGGCAATGCTCTTGATGAGAGTGGGTAGCTCCGAGACCCGCACTGGCGGGCGGCCTGTTAGTCTGGCAAACACCAGTGACAGACCCTGAGTGTTAAATTGCGCCATGACTCCCTGGTCGAACAGATATTGATAAAGCTGCAATTGGGACAGGGGTAAGGCTTGTAGTGCTATCAGCTGTTCCGAGAAAATCTGCAATGCGAGCCTTGCATCCGCGACCGGATCATTGAGGGTATCCCGAACCAGTTTGTAATCCTTGACCAAGCGGTGATAGGGGTTTTTGGGAAAGGCAAGGGGAGATAGATAGAGGGTATCTATTACCGGCTTTTCGAGAAGTAACTGAGGGCGTACAGCCTGTTTGGCCAACCAGGGGAGATCAAAATCGAGAATATTGTGACCAAGGATCACATCCGCCCCTTGTGCCAGCGCATTTAACTCCTTGAGTGCGAGATCCTGCGGGCCCTTGAGATTGAGTTCACGACCAGCCAGGAGCGCCCCCAGATGACGGAGTTTTTCATCCCGGGTCAGTTCAAGGTCAAAGGAAAGAATCTTGTCATCCCCAAACAGGGTCACGACATCAGTCGAGTTCATTAATAGCCATCTCCATCTGGCGTTGACCTCTCATGGCGATAATAAGTGCCAAGAGATCAGTGAGTTGGCCGAATATTACCCGAAATGTTGAATGATGGCATCATTCAGAGCCCTCTGGCTGCGGTTCTTTTGGCGGACACCCAGTTTTGTAAATGCCTCTGCCCGATTAATCGCTCATGTTGGGAAAGTGTCGTTCTGGCCATGGCCAACTAACGGATCTTGTGAGATTATTTTACTTCCTTCTCCGTTCGGAACGCATTGTGTCCCTCGACTACTACCAGTGCCATGCCCCCGAATTGGCGACTCGTTACCAACAGGTATCTGCGCGCGCCGTTCACGGCGACTGGCTCACACTGCTGGAGCCTTGGCTCCTTGCGGCACCGCGCAGGTTACTCGATGTAGGGGCCGGCAGTGGTCGTGATGCCGCGTTTTTAGCCGAGCTCCATCAGGGCAACATGGTGGTCGCTGTCGAGCCATGTCATGCACTTGCTGCGCAGGGGCAATGTCATACCTGTGAGGCTGCGGTGGCGTGGGTCAATGATGCTATGCCGGCTCTCTCTCGCGTGACCGGTACTTTTGATCTGATTTTGCTCAGTGCTGTCTGGATGCATCTACCCCCGAAGTCTCGTCCCTTGGCTCTGGCACGTCTTCATGAGCTGCTCTCACCAGATGGTTATCTGGTACTGAGTCTGCGCCTGGTTATCTCGGAGCAGGAGATGCGGGAGCGAGCCATGTATCCGGTAGCTGTCGATGAAGTGGAGCGGCTTGCATTGGAGGGGGGGATGACACTTCTCCATGTGTCAGAACCACAGGGGGATGCCTTGGCGCGTAGCGGCTTGAGTTGGCAGAGTCTGATCCTTGGGGGCGAACATGCACGCTTCCCCTGAGCAGCAACTCTCTTTTATTGCCTATCTGCAACGCATCTTTACCGAAGGCGATTTTGTTGCCACTTACAAGTGCGCCTTGCTTCACGGGATTGCAGATATCGCAATTGAGCGCAGTACCGAGACCCATGAGCTGATGGCGGCGCGCACTATTACGCTGGACGAACTGGCCACCAAGTTTGTGGAGCTCTATTGGCAGCACAGTCTGCCCTACTCGGCGACGGGAGAAACAGCCACCTTGCTCAAACAGAGCAGCGGTCGTCAGGCCATCATGCTGACGGAGTTGTCCCGGCTGCGTGAAGAGGGGGTCCGCTCGGTAACTGCACTGCGTCGTCACGACGCCTGGCGGCCTCTTCTTGCCCGAGTTCGGCGCATCCTTGTTGAGGGACCCTTGTGGCGTCTGCAGATCCTGGGTGGGCGAGAGGAGTGCCACCTCTATCCTCATCAAAGGGGCGCGGATCATATCTGCCTTAACCCCGGCATTCTCTACTGTCTCCACCGCTTTTACGATCTGGTGGTCTCCCTCTCCCGACAGCATTGGTTACAGCTTATCTGCGACATCAAGGGTAATCAGCCACTGATTGGCCCAAGTGTGGGGTTGGAGAATTTTCTATTTGGTTCAAGCCGTCAGGCACTGGGGCGAGTAGGAGAGGTATTGAGGGACTTGCAGGGAGGAACCTGTTTTTACTGTAACAAGGCGATACACGGGAGTGGTGAGGTAGACCATTTCATCCCCTGGCGTCGTTATCCAATCGATTTGGGCCACAACTTCGTACTGGCACACGCCAACTGTAACCGGAGCAAACGGGATTTTCTTGCCGCTCCCGAGCACAGGGATGCTTGGTACGAGCAGAATATCCTGACTCACGGGGCGTACCTCACGGACGAGCTGGCCCCTCTGGTGAGCGTCGATGCCGAGCGTTCTACTGCCATCGCCACTTGGGCCTATCAGCAAGCACTCCTTGAGCATGCTCGGTTGTGGCGTGGTATTGACCTGTTTGTGGACGTGACAGCCCCCAGTGTGGGGATGAGTAATCTAGGCTTCTCTAGGCTCTTCTGAGGTAGATACGAAAAAGCCCAGCCAAAAGGCTGGGCTTTAGAATTTGGCTCCCTCGACAGGACTTGAACCTGTGACATACGGATTAACAGTCCGCCGTTCTACCGACTGAACTACGAGGGAAAAGTGGCTCCTCCTACTGGACTTGAACCAGTGACATACGGATTAACAGTCCGCCGTTCTACCGACTGAACTAAGGAGGAATTGCCTGTCTCGTTAAGACGGGGCGAATATTAATGACCAGGGCGGCGGGTGTCAACCCGCGAATTTCCCGAAAACCGGATTTTCGGATTGTTTGCCCAAAAGTTGCGCTTTGCGGTTTATTTTCAGCACAATCAGTCCCTTGCCATCACCGCCCCCAACCGGCCCAGGGGTTATTGGCTCGGTTCGCATCAACCTGATGATGCCAGTATGATGTCGCGAACGTGTTGGTAACACGGTGAGACTCAAATGGTGGTCTTCGTGGCAAAAAGGGGGAGAGCTGGAGTCAAGATCGGCGATTTGGCGGCAAATAGGCCAAATAATGGGTGAGCGCGCGTTTCATTGATCCTGCCCATCGAAAAAATGGCCCGTCTGGAGTAAGGTTACGCAGGATACCATCGCCGCGTCGACAGCTCTGCCGGCCCTTGATGATGATCGGGCGCCGGATCTCTCCGGCCTTTATCTCCCTCTTCTGGTATTACGATATACATGCACAAGCAAGCCTCTTTAAATAGCGTGAAGCTCGCCATAGCCTTACGCCAGTCCTGTATTGATGAACCCTACAGCATGGCCCGCTTCGGCCGTGACCTGATCGCCGGTGTGACGGTGGGCATCATCGCCATCCCGCTCGCCATGGCGCTGGCCATCGCCAGCGGTGTACCGCCGCAACACGGTCTCTATACCGCCATCATTGCCGGTATCGTGATCGCCGTGACCGGTGGCTCCCGTTACTCTATCTCCGGCCCGACCGCTGCCTTTGTGGTGATCCTCTATCCTGTCGCCCAGCAGTTCGGGGTCGGCGGTCTGTTGATGGCGACGCTCATCTCAGGCCTCTTTTTGGTGGCGATGGGGATGGCCCGTCTTGGCCGCCTTATCGAGTACATTCCCCCGTCAGTGACGCTGGGCTTTACCGGTGGTATCGCCATCGTGATCGCTACCCTGCAGATCAAGGACTTCTTTGGTCTGAGCGTGCCCGAGATGCCGGAAACCTATCTGGGTAAGGTCGAAGCGCTGGCCGCCGCCCTGCCAAGCTGGCAGTGGGGCGATACCCTGGTGGGGGTCGCAACGTTAGCCGTGCTGCTGCTCTGGCCGCGCCTGCGCCTGCGCCTGCCAGTGCCCGGCCACCTGCCCGCGGTGCTGGTCGGGGTAGGTCTGGGTTTTGGCCTCCATTACTTTGGGGTGGATGTGGCCACCATCGGCAGCAAGTTCAGCTATACCCTGGCCGACGGCACCCAAGGGATGGGGATCCCACCCATCGCGCCGACCCTGGTGATGCCTTGGGCCTTGCCCGGACCGGATGGCTTACCAGTTGAATGGAACCTGGCGGCTGTTGAGCGGCTGCTGCCTGCCGCCTTCTCCATGGCGATGCTGGGGGCGATCGAGTCGCTGCTCTGCGCTGTGGTGCTCGATGGCATGACCGGTCGCAAGCACAGCTCCAACGCCGAGCTGGTGGGGCAGGGGCTTGGCAACATCTTCGCCCCCTTCTTTGGCGGTATTACCGCTACCGCCGCCATCGCTCGCTCTGCCGCCAACGTGCGTGCCGGCGCTACGTCCCCCATCTCGGGGATCGTCCATGCGCTGGTGGTGCTGGCCGCCATTCTGGTGCTGGCCCCCTGGCTCTCTTGGTTGCCGCTCTCGGCCATGGCCGCCTTGCTGCTCATCGTGGCCTGGAACATGAGTGAAGCGCACAAGGTGGTGGAGCTGATCCGCCGCGCGCCCAAATCCGATGTGCTGGTGCTGCTGGTCTGCCTGTCACTCACCGTCATTTTCGACATGGTCATCGCCATCACCTTCGGGGTGATCCTGGCCTCCCTGCTCTTTATGCGTGAAATCGCCAAGATGACCAAACTGCACGACTTGGCCGAACACAAGCGCTATGTCCATGAGGTGCCCGACAACGGCCTGCTCTACAAGATCAACGGCCCGCTCTTCTTCGCAGCAGCCGAACGGGTCTTTGCCGAGCTGGAAGCGCAAGTGAAAGGACACAAGGTGCTGGTGTTGCAGATGGAGGCGGTTTCCATCCTCGATGCGGGCGGCCTGTCAGCCTTCCTCCACTTTGGCAAGCAGATGGCTAAAGCCGGTGTCGAGTTGCGGGTAGCCGAGTTGCAGTTCCAACCGCTCAAGACCCTGGCACGCGCCAAGGTGCGGCCGCATCCCGGCAAGCTGGAATTCTACGGCTCGCTGGAAGAGGCGCTCAAAGGTGAACATTTGCACGAAGCGGCAGTAAATTGATTGAAAGGGATACGAAACGGCATATTTTTGGTCACTTGGTTCGGATATTGAGCAAACGAACGCAAAAAGTAAAAAATTGCATTGACCAAAAGCCATCGTATCCCTTACATTACGCCCCGTCGCCGCGGCATGGTCCGCCAGCGAATGTGCAGCTCAAGCACATAAAGCAGTGAGAAAAAATTTGGTGAGGTGTCCGAGTGGCTGAAGGAGCACGCCTGGAAAGTGTGTATACGGCAACGTATCGAGGGTTCGAATCCCTCCCTCACCGCCAAATTGCAAAAACCGACCTGATGGTCGGTTTTTTGTTTTTAAGCGCCATCCTGATGTAGGTGCCAGCAGTGCGGAGCGAAAAGCCCCGCTTGGTTTGTCCTGTGTCGCGGCTCGTCTTAAAAAATGGCAATGCAGAATAGTCGGTGATTTGCTGCTGCGAGTTTAACGCTCACACCACATGCACTGCCAGATTGAAAAGCCCTGATGTTTCCATCAGGGCTTTTTGCTATCCGCGTTTTTGCGAGCACTGTGGGCAAGCCGATGGCGATGGGCGGCGGGCTCGGGTATAGTCCTGCGCCAATGGCGTTATCCTGTTTTGCTGACCCGTCGTGGCCCTGGTGGTGACGAGGGGCAGGCCCGTGTAAGGAGTGTTATGAAGTTCAGTCCCCTGCTCGATGAGATGATGAAAGCCCTGCAGGTATTGCCGGGAGTGGGGCCCAAGTCTGCCCAGCGGATGGCCTTTACCCTGCTCGAGCGTGAGCGCAGCGGCGGTTTGCGGCTGGCCCAGTTGCTCTCCCGCGCCCTGACCGAGATCGGTCACTGCAGCCACTGCCGCACCTTTACCGAGAACGATCGCTGCGATATCTGCGCCAATCCCAAGCGGGAAGAGAATGGCCTGCTCTGCGTGGTGGAGAGCCCGGCGGACGTGGCCGCCATCGAGCAGACCGGTCAGTTTTCCGGTCGTTACTTTGTGCTGATGGGCCATCTTTCCCCGCTTGATGGTATCGGCCCGGAGGAGCTGGGGCTCGATATTCTGGAGCGCCGCCTGAAGGATGAGGCGATCAGCGAACTGATCCTCGCCACCAATCCTACCATCGAGGGGGATGCCACCGCCTGGTATATCGCCGACATGGCCCGTGCTGCCGGGGTGGAGGTGAGCCGCATCGCCCACGGGGTGCCGGTAGGGGGCGAGTTGGAGCTGGTGGATGGTACCACGCTCTCCCACTCCCTGATGGGGCGCCAGCGCCTCAAGTAAGGGGCGGGCGGCGGCAAGTCGCGAAAAACTGAACATAAAATCGGCGGTTACACGCCAACAGGGGGCGAATGAGCAGGATTGCACATTCGCCCCCTTGATATTTGATTGGCCGTCCCCATCTAGGTTGGGCATATGTTCAACCCGATGTTTCTGAGGATTGGTCCATGACCCAAAGTGTTCATGCCGAAACCCACGGCTTTCAGACTGAAGTCAAACAACTGCTGAGCCTGATGGCTCACAGCCTCTACTCCAACAAAGAAGTATTCCTGCGCGAGCTGATCTCCAACGCATCCGATGCGGCGGACAAGCTGCGCTTCAAGGCGCTTTCAGATGCCTCTTTGTTCGAAAACGACGGCCAGTTGCGTGTGCGTCTGGTGGTAGACAAAGAGAAGCGTACCCTGACCATCTCCGATAACGGGATCGGTATGACCCGTGATCAGGTGATTGAGCACCTGGGTACCATCGCCAAGTCCGGCACCGCAGAATTCTTCAAAAACCTCTCCGGCGATCAGGGTAAGGATTCCCAGCTGATCGGTCAGTTCGGGGTCGGTTTCTACTCCGCCTTTATCGTGGCCGACAAGGTGACCGTGGTGTCCCGCGCCGCCGGTACTGCTCCGGAGCAGGGCGTACAGTGGGAATCGGAAGGGGAAGGCTCCTTCACCGTCGCTGATGTGACCAAAGAGGGTCGCGGTACCGACGTCATCCTGCACCTGCGTGCCGAAGAGGACGAGTTCCTCGATGACTGGCGTCTGCGCTCCGTGGTGAGCAAATACTCCGACCACATCAGCGTGCCGGTGGAAATGTACAAAGAGGGTACCCCGGATCGGGAAGAGGATGGTGAGACCATCGTCGGCACCCCGGGCGAGTGGGAGCAGGTCAACCGCGCGACTGCACTGTGGACCCGTAACCCGAAAGATATCAAGGACGAGGAGTATCAGGAGTTCTACAAGCACGTCGCCCACGACTTTGAAGACCCGCTTCTGTGGGGTCACAACCGGGTGGAAGGGGCGCAGGAGTATACCAGCCTGCTCTACGTACCGGCCCGCGCACCGTTTGACCTCTATAACCGCGAGCAGAAGCACGGTCTGAAGCTCTACGTACAGCGCGTCTTTATCATGGATGACGCCGAGCAGTTTATGCCGACCTACCTGCGCTTTGTCAAAGGGGTGCTGGACTCCAACGATCTGCCGCTCAACGTTAGCCGTGAAATCCTGCAGGACAACAAGGTGACCGCCTCCCTGCGCAAAGCTTGCTCCAAGCGCGTCCTGACCATGCTCTCCAAGCTGGCGAAAGACGATGCCGAGAAGTACGCCAAGTTCTGGAAAGAGTTCGGTAACGTGCTCAAAGAGGGCCCGGCCGAGGATTACGCCAACCGCGAAGAGATCGCCAAGCTCCTGCGCTTTGCCAGCACCGCAGGCGAGGGCGAAGCCCAGACAGTCTCTCTCGAGGATTACGTTGGCCGCATGAAGGAAGGTCAGCAGAAGATTTACTACATCACTGCTGACTCCTATGCCGCTGCCAAGAACAGCCCGCATCTCGAGATCTTCCGCAAGAAGGGTGTCGAAGTGCTGCTGATGTGGGAGCGAGTGGACGAGTGGCTGATGAGCCACCTGACCGAGTTCGACGGCAAGCAGCTCATCTCCGTCACCCGTGGCGAACTGGATCTCGGCGATCTGGAAGATGAAGCCTCCAAGCAGGCGCAGGAAGAGGCCGAAAAAGCTAACGCCGGTCTGGTGGAGCGGGTCAAGCAGAGCCTGGGCGATGCAGTGAAAGAGGTGCGTGTCACTCACCGTCTGACCGATTCACCCTCTTGCATCGTCACTGACGCCTACGGTATGAGCACCCAGATGATCAAGCTCATGCGTGCGGCCGGCCAGCCGGTACCGGAGCAGAAGTACATTCTGGAGCTCAACCCTGACCATGCGCTGGTGAAGAAACTCGACACCATTGAAGACGAGGCTCTGTTCGGTGAGTGGGTCACCCTGCTGCACGAACAGGCCCAGCTGGCCGAGCAGGGCGGGCTGAACGATCCGGCGAGCTTCGTCTCCCGTATCAACCGTCTGCTGCTGCAAGCCTAAGCAGCAACGCCGGTAAC
Source organism: Aeromonas sp. JL9 (assembly GCF_024436075.1). NCBI lineage: Bacteria > Pseudomonadati > Pseudomonadota > Gammaproteobacteria > Aeromonadales > Aeromonadaceae > Aeromonas > Aeromonas sp. JL9. The sequence continues at coordinate 74,955 of NZ_JANFNV010000003.1, read as the reverse complement.
AGAAAGCCCACTGCATGCAGTGGGCTTTTTTGATCTCGCCGAGTGAGCTCGGCGAAACACAGCGGCAAGGGAGCGGCCAGCGCCTCTCTATTTGCGGTATTCGTTGTTGTAGTTCTGGATGAGACGGCGAGTCACCTCATGCTGGGGATCGGCAAACACCTTGAGAGTCTTGCCGCGCTCCACCACCCGACCTTCGTGCATTACCAGCACCTCGTCGCTGATATGGCTGACGATGCCCAGATCGTTGGCTACCAGCACATAACTCAGTCCCATGGTCTCCTGCATCTCCAGCAGCAGATTGATGATCTGGGAGCGTACCGAGATATCCAGGGTGGAGAGCGCCTCATCGGCCACCACTATCTTGGGGTTGAGGATCAGCGCGCGCGCCAGCGCCACCCGCTGCTGCTGACCGGAGGAGAGCATCTGCGGATAGAAGAGGGCGTGATCCGGCAGCATCCCCACCATACGCAGGGTCTGCACCACCTTCTCGCGGCGCTCCTCCTCGGTCATCTCGGTGTTGAGACGCAGCGGGGTTTCCAGGATCTGGCCGACCCGGATCTTGCGGTTCAGCGAGGTGTTGGGATCCTGAAAAATCATCCGCAGCAGTTTGCAGCGAGTCTGGTAATCGCCATGCACCATCAGCTGGCCGTCTATAGCGATGTCGCCGCTGGTGGGTTCGATCATGCCAGCCAGAATGCGGGCGAGGGTACTCTTGCCGGAGCCAGCTTCGCCGACGATGGCGAGGGTCTGACCCACTTCGAGGTCGAACGAGAGGGGCTTGATCGCCTCCACCGCCTGACGACGGAACAGACCGGTGCGGTTCTGGTAGGTTTTGCTAAGGCCTCTGACCTGCAACAGGGATGGCTCGATCACAAGCGGGGCTCCTTCATGGGGGCATTAACGGTCATCATTTTTTTGGCTCCTCCATGTTCAGCGGGAAGTGACAGCTGAACTGATGGCCCTTGATCTTGTTCATCAATGGAGTCTGCACACACTGCTTCTGGGCGTAGGGGCAGCGCGGACCCAGACGGCAGCCGATGGGCAGGTGTTGCAGTGGCGGGATGACGCCGGGCAGGGTCTCGAGGCGCGACTTGTGGCGCACCAGCTTGTCAAAGTCGGGGATCGATTTGAGCAGGGCATCGGTATAGGGGTGATGCGGGGTCTCGAGGATCTGCTCCCGGGTGCCCACTTCCACCATCTGGCCGCAGTACATCACGTTGATGGTGTCGGTCAGGTTGGCGATGGCGGCGATGTCGTTGCTGATGATCAGGATGGTGGTATTACCCAGCTTGTTCATCTTGTCCAGCAGCCGCAGGATCTGGGAGTGGGTGGTGGACTCCATGGCGCTGGTGGGCTCGTCGGCTACCAGCAGACGCGGCTGGTTGGCAATGGCCATGGCGATCATCACTTTCTGGCACATGCCATCCGACAGCTCATGGGGATAGGCGCGCATCACCTTGCGGTGATCCTTGACGCCAACCCGGTGCAGCAGGGCGATGGCCTTCTTCTTGCGCCACTGGAAGCGTTGCCAGAATTGCCCCTCGAACGAATCGGTCGGGATCGCCTCTTCCAGCTGGGTGCCGATCTCCTCGGAGGGATCGAGACAGCTGATGGGGTCCTGGAAGATCATGGCGATCTCGCGACCCATGATGCGACGGCGCTCCTTGGGGGCCATGGTCAGCAGATCCATGTCGTTGAAGCGCATCCGGTCGGCACGTACCGTCCAGTTGTCCTTCTCGATGCCGACGATCACCTTGGCGATCAGACTTTTACCTGAGCCGGATTCACCCACCAGACCGCGGATCTCCCCCTCGGTCAGGGTCAGGCTCACCTTGTCCACCGCCTTGACCTTGCCTTGCGGGGTGTCGATCTCGATGGTGAGATTGCGAATATCGAGCAGCGGCATCAGTCATTCCCCTCTTTGAGTGCTTCGCGAATGCCTTCACCAACTAAATTGGTCACTAGCACGCTGAACAGGATGGCGATGCCGGGCAGGGTGACGGTCCATGGGGCGAGATAGATAAGGTCGCTCGAATCAGCCAGCATGGTGCCCCACTCCGGTTGGGGAGACTGGGCGCCGAGGCCAAGAAAACCGACCGCCGAGATATCGAGAATGGCCGCCGACAAGGTGCGGGTGGTCTGGGCCACCAGGGTTTCGACAATGTTGGGCAAAATAGCCAGACGCATGATCCGGAAGGGGGGCGAGCCATCGAGCCGGCTGGCGGTGATGTACTCCTTCTGCATCTCGGCATGTACTGCGTTGTAGGTGGCCCGGATAAAGGGCGGGATCAACGCCAGGGTAATGGCTATCAGGGTATTGCCAAAACCCGGCCCCATGATGGCAACCATGATGATGGCCATCAGCAGGGAGGGGATGGAGAGCAGGGTATCGAGCAGGTGGTGCAGCACGCTCGATTTAAGTCCCTTGCTCATCCCGCCGAGGATACCGATGGCGGAGCCCACCACCATGGCGATCACCACTACGACCAGCGCATAGCCGAAAGTGAGACGCGCCCCTACCACCAGCCGGGAGAGCATGTCACGCCCCAGATCGTCGGTGCCGAGGAAGTAGTCGATGTTACCGGTCGCCGCCCAGGAGGGGGCGAGCAGCAGCTTGTCGGTGTGCTGTTCATCGATGCCGTAGGGGACGACCAGCGGCCCCACCAGCGTGATGAGCAGCAGCAGCAAAAAGCACCAGAGCCCAGCCATCGCCAACGGATTGCGGCTGTAGGAGGCCCACGTCTGCTCAAGGGGGGAGAGGATCTTGAGCTCGGGATAGATGTTCGATTTATCTTGCATAGGATACCTGGCTCCTGGTCACGCCATGAGCGCGTTCAATCTTGTTTGGCATACAACTCTTTGCGCCGTGCCGGATAGATAAGAGTGGTCAGCAACTCGGTGCTGACGCTGGTCAGGATCACGAAACTGGCGACCACCAAGGTTGAGCCGCGAATGGCGGCGTAATCCTGCAGGGCGATACTGCTGATGAGCCAGCGGCCGATCCCGTGCCACTCGAACACCACCTCGGTGATCATGGCGGAGGTGAGCACGCTACCCAGTTGCAGACCCAGCAGCGGCAGTACCGGCGGCAGGGCGTTCTTCAGACCATGGCGCCAAACGATCTGCGCCTTGGAGAGTCCCCGGCTCGCCGCCGCCTTGATGTAGTTCTGCTTCATCACGTCGATGAGGGAGCTGCGCACATGGCGGATCACCTCGGTGGTGGGCACCACCGCCAGCACCAGTGACGGGAGAATGAGGTGGCGCAGGGCATCGTGCAGCGCCGCTTGCCGCCAGGGTTCGTTGCTGAGCAGCACATCGATCACCGCGATGCCCGTGATGGGGGGCACGTCGTAGAGCAGGCTGATCTGCCCGGAGGCCGGCAGCCAGCCGAGATCCAGCGAAAAGAGCATCACCACCAGCAGCGCCAGCCAGAACACCGGCACCGCATAGCCGATAAGACCGGCGGTCATGATGGAGAGATCCAGCGTCTTGCCCTGTGACAGGGCTGCCAGGGTACCGAGAGGAATACCCACCAGCAGCGAGATGGCGAACGCCGCCAGACAGAGGATCAGGGTTGCCGGGAAGTAGTGGCGGATCTCGTCCAGCACCGGCAGCCCGGAGACGCTGGAGAGCCCCAGGTCACCTGCGAAAATGCGGCGCAGGAAGTCGGGATAGCCGCTCCAGAAGCTGAGCTGATGGCCGATCAGCCGATAGTCCAGCAGATAGGCGACAAAGGTCAGCGCCAGCAGAGTGATAAGCAGCAGGTTTATGCGGCGCAAGGTGTATAGAAGCATGCTTACTCCCTGTGAGCCTGGTTGAAGGAGGTGCCGCCAAAGGGCATCAGCGTCAGCCCCTCGATGTCGCTGCGGCTGACCTGGGTACGCAAGGCGTGTGCCAGCGGGATCAGCGGCAGCTGTTCGTTGAGCAGGGTCTGGGCATAGTAGTAGTTGCGCAGCCGGAACGAGAGCTGGGGTGTGGTGACCGCATCATCCAGCAACTGATCGAAGGCCGGGCTACACCAGCGGCTGTAATTGTTGCCGCGCTCCACTGCCGAGCAGCTCAGCAGCTGGCGGAAGAAGTTGTCCGGATCGGCGTTGTCGGCAATCCAGCCGGAGAGCAGACTGTCGTACTGCCCCTTGGTGAGACGGCCTTCGATCACCGGCCACTCCCGTTGCACGATCTTGAGCTTGATCCCGACCTTGGCCAGATCGCTGCGGATCAGCTGGGCGGTCTTGACCGCATCCGGGTTGTAGGGGCGGGCGTCTGGCTGTACCAGCACCTGCATCTCGAACCCTTTCTCCAGTCCCGCCTCCTTGAGCAGCTGGCGCGCCCGTTTCAGGTCGGGTTTGCGCTCGGGCAGGCTGGGGTTGTACCCCCATGAGAGGGTCGGCAGCAGGCTGTTGGCGGGCAGGCCGGTATCGAAATAGACCGCCTGAAGCAGGTTGTCGATATTGATGGCGCTGGCAATGGCCTGACGCACCTTGACGTTGTTGAACGGCGGCTTGCGGGTATTGAGGGCCAAAAAGGCGACGTTCATCCCCGACTGGACCGAGAGACTGAGCGCCGGATTTTGCTTGATCACCGAGAGCTGGCTAGCGGAAGGGGTGCTCATAACGTCGCACTCGCCGGTCAGCAGCTTGGCCAGCCGTTTGGCGGATTTGGGGGTGATGTCGTATACCAGCTGTTCAATCTTGGCATCGCCGCCCCAGTAGCCAGGGTGGCGCAGATAGCGGATGAACTCGTTGTGGCGATACTCCTTGAAGCTGAACGGCCCGGTGCCGATGGGGCGGCTATCCAGCAGGGCTGGCGTGCCCGCCTGCAACATCTGCTCGGCGTATTCGGCGGAGAGGATCACCGCATAGTCGCTGGCCAGGGTGGCGAGGAAGGAGGCGTTCGGCTGGTTCAGCTCGAATACTACCGTCTGCGGCCCCTTCTTGCTCACCCGTTTGATCAGCAGATCTTGCCCCAAGCTGTAGAAGTAGGGGTAATCGCCGCCGGAGACATTGTGATAGGGGTGCTGCTCGTCCAGCTGGCGGGCATAGGTGAAGACCACGTCATCGGCATTGAAAGTGCGGGTGGGCTTGAACCAGGGGGTATGGTGAAACGTCACCCCCTTGCGCAGGGTCAGGGTATAGGTGAGGCCATCCTCGCTGACATGCCAGTTGGTGGCGAGCGCCGGCTCCAGCGCCAGGGTGTTGGGGTTCACCTCCAGCAGGCGGTCGTAGAGCGGACGGGCACTGGCATCCAGTGTCACCCCGGAGTTGGAAACATGGGGATTGAAGGAGAGGGGGGATCCCTCAGCACAATAGATGAGTCCGGTTTTGGAGGCCTCGGGTTGCTTCTGGCAGCCGGTGACCAGCACCAGCAGACCCAGCAGCAAGGGTGTGAGCATTCTCATTGTTGAACCATGTTCTTATAGGGGTTTTGTACGCACGTTTTGATACAAATGTGCCAGCGCGAAGGCTGGCGTGTTGCTGGAGTCGGCATCAACCGCGCTCCTTCACTCTTGTTCTGCATCGTTATCGCCATCCAGCAGCTGATATTTGCGTAGCATGCCACGGAACTGGTGATAGCTTAAGGCCAGCAGTTGGGCGGCTTTGCGCTGATTATACTGGGATTGCTGCATCGCTTGCTTGAGTAAATTAATCTCGTACTCCGCCACCGCCTGCTTGAGATCGAGCGGCAAGGCGAGGGGGGATGCAGATTGTACCTCGCTTCGGGCCTCTTGCGCAGGTTGCGTGACCTGTGGTCGCCAGGGGGAATCAAACGGGTTGAGCACCAGGGTCGAGAGCGGCAGCTGGGGATTGCCCTGACGATAGATACTGCGCTCCACCACGTTCTTCAGCTCCCGCACGTTGCCCGGCCAGTGGTAATCCAGCAGTAGCTGGGTTGCCTTGCGCGAGAAACCGGCAAACAGCGGATAGCCCAGCTCCCGGGTCATGCTGTGGGCGAAGTGCTCCGCCAGCATCAGGATATCTTCCCGCCGCTCCCGCAAGGGGGGGAGGGTAATCACATCAAACGCGAGTCGGTCCAGCAGATCGTGGCGAAACAGCCCTTTATCTGCTAACGCAGGGAGATCTTCGTTGGTAGCGCAGACCAGCCGCACATCCACCTTGAGGGGCTTGGCCCCACCCACTCGCTCGAATTCGCCATACTCGATGACCCGCAGCAGCTTCTCCTGCACCCGGGCGCTGGTGGTGGCCAGCTCGTCGAGGAAGAGGGTGCCGCCATCGGCCCGCTCGAAGCGCCCCTGATGGCGCTTGGCCGCACCGGTAAAGGCACCCGCCTCGTGACCGAACAGCTCGGTCTCCAGCAGACTCTCGCTCAGGGTGGCGCAGTTGATGGTGACAAAGCTTTGATCCCAGCGCGCCGAGAGATAATGTAGGCGGTGGGCGATCAGCTCCTTGCCCGTTCCCCGCTCACCGATGATCAGCACGGGTTTGCGCAGCGGGGCGAGCCGTGAGGCCTGCTCAATGATCTCGAGAAATGCGTTGGATTCCCCCAGCAGGCTTTCCGTGGCCGTGGTCATAGTGATCCCTGTCAGTTGTAAAAGCTGGTCAATCTTACCAAAAGTTGGTGATTTTAATCATCACTTGCGCGAGGCATCTTGCAATCCGGCTATTCTGCCCCATATAAATCAACAAGTTAAATTTTGTTCCAGATTGGCACACAAGTTGCCATTGTCAATGGAGAAACAACGCCATGCCAATAACAGGAGTGCAATCATGAGTATTTTTTCCCGTCTGGCCGACATCATCAATTCCAACCTGACGGCCCTGCTCGACAAGGCAGAAGATCCCCAGAAGATGGTGCGCCTGATCATCCAGGAGATGGAGGACGAGCTGGTCAAGGAGCGTTCCAATCTGGCCCGCTTCCTCGCCAGCCAGAAAGAGATTGGTCGTCAGGTCGCCCGTCATCAGGAGCGGGTCGACGAGTGGCAAGCCAAGGCCGAGCTGGCCCTGACCAAAGGGCGTGAAGATCTGGCCCGCGCGGCCCTTATCGAGAAGAAAAAGCAGACCGAGTTGTCGGAGACCCTCTACCGCGAGCAGCAGGCGGTCGACAGCGGCATCGAGAAGCTTGGTGAGGAGATCCGCCAGCTCGAGGCCAAACTTGAAGATGCCCGCGCCCGTCAAAAGGCGATGGCCATTCGCACCGAAGCGGCCAGCAGCCGTCTCAATGTGCAGAGCCAGGTAGCCCGTGGCGAGAGCCAGGCGGTGGTGAGCAAGTTTGAGCGGATGGAGCGTCGCATCGACGAAATGGAAGCGCGCGCCGATCTGGGACAGTCCGACAAGGCGCTGGCGCAGCAGTTTGCCGAGCTGGAAGTTGACGATCAGATAAGCCGCGAGCTGGAAGCGATGCGCCAGAAGCTGGGCCAGGGCGACAGCAAAAGCGAAGGCAAACAGGGGGAGTAACAGATGGAAGATCTGCTGGGCGTATTGATGGTTCCCATGGTGGTCTTCATGGTGGTGGTGGCTCCCATCTGGCTGGTGCTGCACTATCGTGCCAAGGGGCGGATTGGCGCCGGTCTTGCCGATAGCGAGCGGGAACAGCTGCAAGGGCTGCTGGCTCGCACCGAGAAGATGCAGGAGCGAGTGGGCGCGCTGGAATCGATTCTGGATGCGGAAGTACCCGGTTGGAGGAACAAGGTATGAGCAGTGTCAGTCGTGAAGGGCGTAACCTCTATCGTGATCCCCAGCGTGGTAAGATAGCCGGGATCTGTGTCGGTCTGGCAGAGTATTTCGGGGTGGAGACCTGGATCGTGCGGCTGCTCGCCATCAGTGGCCTTATCTTCGCCGGTTTCATCACCTTCACCGCCTATATCGCTGCCTGGTTCCTGCTCGACAAAAAGCCGGTCACCCTCTATTCGCAAGAGGATGCCGACTTTGCCGAGGTGCGGATGAAAGCACGCAGCTGGCAGGCGGGGATCACCCCTCATCAGGCGCTGGGCCGCATCGCGCAGGAACTTGACGCGCTTGAGCCCAGAGTTCAGCGGATCGAGAAGCTGGTGACCTCCAGGGAGTTCACCCTGCAGCGGGAATTTCGCAAGCTGTAGTGCTTGCCAAAGCACTGAATGTCGATGGTGGCGTCTTCTGTGATGCGCCACCATCGACGCCAACTATCCAGACGTGGATAAACGGTCGACCTCTCGCACGGCCAAACACGCCGGATGCAACCACCAAGGGAGAACGGATCAAGCCTTGATACTCAATAAACTGGAACAGAAGTTGACTCGCCTGCAACACAAGGCGAACGACGTGGTGAACCGGGTGCGGGATCGCCATATCCGGCTGGCGGTGACCGGCCTCTCTCGCAGCGGCAAAACCGCCTTTATCACCGCGTTGGTCAACCAGCTGGAACACGCGGCCATCGATGGCCGTTTGCCGTTGTGGGATGCCCTGCGTCAAGGGCGCATCCTCGGCGCCCGCCGGGTGCCGCAGCTCAATGCCCACATCCCCACCTTTGCCTACGAGCGTGGCCTCGACTCCCTGTTTGGCGATCCACCTGCCTGGCCCGAGCCGACCCGCGGGGTGGCCGAAGTGCGCCTCGAAATTCGCTACCGCACCCGTCACCCCCTGCGCAAGCATCTGGGGGAGATCTCCACCCTCTACGTGGATCTGGTGGACTACCCCGGGGAGTGGCTGCTCGACTTGCCGCTCCTTGAGATGAGCTACGAGCAGTGGAGCGAACAGGTGCGCGAGCAGCTTCGTCGCCTAGAGCTGCAGGCACTTGCCGCCAGCTGGCTGACACCCGGGTGGCAGGTCGATCAGCGCTTCGAAGAGCGGCCGGTGGCTGAGCTGGCCGAGCGCTACACCGCCTATCTGCACGCCTGCAAACAGGAGCTGGGATTGCACCTGATCCAGCCCGGCCGCTTCGTGTTGCCGGGGGAGTATGCCGGTGCCCCCATGCTGCAATTTGTCCCTTGGGTGTGGGAGATGCCTGTCGGCGAGCCCGCCGATGGCACTCTTTACGCCACTTTCAAGCAGCGCTTCGAGCAGTACAAGCAGCATCTGGTGCAGGGTTTTTATGAGCAGCACTTTGCCGGCTTTGATCGCCAGATCGTGCTGGTGGATTGCCTGCAGCCCCTCAACGCCGGGGCGGCCAGCTTTGGCGACATGCAGCAGGCCATCGCCCGCATCATGGAGAGCTTTGCCTACGGCAAGAGCAACTGGTGGCGGCGACTCTTCTCGCCCCGTATCGACAAGCTGCTGTTTGTGGCGAGCAAGGCCGATCACGTCACCCCCGAACAGCATGCGCCCATGGTCTCCCTGCTGCAGCATCTGGTGCGCAGCGGCCGCGGCCAAGCCCGTTTTGAGGGGATCACCACTGAGTGCTTGGCGCTCGCCGCCATCAAGGCGACGGAAGTTGGCAAGGGGGTGGCCAATGGCCGCGAGTTCCCCGCCATCCGCGGCACCAGCCTGAGCGGTGAGCCGCTGCTGCTGTTCCCCGGGGAGGTGCCTCCCCATATTCCGCCAGCGCAGTGGTGGAACAGCCAGGGCTTTGATTTTCAGGCGTTTCGCCCCATGCCCATGAGCGCCCATCAGGCGTTGCCCCATATCCGGCTCGATGCGGCGCTGGAGTTTCTGCTCGGGGATCACCTCGAATAACGGTGTGCAGTCTTGGCACCTGAGCCGAAGGTTGCGCACAGGAGAACAATGCGATGAACGATCAGATAAAAGAGCGGCCACCACTGCAGGGCAAGGTGATCCTTGAGCCTGCCATGACGGTGGCCAGTGACGAGCGACCGCCCGCACCAGCCCAGCGGCTGGAGGAGGCGAGTTTCGAGCGTCTAGATGAGCTGGACGAGTTCACCGAGGTGGAGAGCGCCCTCGTCAGCAAACCGCGCCGCCGCCATCGGCTGCTGGCCTGGGGGCTTGGGGCAGTCGGTCTGCTCTCGTTGGGCCAGTATGGCGCCTTTCTTTACGATCAATTCCTCACCACCCCGCTCTGGGGCAGCGCTTGGCTGGCGGCCTCGGCGCTGGTGGCGGCGGGGACCGCCAGCGTGGTGGGGCGCGAGTGGCTGCGGCTACGCACCCTCAAGCGGCGTCAGGATGTGCGCTCGCGAGCAGAAGATCTGCTTGCTCATCAGGGAGTCGGGCAGGGGCAAGCCTTTTGCGAAGGGTTGGCGGTCAAAAGTGGCGACAAGGGGCGCGAGGGGTATCAAACCTGGCTGGCCCAGCTCGATGAGAGCCACAGCGATCGGGAAGTGCTGACCCTCTACAGCCAGCTGGTACTCGGCGAACGCGACAAGCTGGCGCAGGCGCGGGTGGCCAAATGGTCGGGGGAGGCCGCTGTTCTGGTGGCGCTCAGCCCGCTCGCCACCGTCGACATGATGCTGATGTTGTGGCGCAACCTGCGGATGATCGAGGATATCGCCGATGTCTATGCCATCGAGCTCGGCTACTGGAGCCGCATACGCCTCATCCGTCAGGTGTTTCGCAACATGCTCTACGCCGGTGCCACCGAGCTGGTGACCGAGGTGGGGATGGACTTGCTGGGCGCCGAGTTTGCCGCCAAGCTCTCTGCCCGCGCGGCGCAAGGGGTGGGGGCTGGGCTGCTCACCGCTCGCCTTGGCCTGCGCACCATAGAGGCGTGCCGTCCGCTGCCCTGGTGTGCGGACGAGAAACCCAAACTCGGCGAGCTGCGCAAGCGGCTGATCGGCCAGCTGGCGGGGTATCTCAACAAATCCTGATAGCCCTGTCTGCACCTTGCAGCGATGACCCATGCCCCTGTCGTGCTCGCCAAGCCGCAGGGGCATGGTTTTAATCGGCAGATCATTGAGTTGGCAGCAGTGTCCGGTTTTGGCGAGGCGCCCGTTTACGGTTAAGCTGGCAGCCAACCTTACCAATCACACTCATCGTACCAATCGGCAAGGATGCCCGATGAACTTTACCTTTCGCCAGATCCGTTATTTTGTGGCCGTGGCCGACAGCTTCTCAGTGAGTCGCGCCGCCGCCGAGCTGCATATCTCCCAGTCGGCGGTGACCAGCGCCATTCGCGAGCTGGAGACCGAGCTCGGCGCCCCGCTATTCGAGCGCAATCCGCGCGGCGTCACCCTCACCACTCAGGGGCACCAGTTTTTGCTCCACGCCCGCCGCATTCTCGGCGCCATGACCGAGGCGAGCCACTCCCTCAAAGCAGTAGCCCAGCAGGATCAGGGACGACTCACCATAGGCGTGACCACTCTGGTGGCGGGTTACTACCTCTCAGAGGCGCTCGGCCGTTTTCGCCGCGCCTTTCCGGCGGTACAGATCGAGGTGAAGGAGGATGAACAGCCTTTTCTGGAGCACCAGATCGTCAACGGCGAGGTGGATGTGGGGATCCTGATGACCAACCGCACCATCCGGCAAGAGGCGTTTGATACCGAATTGCTGACCCGTTCGCCGCTGCGGCTCTGGCTGGCCGCCAACCACCCGCTCTGCGCCGAGTCGACCCTCTCGCTCACCGCGCTGGGGGAGGAGCCGATGATCTCGCTGACCGCCGATCAGCTCGATCAGATCATCGGTGGCGGCCTGCGCCGCTACGGCATCTCCCCCCGTATCGTGCTGCGCACCGCATCGGTGGAGGCTGTGCGCAGTCTGGTCGCCAGCCAGCTCGGGGTCGCCCTGCTGCCCGATTTTGCCTATCGCCCCTGGTCGCTGGAGCAGGAGCGGGTCGAGGCGCGCCCCATCAAGGAGCCCATTCCCGCCATCGATATCGGGCTGGTGTGGCGCCGTGGTTCTCGGCTGGATTGGACGGCGCGGGAATTTATCGATATTGCGCGGGATCAAAGCCGGTTGAGAGCTCGTCAGGCGCTCCCTCGCTAGCCATCTCTTGCGGGGTAGCCACCAAAAATCAGATTCATCTGCACTCGATATCGATTTAGCTGATACCTGAGCCACCAAAAATTGAAATATTCATCGTATTGCCACTCCCCTAAGCTCATTGCTGGTTAACAGGATGTTAACGCCCATGGTGGCGTTCCTTCACCTGATGCAAGTCAACACAATGCAAGGAGTGCATGATGAAATTGACCCCTCTGATGCTGGCTCTTGTTCCGGCGCTGCTGGCAGGCCAGACCCTGGCTGCCCCGACCGAGCTCGGCAAGGGTGAAGGCCAGCTCAATATCGTGGCCTGGGCTGGCTACGTTGAGCGTGGCGAGACCGACAAGAACTACGACTGGGTGACCGGATTCGAGAAAGAGACCGGCTGCAAGGTGAACGTCAAGACGGCGGCCACCTCGGACGAGATGGTGGCCTTGATGAACGAGGGGGGCTTCGATCTGGTGACCGCCTCCGGCGATGCCAGTCTGCGTCTGATTGCCGGTGGCAAGGTGCAGCCACTCAATCTGGCGCTCATCCCGAGCTACAGCAAGATTGATCCCCGGCTGCAAAATGCCCCCTGGCACACTGTGGATGGCAAGCACTACGGCGTGCCCTACCAGTGGGGCGGCAATATCCTGATGTACAACACCAAGGTGTTCCCCAAGGCACCGGACTCCTGGAACGTGGTATTCGAGGAGCAGACCCTGGCGGATGGCAAGTCCAACAAGGGGCGGGTGCAGGCCTTTGACGGCCCGATCCACATCGCCGATGCCGCCCTCTATCTGATGACCCATCAGCCTGCCCTGGGCATCAAGGATCCTTACGAGCTGAACGAGGATCAGTACAAGGCCTCCCTCGATCTGCTGCGCAAGCAGCGCCAGCTGGTGGGACGCTACTGGCATGATGCCTTCGTCCAGATCGATGACTTCAAGAACGAAGGGGTGGTTGCGTCAGGCTCCTGGCCGTTCCAGGCCAATGCCCTGATCGCCGACAAGCAGCCCATCGCCACCACTGTGCCGAAAGAGGGAGTGACCGGTTGGGCCGATACCAGCATGGTGCACAGCGATGCCAGGAACCTCACCTGCGCTTACAAGTGGCTGGAACACTCCCTGAGCAACAAGCTGCAGGGGGATCTCGCCGCCTGGTTTGGCTCGGTGCCTGTGGTGCCTGCCGCCTGTGAGGGCAATGCCCTGCTGGGCCCGACTGGGTGCAAAACCAACGGTATCGACAACTTCGATCGGGTTCGCTTCTGGCGCACTCCGGTCTCCCAGTGCAAGAGCCAGGGAACTTGCGTGCCCTATTACCGCTGGGTTTCCGACTATATCGCCATTCTGGGCGGCCGCTAAGGCGGGGTGAGCAAGGTGGTCGGAACCGCTGCCACCTTGCCAACGGCAGGGGCGCTTCGCCTCCTCTGCACGACTGCCGAGAGCGGATAATCAAGCGGGCCGGACAGGAGTCCGGCCCATCCCTGCACAGACAAGGACGCCCCATGAACGCCGTACAATTTGACCGGGTCAGTCGCCACTATGGCGAGGTGAAGGCGGTCGATGACATCTCTTTCCAGATCCCCTCCGGGGAATTTTTTACCCTGCTGGGGCCGAGCGGTTCCGGCAAGACCACCTGCCTGCGGATGATCGCGGGCTTCGAGTACCCGAGCGAGGGGGAGATCCGCCTGTTTGGCGAACCCTGCTCCACCGTGCCGCCCTATGATCGCAACCTCAACACCGTGTTTCAGGACTATGCCCTGTTTCCCAACATGGATGTGCGCGACAACATCGGCTATGGCCTGATGCTCAAGGGGGTGGCCAAGGCACAGCGTTACCGCAAGGTGGACGAGATGCTGGAGCTGGTGCGACTGCCCGGGGTTGGCAAGCGTCGCCCAAGCCAGCTCTCCGGCGGCCAGCGCCAGCGCATCGCCATCGCCCGGGCCCTCATCAACCAGCCGCGCATCCTGCTGCTGGATGAGCCGCTGGGTGCCCTCGATCTCAAGCTGCGAGAGCAGATGCAGCTTGAACTCAAGGCGCTGCAACGCCAGCTTGGCATCACCTTTATCTTTGTCACCCACGATCAGCAGGAGGCGCTCTCCATGAGCGACCGGATCTGCATCTTCAGTCAGGGCAAGATCGAGCAGATTGCCGCCCCCGATACCATCTACGATGCTCCGGCGACGCCGTTTGTGGCCCGCTTCGTCGGTACCGTCAATCTGTTCGAAGGGGATCAGGCCAGACGGCTGTGCGGTGACGGTAGCCAGATGATGGTGCGCCCGGAGCGGATCCGGCTCGCTGAGGCTGGCACGCCGGGCTGGTCGGGGGAGATCCGCGAGGTGGAGTATCTGGGCCCCTTCGTCCGTTATCGGGTTGATCTCGGGGAGCAGCTCGAGATCATCGTCAATCACCCCAATGAGGGGCAGGCCCGTCTGGCCCGTGGCAGCAGGGTCAGCCTCAGCTGGCCGGAGCAGGCCATCCATCGCCTGAGCGGCGCCCATCAGGGGGCGCAGCCATGAGTGCCCCTCACAGTGCGAGTCTTGCCATGAACCATCAGCCCGAACCTGCCCGTTTCAGGCCGCTGCGGCGCCTCTCGACCCTGCTCTATGGTCGGCCCGGCCTGCTGCTGGCGATCCTGCTGGGGCCGCCGCTGCTGTGGCTCGGCATCATCTATGTCGGCTCCTTGCTGATGCTGCTCTCCAACTCTCTGTTCGGGCTGGACGAGTTCAGCGGTCAGGTGCGCCACGAGCTGGGGCTGCAAAACTTCGTCGCCCTGCTGCGGCCGGAGAATCTGGATGTGATCGGCCGCACCGTCGGCATGTCGCTGCTGGTGACCCTGGCCTGCGCTCTGCTCGGTTTTCCGGTTGCCTACTACATGGCGCGCTACACCAGTGGCAAGACCCGGGCGCTGTTCTATGTGGGGATCATGCTGCCGCTCTGGTCCAGCTATCTGGTGCGGGTCTACGCCTGGAAGCTGATTTTGGCCAAGGAGGGGGTGGTGAGCTGGCTGGCCGACAGCATGGGGCTGGAGTGGCTGCTCGATGCCATCCTCTCGCTGCCGGTGATTGGGGGCCCGTCGCTCTCTTTTTCGCGGCTCGGCACCTTTATCGTGTTCGTCTACGTCTGGCTGCCCTTTATGATCCTGCCCATTCAGGCGGCGGTGGAGCGTATTCCGCGATCCCTGCTGGAGGCGAGCAGCGATCTGGGGGCGACACCCGCCCAGACCTTTCGCAACCTGATCCTGCCGCTGGCGTTGCCCGGTGTGGTGGCGGGCTCCATCTTCACCTTCTCGCTGACCCTGGGTGATTACATCATTCCCGGCATCATCGGCAACTCGACCATGTATATCGGTCAGGTGGTCTACATGCAGCAGGGAACGGCGGGCAACCTGCCATTCGCCGCCGCCTTCTCGCTGGTGCCAATCCTCATCATCGCCATCTATCTGGCGATTGCGAAACGGTTAGGAGCCTTTGATGCGCTTTGACTCTATCGCTTTGAACCGGCAGCAAGGAGGCCGTCATGTCAGCTAGCTCAGTGATCAGTCAGGGAGAGCGCCCTTCGGGCCTGCTCAAGTACGCCGCCATCAGCGGACTCTTGTTCCTGCACTTTCCCATTCTGTTTATCTTCCTCTACGCCTTCACCAGCGAGAGCAAGAGTTACCAGTTTCCGCCCCCCGGACTCACCCTCAAGTGGTTCGAGGTGACCCTCAATCGCCCCGATGTGTGGCGTGCCATCCAGCTGTCGCTGGAGGTTGCTGGGCTGGCGACGCTGGCGGCCATGATCCTCGGCACTCTGGCGGCAGGGGCCATTGCCCGCAGCCGCTTCTTCGGTCAGGAGGTGGTGTCGCTCTTGCTGGTGCTACCCATCGCGCTGCCCGGTATCGTCACCGGTATCGCGCTGCGCTCGGCCTATGGCCTGATGGAGATCCCGTTCAGTTTCTGGACCATCGTTATCGGCCACGCCACCTTCTGTGTGGTGGTGGTCTACAACAATGCGCTGGCCCGTTTTCGCCGCACCAACCAGAGCATCATCGAGGCGTCGATGGATCTCGGGGCCGACGGCTTCCAGACCCTGCGCTACGTGATCCTGCCCAATCTGGCCACGGCGCTGCTGGCGGGGGGCATGCTGGCCTTTGCCCTGAGCTTTGACGAGGTGATCGTCACTACCTTTACGGCGGGCCAGCAGACCACCCTGCCCATCTGGATGTATCAGGAGCTGATCCGTCCCCGAGACAGGCCGGTCACCAACGTGGTGGCCCTCATCATAGTGGCCTTCACCACTATCCCCATTTTGCTTGCCTACTATCTCACTCGCGACACCCACGATGTCGCTGGCAGTGGCAAATGATGACTCAACGCGTGCGCAAGGATGCAACCATGAAACTCTCTACCCAACTCTTGATTGATGGCCAGTTTGTGACCGGCGAGGGGCAGGCCGAACCCATTCTCAACCCGGCCAACGGCGAGCAGATCGTCGCCGTGCCCGAGGCTTCGTTCGAGCAGGTGAACCGGGCGGTGAACGGTGCCCAGCGTGCCTTCGCCCAGTGGAGCCGCACTACCCCTGCCCAGCGCAGCAACCTGCTGCTGCGTCTGGCGGATCTCATCGAGCGCCACGCCGAGGAGTTTGCGGCGCTCGAATCCCTCAACTGCGGCAAACCCTATCTGGCGGTACTCAACGACGAGTTGCCCGCAGTGGTGGACTGCTTCCGCTTCTTTGCCGGAGCGGCCCGCTGCCTGCAAGGGCCGCTGGCGGGGGAGTATATCGAGGGGCACACCAGTATGATCCGCCGTGATCCCATAGGTGTTGTGGGCAGTATCGCCCCCTGGAACTACCCGCTGATGATGGCGGCCTGGAAGATGGCGCCGGTACTGGCGGCGGGCAATACGGTGGTGCTCAAACCTTCCGAGCAGACCCCGCTCACCGCACTGCGCCTTGCCGAGCTGGCCAGCGAGATCTTCCCCCGCGGCGTCATCAACGTCATCTGCGGGCGAGGCGAGAGTGTGGGGGCGCCGCTGGTGGAGCACCCGCTGGTGCGGATGGTGTCGCTCACCGGCGATATCGCCACCGGCCAGAAGATCCTGCAAAGCGCTGCCCGTACCATGAAGCGCACCCACCTTGAACTGGGGGGCAAGGCGCCGGTGATCATCTTCGACGATGCGGATCTGGAGGCGGTGGTGGCGGGGATTCGCACCTTCGGCTTCTACAACGCTGGCCAGGATTGCACCGCCGCCTGCCGTATCTATGCCCAGGGCAAGATCTACGACAAGTTCGTCGCCGCCATGACCGATGCGGTGGCCTCCATCAAGGTGGGCAGCCAGTACGAGGAGGGGGTCGAGATGGGGCCGCTTATTTCGGACAGACAGCGCAACCGGGTCGCCAGCTTTGTCGAGCGGGCCCAGAGCAGCGGTCATGTGGAGGTGACGGCGGGGGGCAAGATCCGCCCCGGCAACGGCTTCTTCTTCGAGCCGACCCTGATTGTCGGGGCCCGTCAGGAGGATGAGATCGTGCGCCGCGAGGTGTTTGGCCCCGTGGTGTCGGTGACCCGTTTCAACGATGCCGAGCAGGTGGTGCAGTGGGCCAACGACTCGGACTATGGTCTCGCCTCGTCGGTCTGGACCCGGGATTTGAGCCTCGCCAGCAAGGTGGCCAGCCACCTGCAATATGGTTGCACCTGGATCAACACCCACTTCATGCTCACCTCCGAGATGCCTCATGGCGGCATGAAAATGTCGGGCTACGGCAAGGATCTCTCCCTCTATGCGCTGGAGGATTACACGGTGCCGCGCCATATCATGGTCAAGTTGTAGTGGGGATTGGTTAGCGGGTTGTCACAATTTATTTACAACTGTTTCAGGCAGCCGACTCATGGGTCGGCTGCTTTTTTTGTTGCCATTTCGTTACAGTGAAACCGTGATGAAACGGCAAGGCGCCTTGATGTGGCGCCAGAGGATGGAACCGCTATGGCAACCTTTTACACCGCCCACCAACCGGATGCTGACGGGGTGATCCACTACAGCAACGAGGAGCATGGCACCTGGCAGATCCTGATCGAACGCCAGTTCACCGCCCTCGATGGCAAGGGGTGTGACGAGTATCTGGCCGGTCTCGACAGGCTGGGATTGCCCCGTGATCGCATCCCCCAGTTGGCCGAGATCAACGCCGTTTTACAGCCTGCCACCGGCTGGTCGGTGGCGGCGGTGCCTGCGCTCATCTCATTCGATCGCTTCTTCGCCCTGCTGGCCAATCGCCAGTTTCCGGTGGCGACCTTTATCCGGCGCCGGGACGAGCTCGACTACCTGCAAGAGCCCGATATCTTTCACGAGATCTTCGGCCACTGCGCCATGCTGACCAATCCGGCCTTTGCCCACTTTACCCACCTCTACGGTCAGTTGGGGCAGCAGGCGAGCAAGGAGCAGCGGGTCTTTCTGGCGCGGCTCTACTGGTTCACCGTGGAGTTTGGCCTCTTGGCGACGCCAGACGGGCTGCGCATCTACGGTGGCGGCATTCTCTCCTCCATCGGTGAGACCGCCTATGCCCTCTCAGGCCAGCCGCTGCTGCAACCCTTCGATCTGTTGACTGTGCTGCGCACCCCGTATCGCATCGACATCATGCAGCCCACCTATTTTGTGCTGCCGAGTCTCGATCACCTCTACCGGCTGACCGGGGAGGTGATCATGGCTGCTCTGGCGGAGGCCAGTCGGCTTGGCCTCTATCCGCCGCGCTTTGAGGTAGCCTCCGGCAAGCAGGCGAGCTGATTAAAAGCAAACAACCCTATTTCATATTCATTAATTTTTCATTAATTCAAGCAGGAGTAACCCATGTCCGAACTGGCCAGCCAGCAGTGTGAAGCGTGCCGCGCCGATGCCCCCAAGGTGAGCGATGAGGAGCTGCGCGAGCTGATGCAGCTTATTCCCGACTGGCAGCCGCTGGTGGAGGAGGGGGCGCTGCAACTGCGGCGGGAATTTACGTTTCGCAACTTCAAGGAGGCGCTGGCCTTTACCAACCGCCTGGGGGAGCTGGCGGAAGCGGAGTTCCATCATCCGGCCATCCTGACCGAGTGGGGTAAGGTGACCGTCAGCTGGTGGACCCACAAGATCGGCGGCTTGCACCGCAACGACTTCATCATGGCTGCACGCACGGATGAGCTGCTGAAGTGAACGCCACCACTCATCCAGTGAGCGATATGGTGATCGTCAGCTGGTGGATGCATAAGATCGGCGGTTTGCATCGCAACGACTTCATCATGGCGGCGCGCACTGATCAGTTGCTCCGGTAATCGCGCCCCACAGCAGCGTCATCGATTGACCCGGGCCTGCCTGCGAAAGCGGGGCAGGCCCGCATTTTTATGGGCTGGCGCTCGCACTGGGGGGATCGAGACTGTATTATCCGCTCATTCATAGAGTTAGCTAGGAAGTGTGTCCCGAATGCGTCTTGAAGTCAGCTGTGAAGACCGCCTGGGCCTGACCCGGGAACTGCTCGACCGCCTGGTGGAGCACAATATCGATCTGCGCGGCATCGAAATCGATACCTCAGGCATCATCTATCTCAACTTTCCCGAGCTGGAGTTCAGTGATTTTCAGCACCTGATGCCGGAGATCCGCCGCATTCCCGGCGTCTACGACGTCAAGACCATCCCCTACATGCCTTCCGAGCGAGAGCACCACGAAATCGAGGCGCTGCTCAAGGCGCTGCCGGATCTGGTCTTCTCCCTCGACAGCAAGGGCAAGGTGACCCAGGCCAACCAGTCGGCCCTCACCACCCTCGGCTTGCCGGTGGAGGAGGTGCGCGGCGTGGCGCTCGGTTCGCTGGTCAAGGGCTTCTCCTTCACCCGCTGGCTGGAGGCGAGCGAGATCAAGCCGCAGACCTGCAAGCTCAGTTTCAATGGCGAAGAGTATCTGGCGGATCTGATGCCGCTGTTCGTGGCAGAAGCTCGCGGCAAGCAGGCGCTGGCCGGTGCCGTGGTGGTGCTCAAATCTGCCCGTCGGGTCGGCCTGCACTTCAGCGCGCTTCATGCGGTGGAAGTGGGGGGCTTCGAGCATCTGCAGGCCGAGAGCCCCAAGATGAAAGAGGTGCTGTCGCAAGCGCGCAAACTGGCGATGCAGGATGCGCCGCTGCTGATCGTCGGCGAGACCGGCACCGGCAAGGAGCTGCTGGCCCGCGCCTGTCACGGGGCCAGCCTGCGCTCCAGCCACCCCTTTATGGCCCTCAACTGCGCGGCCATGCCCGATAACGTGGCCGAGAGCGAGCTGTTTGGTTATGCCCCCGGCGCCTTTGGCAACAACACCGAGGGCAAGCGCGGCGTGCTGGAGCTGGCGAGCGGCGGCACCCTGATGCTGGACGAGATCGGCGACATGTCTCCCCATCTGCAGACCAAGTTTTTGCGGGTGTTGCAGGATGGGGTATTCCGCCGGGTCGGTGACGAGCAGGAGGTGAAGGTCAACGTGCGTTTCATCTGCACCACCCAGAAGCAGTTGCTGGATCTGGTGCACGAAGGAAGCTTCCGCGAGGATCTCTACTATCGCCTCAACGTGCTCAGTCTGGCGCTGCCACCCCTGCGCGAGCGCAAGGCAGACATCATGGTGCTGGCCCAGCAGTTTGTCTCCCGCTTTGCCAGCGAGTTGCAGCGACCCCGTCCGCGCTTTACCCGCAACATGGCCGACTACCTGACCGCCTATCGCTGGCCGGGCAACGTGCGCCAGCTGCGCAACTGTCTCTACCGCGCCATGACCCTGCTGGAAGGGGATGAGCTGGGGCCCGAGCAGATCGATCTGCCGGTGGCGGCCGATACCATGCCGCTGATCGACGAGTGGTTTGAGGGGAATCTCGACGATGCGGTGAAGCGCTTCGAGAGCCAGCTGCTGGCCCGGCTCTATCCCGCCTTCCCGTCGACGCGCCAGCTGGCCAAACGCCTGGGCGTGTCGCATACCGCCATCGCCAACAAGCTGCGAGAATACGGCATCAGCAAGAAGTGATTTCCGTCTTGTTGCCTGCCACCAGAGAGCCCGTTACCAGACGGGCTCTCCGTTTTCTTTACACGAACTCGGTAGATGATGGCGGGGTGAGACTTGTCAGGCCAGTGTCAGCCAACTTACTATCTGGGTTCATGTACCCGAACCGCAATGCCATAGCAGCGGTATTGTCAAGGCGACCACCTCCCGATCATGCTGTTACTCTTTTCCCCCCGTTTAACTGCCCGTCTGGCGCTCCTGTTGGTTGCGTTTGGCCTGCTGTTGCCCCGCGCGCTGGCGGAAACGGCCGCAGAGAGCCGGGCGACGGCGGTCAGGGAGCTGGTGCTCGATATCATGAGTTACACCCGCTGGCCCACCGAGCCTGCGGTGCTGCGGATGTGCGTGGCGGCGCCGACCGAATATGCCGGCGCTCTCTTTACCATCGATCGTCAGGCCAATGGCCGTACCGTGCAGGTCCATCGTTACGAGGCGAGCGATCCGGCCATCAGCGATCACTGCGATGTGCTCTATCTGGGAGTGCTCGACGAGCCGACCCGGATTGCGCTGTTTGCCCGCCTGCAGGGACACCCAGTGCTCAGCATCAGCGAATACAACCACGACTGCTCCACCAGCTCGGTGTTCTGCCTGCAGACCTCGTCGGACAGCGTGCGGGTGCGGTTTAAAGTGAACCTCGATGCCCTGGCCCTGAGCGGCGTGCGGGTGCATCCCGCCGTGCTCAAGCTGGCTCATGCCGACAAGGGGGTCCCATGAGACGACAGGTGAGCGCGGCTCCCCGCCGTCTGACCCTGCGTCAGAGCCTGGGGCGAACCCATCTGGTGGCCGCCATCACAGCCGTCAGCGTGGCGGGACTCTTTTTTACACTGGTGGCCCTGCTGGTAGTGCGTTTTTACGCCGACCACAATCTGGAGCTGGTAGCCCGCGCCATCAGCTACAGCGCCGAGGCGGCGGTGGTGTTCCACGATGAGGAGGCGGCGAGCGAGGCGCTCAGCGGCATCGTTGCCAAGGAAGAGGTGGCCCAAGCCACTATCGTGCTGACCAATGGTCAGCTGCTTGCCAGTTGGGAGCGCCCCAGAAGCAACCCGCTGGTGACGCTCGAAGACTATCTGGCCCAACTGCTGATGCCGGGGCCTGTCAAGCTCCCCATGCTGCGGGGTGGTGAGCAGATCGCCACCATCGAGCTGCGTGGCCACGGTGAATACCTGCTGCTGTTTTTGCTCTCGGCGCTGCTGGCGATGGTGGTTTGCCTGATGCTGAGCGCCATGGTGGCACTCTATGTGGCCGACCGGATGCAGGTCTCCATTACCGCACCGCTGCGCAAACTGGCACTTGTCGCCCACTCGGTACGTCGACAACGCACCCTGGGGATGCGGGCGCCACCGGCCGATATCGTCGAGATTAACGAACTGGGGGATGACTTCAACTCCCTGCTGGACGAGCTGCAAGCCTGGCAGGCCCAGCAGGCCCGCGAAAATGCCAGCCTGCTCCATCAGGCGACTCACGATGCCCTCACCGGACTGCCCAATCGCGCCCTGTTTGAAGCGCGGCTCGCGCAGGCCATCTCCCTCGGCGAGCAAGAGGGGTTTGCGCTGCTCTATCTCGACTGCGATCGTTTCAAGCAAATTAATGACACGCTGGGGCACAACGCCGGTGACGATGTGCTGATCGCGCTCTCAAGACGGGTGCAACATCAGCTGCGTCCGGACGATCTGGTATTTCGCCTCGGTGGTGACGAGTTTGCGGTGCTGGTTGGCCCACTCCAGCGACAGCATGAGGTGGAAGAGGTGATTGGCCGCATCCAGCAGGCGATGAGCGAACCGGTGGCGCTGCGTGACGGTCGTCAGCTGGTGGCAGAGGTGAGTGTCGGCTTCGCCGTCTATCAGGCGGGCATGAGTGCCAGTGTGCTGTGTGATCAGGCCGATGCAGCCATGTATCTGGCGAAACGGGCCCGCCGCAGCGAACAGCAAACCATCGCCTGACTGGCAAGAATAACAACATAAACAAGGAGCAAACCATGAAGATCACCCACCTGTTGAAAGTGACCCTGCTGGGGTTGATGTTGTCACTGCTGGCCGGTTGCCAGAGTGCCCCCAAAGGGTTGACCCCGGAGCAAATCGCCGTGCTCAAGGAGCAGGGCTTTTATCTGACCGATGAGGGGTGGACGCTGGATCTGGCCAACCGGGTGTTGTTTGCCAACAACGTGGGGGCGCTCAATCCCCAGACTCGCCAATCCGTTGAAAAACTGGGTAAAACACTGCTTGGCGTAGGGTTGGACAAGGCGCGGGTGGATGGCCACACCGATAATACCGGCGAGAGCAGCTACAACCAGCAGCTCTCCCTGAAGCGGGCCCAGTCGGTGGCCGATGTGTTGGTCTCGGTCGGCATGAAACCTGCCAATCTGGAGATCCATGGCCGTGGCGAGACCATGCCGCTGGCGGATAACAAGACCAGAGAGGGCCGGGCCGCCAACCGCCGGGTTGCCATCGTCATCAGCGATCAATAACCTTTTCATCGTTTCGTTACCCATAAAAAAAGAGCGCCCGATCGGCGCTCTTTTTGATCGCGACAGCTGGGGTCGCGAGGGCATAGGGTTACTGCGCGCTATTTTGCCCGTTATTGTCGTGATGGCTGCGCAGGCGGATGTTGATCATCTCCACCACCAGCGAGAAGGCCATGGCGAAGTAGATGTAGCCCTTCGGAATATGCAGGTCCATCCCCTCGGCCATCAGGGCGAAACCGACCAGGGTGAGGAAGGAGAGGGCCAGCATCTTGATGGTGGGGTGGGCATCGACGAAATCACCGATGGATTTGGCGGCAAACATCATGATGAAGACGGCGATCATGATGGCCAGCACCATCACCGGCACGTGATCGGCCATGCCGACTGCGGTGATCACCGAGTCGAGGCTGAACACGATATCGAGGATGGCGATCTGGATCAGGGTGCTGATAAAGCCCGAGGCCGCTTTGCTGACGCTCTCCGGCTCGGCCGCCCCTTCCAGGGTGACGTGGATCTCGTGAGCACTCTTGCCGATGAGGAACAGGCCCCCCAGCAGCAGGATCAGATCACGGCCGGAGATGGCTTCACCCAGCACGGTGAAGAGCGGATCGGTGAGGCGCATCACCCAGGCCAGCGAGAGCAGCAGCAGGATCCGGGTACCCATGGCGAGCCCCAGACCCAGAATGCGCGCTTTTTGACGCTGCGCCTCCGGCAGGCGACCTACCAGGATGGAGATAAAGATGATGTTGTCGATGCCCAGCACGATCTCGAGCAGGGTAAGGGTGGCGAGTGCGACCCAGGCAGAGGGATCAAGAACCCATTCCAGCATGATTGAACCTTGGTTGAAAATTGGTTGGAAAATTGAAGCAGCGCATTCTAGCAGGGGCGCCACTGCTTGTCCCAGAGGGGGGAAAAGATAAAAATGGTGGCCATCGCAAGGGAGGCAGGCATGTTTCGATTAGGGTTCATCATTAATCCGGTCGCCGGGATTGGCGGCGCAGTGGGGCTCAAGGGCAGTGACGGTGTGGTTGCCGAGGCGCTGGCCCGAGGCGCTGTGCCCAAAGCGCAGGAGCGGGCGCGGCAAGCCTTGTTGCCACTGTGCGAGCTGAATGTCCCGTTCGAACTGCTGACGGTGGCGGGAGAGATGGGGGAGACGGTAGCCCGAGCTCTGGGATTGCCTTGTCGGGTCATCTATCAACCGGTCGGGGAGAGCACCTCGGCCGATGATACCCGCCACGCCGCCGAGTTGATGCGCGAAGCCGGGGTCGATCTGCTGCTGTTTGCCGGTGGCGATGGCACGGCGCGGGATATCTGCGCCGCGGTGGGGGAGTCTTGCCATGTGCTCGGCATTCCCGCGGGGTGCAAGATCCACTCCGGCGTCTACGGGGTGACGCCTGCCGCCAGCGGGCGGGTGGTGGCGCGGATGATCGCAGGGGAACTGCTCAGCCTGATCGATGCCGAGGTGCGCGACATCGACGAGGAGGCGTTTCGCGCGGGCAAGGTGCGGGCCCGCCACTACGGCCAGCTGAAGGTGCCCGGTGATCTGCGTTATGTGCAGGCGGTCAAGCAGGGGGGAAAGGAGTCCGAAGAGCTGGTGCTGGCGGATCTCGCCGCCGGTGTGGTGGAGCAGATGGAGCCCGATACCCTCTATCTGATGGGCTCCGGCAGCACGGTGGCAGCCTGTATGGCAGAGCTCGGTCTGGAAAATACTTTGCTCGGTGTGGATCTGGTGGAAAATGGCCGACTTATCGGGCAGGATCTCAGCGCCGCCGAGATCCTGACCCGGATCCGCGGCCGTCGCTGCCGACTGATCATTACCCTGATAGGCGGACAGGGACATCTGTTCGGGCGCGGAAATCAGCAATTGAGTCCTGAGGTGATTCGGTGTGTCGGGCTGGAGAATATCCAGGTGCTGGCAACCAAAGCCAAGCTTGCCGCCCTTGCGGGCAGGCCGCTGCTGGTGGACACCGATGATCCGCAATTAAACCGGGCGTTGCGTGGTTATCTGCGAATAACCACGGGATACAAGGATCAGGTCATCTACCCGGTGGCCAACCCGGAATAGGACGCCAAGGACGCTGCTGGCCTGGCGCCAGAGAGCTGCAATCAACCGGATTGCGGTTCCATACCCCCGAATTTTTTGCCGCAAATGAGGCTGCGTTACATGACGATTCACGATTTTGAGCACAAGTTGTTGGGACTGATCGACAGCATGGTTGCCACCGCGACCGACGATGAGCTGTTTGCGGGGGGTTACCTGCGAGGTCATATCTCATTGGCCGTTGCCCGGGCCGAGCTGGAAGGCAAGACCCTGGTGCGGGACGTCAAGAGCTATGTGCTGCGCAGCCTCAACGAGGCGATCTTGCAAGGTGAGCTTTCTGAAGAGGATGAAAAACTGGTGCAGGCGATGTGGAGTCGTTTGCAACAAGACGCAGAAGCTTGATCGGATACACAATTCAAACTGAAGTTTGAGTTTATTCTTCCCCTGAAGTTAGTGAAAGGTTAATAATAAGTTTCGCCTTTTGTTTCAGGGATTAAACTATGGCCTCCTCCTCACGCATTGCCAATAAACTGCCGCTCGAGATGCTCTATCACTGGGAGCGGCAGTGTCCTGATCGAACCTACCTGCGTCAAACCATCAACCGCGAATATGTCGATTTCACCTGGGGTGAAGTGGCCGATGAAGCGCGGCGGATGGTGACGGCCTTGCGTCACCTCGGTCTGGTGGCCGGTGACAAGGTGGCGCTGCTCTCCAAGAACTGCGCCCAGTGGTTTATCGCCGATCTGGCGATGCAGATGGGGCAGTATGTGAGCGTGCCCATCTACCCGACTGCCAACGTCGACACCATCGAATATGTGCTGCGTCACAGCGAGGCCAAGGCGATCTTCGTCGGCAAGCTGGATGACTGGAAGAGTCAGGAGGCGGGCGTACCCGCCGATCTTCTGCGCATCGCCTTCCCCTACGACACCATGCCGGCCAGCCACCAGTGGGATGACCTGCTGGAGGCGCATGAGCCGATCCCTGACAGCCCGGTACAGGCCCCTGACTCCCTGCTGAGTCTGGTCTACACCTCCGGCAGCACCGGCAAGCCGAAAGGGGCCATGCTGAGCGTCGAGCGTTACGCCTGGTCGTGCGAGAAGCTGGTGGAGACGGTGAGCCTGAGCCAGGCCGATCGGGGCTTCTCCTACCTGCCGCTAGCCCACATTACCGAGCGGGTCTACATCTACGGCGGAAGTCTCTATGGCGGCGCTACTATCGCGTTCCCTGAATCCCTCGACACCTTTATCGAGGACGTCAAACGCTGCCGTCCCACCGTTTTTATCTCGGTGCCGCGGCTGTGGGCCATGTTCCGCATCAAGATCCACGAGAAGCTGCCCCAGAACAAACTGGCGTTGCTGCTCAAGATCCCGCTTATCTCAGGCCTTATCAAACGCAAGCTGCAAAAGGGGTTGGGACTGGATCAGGCCCGAGTACTCGGCTGCGGCTCCGCGCCTGTCTCTCCTGCGCTGCTTGAGTGGTATCTGAGCATCGGCCTCAAGGTGACTGAAGCTTGGGGCATGACCGAGAACCACGCCTACTCCACCATCAACTACCCGTTCCGCGCCGACAAGATCGGCACCGTCGGCAAGGCGGGGATCGGAGTGACCATCAAGATCTCTGACGAGGGGGAGATCCTCTGCCGCTGCGAAGGGATGATGCTGGGTTACTACAAGGATCCCGAGCACAGCGCCGAGGCCATCGATGCCGAGGGGTGGCTCCACACCGGCGACATGGGCAAGCTGGACAAGGAGGGTTATCTCACCATCACCGGCCGGATGAAGGATGTGTTCAAGACCGCCAAGGGCAAGTATGTGGCGCCGGTGCCCATCGAGGGGCTGCTGGGTCAGGAGCCCATCATCGAACAGCTCTGCGTGATTGGTTACGGTATGCCGCAGCCCATTGCGCTGGTGCAACTGGCCGAGAGCGCCATGAAGGGCAATCGGGAGGAGGTCAACGCCAGACTGGAAGCGGCGCGGGTTCGGGTCAACGATCAGCTGGAATCTCATGCCAAAATTCGCGGCATTCTGGTGGTGAAAACCCCCTGGAATATCGAGAACGGCGTGCTGACTCCCACCATGAAGATCAAGCGTCACCTGCTGGAGCAAAAGTACGCCCAGGTCGGGGATCGCTGGCCCTCATCCCAGGTGGTGGTGTGGGAGGAGTAAATCCCGTCTTTCCATAGCCCAACAAACAACAACGGCCCTTGATGGGCCGTTGTTGTTTGTTGGGCATCTCACTCGCCGCCATTTGGCGGGCAAGTGAGGTGCGTGCTCCCGGTTAGATCTGCGCCAGCGCGGCGGCCAGATCGGCGATCAGATCGTCTGCATCTTCCACCCCGATGCTGAAGCGGATGAGGTCGTCATTGACTCCGGCAGCGAGGCGGCTCGCCTCGTCCATGGCGGCGTGGGTGGTACTGGCTGGATGGCAAGCGAGACTCTCGAGATCCCCCAGACTCACCGCCTGCACGAACAGCTGCAGGTTATCGAGCAGGGTGGCACAGCGCTCAAACCCGCCTTCAAGTTCAATACTCACCATGCCGCCAAAGCCGCTGGCGAAGGCGCCGAGGGCATCATGGCCCGGATGGTTGGCAAGCCCCGGGTAGATCACCTTCTTCACCGCCGGATGGGCGGCCAGAAACTCGGCCACTTTCTGCGCATTGTGCAGGTGGGCATCCATCCGCAGCGGCAGGGTCTTGACCCCGCGCTGCAGCAGGTAGGCCTCCTGCGGGCCGATGGGGGAGCCGATATGCTTGAGGGCCACGGTGCGGATGGACTTCATCAGGGCGTGAGAGCCCGCCACCACCCCGGCGATGATGTCGCCGTGGCCGCCCAGATATTTGGTGCCGCTGTGCATCACCACATCGACCCCGAGCTCCAGCGGACGCAGCAGGTAGGGGGTGAGGAAGGTGTTGTCACACACTGTGATGGCGCCCACCTTGCGGGCCGCTTCCACCACCAGCCGCGGATCCACCACCTTGAGGGTGGGGTTGGTCAGGGTTTCGAACAGTACCACCTTGGTGGCGGGGCGGATGTTGGCCAGCAGATCCCGATCGCTCTCGTAGGCGGTGACTTTTATGCCGGCGCGGCTGAAGGTTTGCTTGAGGAAGGCATCGGTGCCGCCGTAGAGCGGACCGATATATGCCACCTCATCGCCGCTGTCGGCCAGGGCATACATGATGGCGCTCACCGCTGCCATGCCGCTCGCCACCACCAGCGCTTCATCGGCACCTTCAAGCGCCGCCAGTTTCTGCTCAAGCTCGGCGGTTGTGGGGTTGCCAAAGCGGCTGTAGATAAAGCCGGGGGCCTGACCTGCAAAGCGCTCCTTGCCCGCCTGGGCGTTGAAGTAGCTGAAGGTGCTGCTCTGGTAGAGCGGGGTGGTGAGGGCGCCGGTCTGGGGATCGATCCGCTGGCCGCTGTGTACGCTCATGGTCTTGAATTTCATCGTGTTGCTCCGTGATGGCCAGGCTCTGGCCATGACTGGTTGTGTTTTGTTGTTCGTTACATGTTGTGTTTTGTCTGGGCGGGTATATCCATGCTGCTTGTGGCTTATGCATATACCCGCCTGCGGATCTTTGCGCTGCTTAGGCCGGTATCGCTTCGCTTTCAGCGCGTGGAAGGCGAGCGGGTTCCACCGGCCCATAGTGGCGCGCCGCCACATCCGGGTGGGATCGCAGCCGCCCTTTCAGCACGTTCTTCCCCACCTGATTAAAGAGCGGGTTGGTCGGGTCACTCTCCGGCCCTTGCGCCTGCGCTGCCAGCTCTGGGGAGAGGCTGAGCAGCGGCACGGTGGCATCGAGCCGCGCCGCCATAAAGAAGGCGCAGGAGAGACGCGAGACGCCAGGCGGCGGGCTTACCACCCGATGCAGGGTCGCCTTGAGATAGCCGTTGGAGGCCAGCTCCAGCAGCTCGCCGATATTGACCACCAGCGCTCCCGGCAGGGGGGGCGCGGAGATCCAGCCGTCGGCCGTCTCGACCTCAAGCCCCGAGTGATTGTCCTGCATCACCAGCGTCAGGTAGCCGGGATCCTTGTGGGCGCCGACCCCCTGACTGCTGCTGCCCGCCTCTTGCCCCGGGTAATGAATCAGCTTCATGTGCTGGTAGGGGGCGCCGCGGATGCTGTCGTCAAACACGTTGGCCGGTTGCTCCAGCACCTCGGCAAAAGCGGCTAGCAGGGTGAGGGTGATGTCGCTCAGCCGCTCCTGCCGCGCCAGCAGATGGCCTTTCATCTCGGGAAAAGTAGTCGGCCACTGGTTGGGGCCGATCAGCCGCTGCCATGGTTCACGGATCAGGGCCGCAGGCAGGGCTTGCGCCTCATTCATGATATCGAACTGCTCCCGCAGATCCGGCTGCTGGCGGGTCAGCTCGGCACCGACCCGGTTGTAGCCGCGAAAGTGGGGGCTGTTGACCATCTGCACCGCCAGCTTCTCCTGCTCCGGCAGGGCAAAGAAGCGCTCAGCCAGCGCCAGAGTCTCTAGCATCTCAACCTTGCTCAAGCCGTGGCCGACCAGATAGAAAAAGCCCACATCGCGGGCGGCCGCGGCCAGCCTGGCCAGCATAGGGCGACGCACCTCGGGCGCCCCGTTGAGGGCAGCCAGATCGATGATCGGCAGTGGTGAATGTTCCATGTGCACCTCCTCACTCTTTCGTTATCTCTGGCGCCATCTCTTCTGCTGCCTCTGGTGCGGGCAGGTCTGATGAGCGGCAAACGGGATGGCACGACAGCGTGGCTGTTTGCTCTTGCGGTGTGGCGCCATCTGGAATGAAGGGGATGCTACTGTTCGGTGTTATAAGACGGAAACAACAAATTATTCTTAGTTATATACAAAATTCGAAATGGAATTCGGCGTCTGATGGGCCGAAGGTTTTTTTGCGCAGCCATTGTGGGGTAAAGGGGCAACGATGAGGGGGAGAGTGATAACCAGAGGCAAGCTGCCAGTGGCAAAAATGACCAAAACAGAAAATGGCCAAAACAGAAGGGAGGCGGATGCCTCCCTTCTGGT
Organism: Aeromonas sp. JL9; assembly: GCF_024436075.1. Taxonomy (NCBI): domain Bacteria; kingdom Pseudomonadati; phylum Pseudomonadota; class Gammaproteobacteria; order Aeromonadales; family Aeromonadaceae; genus Aeromonas; species Aeromonas sp. JL9. The sequence goes on along the minus strand of NZ_JANFNV010000003.1, from coordinate 44,664 downwards.
TGAGCGGTTTTTCACCTGACCGGGTGCGTAGGCGAGTGACCGCGTATTCTGGCCTTAACCGCCTGCTGGCTCTCAGTAACCCAGGGTAAAGCGCTGGCGCTGGTGAGCCGGTTTTTCCACCTCGTTCAGCACACCGTCAGCCAGATCACCGGCGGTGATCCCGGCAGGCTGTTCGCCGCTAAAGAGCACCTGATCGCCACCAATCCGATAGCCGCCGCGCTTCTCGCCCGGCTCCAGGAACACCGGGGGAGAGACAAAGCGCCAGTCGAGAGCGGTTTCACGGCGCAGGGCGGTGAGACCGTCGCGGGCCGCCAGTGCCCCCTGTTTCCACTCGGCCGGAAACTCCGGGGTATCCACCAGTTGCACGCCGGGGGCGACCTCCAGACTGCCGGCGCCACCTACTACCAGCAACCAGCTGTTGGCCGCTTTGGCTGCTGCGACAATCGCGTTGGCGCCCTTGAGGTATTGGTCGTAGATATCCGGTGTGGTCCAGCCCGGGTTGTAGGCGCTGATCACCCGATCGTGCCCCTTGAGCACCTCGGCCAATGCCTGCGGGTTTTGGGCATCCACCGCCATGGCGGTGACCTGCGGATGGGCGGCCACCTTGCTGACATCGCGGACGATGGCGGTGACGTGATGGCCGCGGCTGATGGCCTCGTTCAGGATGGCTGAACCGACAAAACCGCTGGCACCGATCAGGGCAATCTTCATGGGGAACTCTCCTTCACTGTTGGAATGGGGCTATCCTACGCTGCCATTTATGATTTAATAATAACCTCAAAAATGCATTCACTTATAAGCTGGATTTAATAATGGAACAGCTCAGACGTTACGCCATCTTCGCCGCCGTGGTGGAAGCGGGCAGCATGACAGGGGCTGCCAAATCCCTTGGCATGACCCCCTCCGCCGTCAGTCAGCATATCAGCCAGCTCGAAAGCCTGCTCGGACTGCCCCTGCTCCATCGCTCCACCCGTCGTCTCAGTCTGACCGAGGCGGGAGAGGTGGTGTGGCAAGGGTGTCGGGCGTTGCAGCAGACTCTGAGCGAGACCGAGCTGCGCCTCTCGGAGGTGCGCGACGCCCTGCTCGGGGAAGTGCGGATCACTGCCCCAGTGGGGATGGCGGGCCAGCCACTGGCGCTGGCCCTCTCACCGCTGCTGCAGGCCCACCCCGGCCTTACCATCCAGATCATCGCCGACGACGAGAAACGGGATCTCATTGCTGAGCGGATCGACGTGGCATTGCGGGTCGGCACTTTGCCCGATTCGACCCTGGTGGCCCGCAAACTGGGGCAGACCCGGATGCTGCTCTGCGCCGCCCCCGCCTATTTGGCGCGCAAGGGGACGCCGCGCATCCCCACCGATCTGGCCACCCACGACTGGCTCTGTGGCGACATGCTGGGCAACGGTTTGCTGCTGCTCGATGAGAAGGGGGGCGAGCACAGGGTGAGGTTCAAGGCCAAGGTGCTCTGCAATAACGTGTTGCCCTTGCGCCAGTTTGCGCTGGCGGGGCAGGGGATCTCGCTGCAGCCGGAGGGAGAAATTGGCGAGGATCTGGCGCAGGGGCGTCTGCTGGAATTGCTGCCCGGTTTTCGGGTGGCACCGATGGAGATCCACGCCATCACGCCGCAGCGGGAGATCCCGGAGAAAGTGCGGCGGGTGGTGGAGGCACTGCGCAGCTATTTCGGCACGACGATGTCGTCATGAGCTGCGCCTTAATGGTTGAGAAAAGGCCCCCGATTATCCTGAAGGGAAATTATCCATAAGGCGGTTTGTCGAGAAGAGCGATAGCCCGGATGAGGAGATGGGCATGCTTGACTGTTAAGCATACTTAAAACGAACTGACGGCCCGCACCTGATCTTTGAGCCAATTAAGCCCGGTATCCTGACCGGAGCTCTTGTGCCAACTCATGTAGACGGGGCAATCCTCCGAGAGCCAGGGGAGGGGATAGCTGGCCAGATCCAGCGCCTGCCCCAGCTTCTCCATGTGCCACTGGCTGGCGACGCAGAGCCAGTCGGTACGACTCACCAGATGAAGAGCGGTGAGCAGGGAGTCGCTCTCGTAGGCAATCTGGCGCGGCGGCAGCGGCGCCTTGGTCAGGGTGTTGAGCAGCAAGCTGTCGAGCCGCCTGGTTTGCAATACCACGTGCTTTTCGTTGAAGAAGGTGGCCATGTCGGGGGCTTGGCGGATCCTGGGGTGATCCTTGCGGCAGGCGATGCGCAGGGCCTGGGACATGATCTGCTCGTTTTCGATCCCCTGCTCCGCCATCGGCTTGGTGGCCAGCACCAGATCCACGCTGTGCAGATAGAGGCTGTTCTGGCGCAGGGCTTCGTCCTGCACCTGGGTGTTCCACTCCAACTGACAGTTGGGGGCTTGGGTCTGCAGCAGGTTGTTGAGCTCCGGCAGGAAGAAGATATCGATATCGGGCACCCCCGCGATGCGAAAGGTGCGCCGACTGGTCTGGGGATCAAAGAGATCGGTGCGCTGCAGGCTGCGCTCCATGTCGTGCAGCGGCACCATGATCTCGTGGTGCAGACTGAGCGCTCGCGCCGTGGGGGTGATGCCGCGTCCCTGGCGGACAAACAGCGGCTCGCCCACCAGGGTGGTCAGGCGGCTGATGGCCTGGCTGATGGCCGAGGGGGTCATCTCCATCATCTCGGCGGCCGTGGTGACACCACCATAGCGGATCACCGCATCGAGGACGCGAAAGAGATTGAGATCGACTTGAGACATGGTGGCTACCGTTAAGCAAGATTAAACAGTTAACATACTGAACAGCCTCTTGTCCGGCCAGCATTCCCTACGATAACTGTGATGTTTCCCTCTCTATTCGTCACCTTTCATCTTGCCGCGAATGCGATCGAGCCTGTTTTGCAGCCATGCTTGAGCCCGGCAGGTGGCCCGCGGCATAGAGTAGCGCGACCAGCAGCAAGCCGCCCAGAAAGAGCCAGCGAGCGCTTCCCCAATGGCCGCTGTCCGTCATCAGGGCCGCCAGCAACAGGGGGCCAAGCAGCTGACCGAAGTTGGCGAGCTGGACAAAAAAGCCCTGCACGATGGCCAGTTGCACCGGCCCCTGACTCACTCCCTGCGCAGACGAGAGGATGGCTGGCGGCGCCATACCGCCCGCCAGGGAGAGGGCGAGGCAGAGTCCATAGGCCCACCACGGCGACAGGCCGGGCCAGAAGGCGAGCATGCCGCACAGCGCCATCAGACCCAGTGCCCAGCTGATGAGCCGATCTCGCGCCATGCCCCTGCGCAGCAGCCATGCCCCCAGCAGGTTGCCGGGAATATTGGCGACCACCGCCAGCGCCGAGAGCAGGGCGATCTGGCTTTGGCCAATCCCGGGAGTGCCTTGCAACATGGTTGGCAGCCAGACAAAGAGCGCCCATAGCATCAGGCTGTAGAGCGTGAACGCCAACCCGTAGCGCCAGAGTGCCTTCTGCCGGAGCACCGTGAGTTGGCGCAGCGGGTGGCCCGAGTTGATCGAGTTTTGGGGTGCCCCTCCCCGCAGTTTATCTGCCGAACGACTGGCGAGCAGAAGCAGCAGGGCCGAGAGTTGCAGAGCCATCAGGATCAGCCAGGCCAGCCGCCAGCCACCTTGCGCCGTGAGCCAGGGGGTGATCAGCATACCCGCCGCCGCACCGAGGGGCAGGTTGACCGCCCACAGGCTCAAGGCCAGCCGTTTATCCTCCTCCCGGGTCACCGCCACGATAAAGGCGGGCATGGCCACCGAGACCAGCAAAAAGCCAATCCCCTCGACAATGCGCGACAGCAGCATCATGGCCAGCCCGGTGGCGGGCAGCGCCAACGCACCGCCTGTGACGATAACCAAAAGCCCGACAACCCCGGTTTGCCGCCCACTCCAGCGGGTCAGCAACAGGCCGAGAAAGATACTACAGAGGATCGCCAGCGTATTGAAAGCTGAGGCGAGATAGCTGGCTTCGACCAGTGTCAGCCCCAGCTCGCTGCGCAGTATGCCGAGTACGGCGGGCACTTTGCCAAGGCAGAGGGCGCCGCTGGCACCGGCAAAAATGGCGAGGAAGACCAGAGGCCAGCGCGTGCTTTGTGGCTGGTGGCCAGTGAGCGTGCTCATGGCCGATATTGGCCGTTGTGCAGCCACTCATCGTTGAGCTGGCCAAGTTCGCCGCGCTGATAGGCATGCAGCCGATCCGCAATGGCGTCGTGGCTGTTCATGACGAAGGGGCCATGTTTGACCAGGGGTTCATTGAGTGCCTGGCCTGAGAGCAGCACGAAGTGGCATGGCTCGGTGGCCTCAAACTGCAGAGCCACCGCCTCGCCGCCATCGGCAGAGAGGCTGACACCCATCCCGTGACCTGCCGGGATGAGGTGCCGCTCTCCCTCAGCCTGCAAAGTCAGCGATCCGGTCAGGGGATAGATCATGGCATTCCAGCCTGCCGCCAGCAGATGGGTGAAGCGGCTGCCGGGCGCGCAATGGCCATCGAGCAGGGTAAAGGGTTGGGGCAGCTCTGCCGAGTGTGGCGCCGTTATCCCGTTGCTGTGGCCTGCGACCACCCGTACTCGCACCCCTTCGCCATGAAATTCGGGGATGGTGGCAGCGGCTGCGTGGACGGCAAAAGGCGACATCATCTTTTGACGGGCAGGCAGGTTGACGAAGATTTGCAGGGCGTGGACATAGGGCGATGCCCCCTCCGGCTGCTCGGTATGTACGGCCCCGCGCCCGGCCGCCAGCCAGTGGAGCGCGCCCGGTTCGATGGGGCCCTGATTGCCGAGGGAGTCGTAGTTGACGTGGGGGCTTGTCGAATCCTCGAACAGATAGGTGACGGCAGAGATCCCGGCGTGGGGATGGGGCTCGAAGGTGGGGGCGGTCATCTGGAAGTGATCCACCATCACCACGGGGTCTATCAGACCGTTGAAAAAGTGTTCGCCAAAATGGCTGGCTGCAAAGCCGCTGCCAATACGCAGCGGTTGGCCCTTGACGGGGGCGGAGAGAGTCAGGCGTCTGGTCATCGATATAACCTCTTGAAGACAAAAGATGCCTTCGGTCATCTGACCGAAGGCGGGGCGAGTTACGACTTCTTGGCACCCCCTTGCATCTGCCACACCAGGGTGGCGAAAGGCATGTCGAGGGCGCTGTAGACATCGTGCGCCTTGGGGTCGACGTTGCTGCGCAGCATCTCGACCGCGGCGGAGGCGTAGTCGGTGACCGGGATACCGGCCCCCAGCAAGCGTTGCAGCCCAGTGGTGCGCTTGGCTTCGTTGAAGGTGCCGGAGGCATCGAGCACCACCCGGGCATCATAGCCGGCAGCCTTGGCAGAGAGGGCCGGGAAGCTGGCGCAGATCTCGAGGGATACCCCGGCGATGAGCAGCTGTTTGCGGCCGGTCTTCTCAATGGCGGCGCGCACGGCGGGATCGTCCCAGGCGTTGATGACGGTGCGGTTGATCACCTTCACATCCGGCAGGGCACTGGTCAGTTCGGGCATGGTGGGGCCCCACATGCCATCGGGCATGGTAGCGGTCACGATCACCGGCACGCCGAGGGCGCGGGCGGCGTTGGCCAGCGCCACCACGTTGTGTTTGAGCTCGCCCACCGTGGTGTCGCGCACGCCGCTCAGCAAGCCGACCTGATGGTCGACCAGCAGCAGTACCGCATTGTCTCGGGAGAGCATCTCCAGATAGCGGTTGGGTGATACAGTCGGATGGCTGGCAGCCTCGGCGGCCATGGCCGGTGTCGCTGTGGTGGCCAGCGTGGCGGTCAGGGTCGACAGACCGAGCAGGGTGGCAGAGCAGATTTGTCGCAGTTTCATGGTGAACTCCTTGTGATATCGGAACAGTCAAACGGCCCTTGCTGGTGGGGCGGATTGCCCGTGCAGCAACCGTCTGATGGGGACAGGGCCATTATGATGGCTGCAAATATGGCGACAATCTGGTGAAATAGGTTCTTATCGTTCTATTGGTGGAACGATGTGAATGCACCTCACCCTTACCAAGGCAGCCCGATGACACCACTGGAACTTGATTTGAATGATCTCTATCTCTTCACCCATGTGGTGCAGCGACAGGGATTCACTGCCGCCGCGCGGGCGCTTGGCGTACCCAAGTCGCGGATCTCGCGCCGGATCCGGCTGCTGGAGGAGCGGCTGGATACCCGGCTGCTGCAACGTACCTCGCGCCAACTCAGCCTGACCGATGCCGGTGAGGTGCTCTATCGCCACTGTCAGGCGATGCTGGCTGAGGCGCAGGCCGGAGAGGCGGCAGTGCGGCAACGGCAGCAGGAGCCGAGCGGTCTGGTGCGGATCAGCGTGCCCATTACCATCGCCGATGCGCTGCTCGCCCGCTTGCTGCCCACTTTTATGGCGCAATACCCCAAGGTGAGACTCGCCGTGCAAGCCAACAATCGGCAGGTGGATCTGCTGGAGGAGGGGCTGGATGTGGTGATCCGCGGGGTAGCCTTCGAGCAGCCCCCCTCCAGCCTGGTGCAGGTACCGCTCTGTACGGTGCAATGGGGCGTGCTGGCGACCCCGGCGTGGCTCTCCCGCCACAATGCGCTGGCGCATCCACGCCAGCTGGAAGGAGAGGATGCCCTGCTTTTCAGCTCGCTGGAGCGTCAGGCCGATTTGCTGCGGCTGCGGCACGACAGTGGGGAGAGTGAGGAGGTGGCGGTCAATGTGCTGCTGCGCAGCGACAATGTGCAAACCCTCAAACAGGCAGCGCTGGCGGGGCTCGGGATGGTGGGCTTGCCACTTTACGCCTGCGTGAATGAGCTGGCGGATGGGCGGCTGCAACAACTGCTGCCCGAGTGGCGTCCCAAAGATGGCAAGCTGGTGATGCTCTATCCCGCGCGGCGCGGTCTGTCACCGGCGGTCAGGGCCCTCATCGACTTTATCAAGGCGCAGTTGCCTGCTCTGCTGGCAGAGGTTGGTCAGCCACGCTGAGGAGAGCTATCCCTCCATCTTGGTGCGAATGCGCCCGAACAGACTCTGCAGGCAGGCTTGATCCCGATCGGCGGCCCGCACCGCGCCGTACATATGGCGACGAATACCACTGCCGAGGGGGCGGGAGCAGAGCATCCCCTGTCTGACAAACTCGTCGCTAGCCCAGCGCGGCAGGGCGGCAACGCCGAGTCCTGCGGCGGCCATCTGCAGCATCACCGAGGTGTTGTCCACCGGCTTGCAGCGGGCGGGCTCCACCCCGGCGGGTTGCAAAAAGCGGCTGAAGATATCCATGCGGCTGCGCTCCACCGGATAGACCAGCAGCACCTCCGGCCCCAGATCGCCCGGCTCGATGTGGCTCCGGTGGCAGAGGGGATGAGCCGGTGCCATCACCAGAGTCAGATCAAAAGCAAACAGCGGCTCGAAGTGGAGATCGCCGCGGGCCTGCACGTCCGAGGTGAGCAGCAGGTCGAGCTGGCCGCCTAGCAGGGCATTGATGGCATCAAAGCCCGGCACCGACTCCACCTCCAGATCCACCCCAGGCCACTGGCGGCGAAAATCGGGCAACAGCGGCAGCAGCCACTGGATGCAGCTGTGGCAATCGAGCGCCAGATGCAGCCTGCCCGCATCGCCGCTCTGCAGGGCTTGCAACTGTTTCTCGGTCTGGGCCAGAGCGGGCAGTACCTGACGGGCGAGGGCGAGCAGCTGGCCGCCTGCCGCGGTCAGCACCAGCGGGCGGCTTTTGCGCAGGTAGAGCTCCAGATTGAGGCGGGTCTCCAGCTCTTTGAGCTGGTGGGAGAGGGCGGACTGGGTGAGGTTGAGGGTCAGCGCCGCACCGGCCAGCGAGCCCTGCTCGGCCAGCGCGGTCAATGTTTTCAAGTGTTTGATCTCTATCCCTGCATTGCTTGGCACTGCCATAAGATGGCTCCTTGTGAGATTGCGTATGGCGCTGAGGTTGCGGTCGGCGGTGGCCTGCTGCGCTTCTTGACTGCGGCACCTCTTGCACCTGTAAAAATCGGCCTCTGTATCCTCGCGGTGAACCTTACCGGCAGTCAGTTGAGGATTATTTGAGAGCCACTTGAAGAGGATTCAATAGCCAGCGTCACCTTATCTTGTCATTTTGGATGTGTAAACATCTGGATGGCTAAATCATCCAGTTTCCCATCAGATGAATGAGCATAAGGAAATGAACCTATGACACGAGCACACACCCTGGGCTTCCCCCGTATCGGCGCCAAGCGCGAGCTGAAATTTGCCCTCGAATCCTACTGGCGTGGTGAGACCACTCAGGCCGAACTCGTTGCCGTGGGCAAGACGCTGCGTGAGCGCCACTGGCAGGCCCAGCACGGCGCCGGGGTCAATCTGCTGCCGGTGGGCGACTTTGCCTGGTACGATCAGGTGCTCGGTACCAGTCTGCTGGTGGATGCGGTGCCCGCCCGCCACCGCCATGGCGAGACCGATCTAGACACCCTGTTCCGGGTGGCCCGCGGCCGTGCGCCGACCGGCCCGGCGGCGGCCGCCGCCGAGATGACCAAATGGTTCAACACCAACTATCACTATCTGGTGCCGGAATTCAGCCGTGATCAGCGCTTCAAATTGGGTTGGAGCCAGCTGTTTGACGAGGTGGAAGAGGCCAAGGCGCTGGGGCTGCCGGTCAAGGCGGTGCTGCTGGGGCCGGTCTCTTATCTGTGGCTTGGCAAGGAGAAAGAGAGCGGCTTCTCCCGCCTTGAACTGCTCGATCGCCTGCTCATCGTCTATCAGGAGATCCTGGCCAAACTGGCCGCCCAAGGGGTGGAGTGGGTACAGATCGATGAACCTGCGCTGACGCTGGACCTGCCGGACGAGTGGCGGCTGGCCTACCTCAACGCCTACGAGCGCCTGAGCGGCCCCTGCAAGCTGCTGCTCACCACCTATTTCGGTTCGGTGGCCCATCAGCGCGACATCATCACCAGCCTCAAGGTGGATGGCCTGCATCTGGATCTGGTGGCCGCCCCCGAACAGCTGGAGACCCTGGTGCCGCATCTGCCCGCCCAGTGGGTCATCTCCGCCGGGGTGATCAACGGCCGTAACGTCTGGCGTGCCAATCTGGCCAAGCTGGCGCCGACTCTGAAGGCACTGAAAGCCAAACTCGGCGAGCGGCTCTGGGTGGCCTCATCCTGCTCATTGCTGCATAGCCCGGTGGATTTGACCCTGGAGCAGGAGCTGGATCCCCAGACCCGCAGCTGGTTCGCCTTCGCCTTGCAAAAATGTTTCGAGTTGGGGCTGCTCAGAGAGTATCTGGATGGGGGCGAGCTCGACAAAATCACCGCCTACAGCCAGCCCATCGTTGATCGGGAGTCCGACAGCCGGGTGCACAAAAAAGCGGTGCAGTCACGGCTCGCCAGCCTCACCAACAGCGATTTTGATCGCCACAGCCCCTATCCGGTCAGGGCCGAGCTGCAGCGCTCGGATCTCAAGCTGCCGCTGCTGCCCACCACCACCATCGGCTCCTTCCCGCAGACCTCCCAGATCCGGGTGTTGCGGCAGGATTGGCGCGCCGGTCGCATCGACGACAGCGCCTACGAGGCGGGCATTAAGGCGGAGATCCGCGATGCCATCGCGCGTCAGGAGGCCATCGGGCTGGACGTGCTGGTACATGGCGAGGCCGAGCGCAATGACATGGTGGAGTATTTCGGTGAGCTGCTGGATGGCTTTGCCATCACCCGTTTCGGCTGGGTACAGAGCTATGGCTCCCGCTGCGTCAAGCCGCCGGTGATCACCCGCGATATTGACCGCCCGACTCCCATGACCCTAGCGTGGACAAAGTTTGCCCAGAGCCTGACCGACAAGCCGGTGAAGGGCATGCTGACCGGTCCTGTGACCATCCTCTGCTGGTCCTTCCCGCGCGAAGATGTGAGCCGCGAGCAATCCGCCCTGCAAATCGGCCTTGCCATTCGCGACGAGGTGGCAGATCTGGAAGCCGCTGGCATCAAGATCATCCAGATCGACGAACCGGCGATCCGCGAAGGCTTGCCCCTGCGCAAGCAAGATCATCAGGCCTATCTCGACTGGGCGGTGCGGGCCTTCCGTCTGAGCGCGAGCCCGGTGGCGGACAGCACCCAGATCCACACCCACATGTGTTACAGCGACTTCAACCTCATCATCGAGGCGGTGGCGGCGTTGGATGCGGATGTGATCACCATCGAGACCAGCCGCAGCCAGATGCAGCTGCTCGAAGCGTTCGAACGCTTCAACTACCCCAACGAGATTGGCCCGGGCGTCTACGACATCCACTCGCCGAACGTGCCGAGCCAGAGTTGGATTGAGGGGTTGCTGCGCAAAGCCGCCAAACAGATCCCGGCCGAGCGGCTCTGGGTCAACCCGGATTGCGGCCTCAAGACCCGCGGCTGGGAAGAGACAGAAGCCGCCCTCAAGGTGATGGTCGATGCTACCAAGGCGCTGCGGGCCGAGCTGGCGTAACCGGCAAGCCGTGACCGCCATCGATAAGGTGGTGTGCTGAAAAACGAACGAGAGAGGGGAAGCCACTGCTTCCCCTCTCTTTTTTCGTTGGCCACTTTTTCCACTGGATCCTGAACCTTGCTGCAGCCTGCTTTGCACTAGGCTCAGAGTTGGCAGAAGTGGATGGAGTCGCGACCATGAGAGTCAGTCTGGGGAGTGCAATCCTGTGGGGATTGCTGATGTGGCAGAGTGTATGGGCGGCGCCAGCGGCCGAGTTGAAGATGGTCTACTTTGACGACTTTGCCCCATATTCGTGGCGTGACGAACAGGGCAGGATGCGCGGGCTGATGATCGACGTGATGGATCGGGTGGTTGTGCAGATGGGGCTGCGGGTGCGCCACGAAGGCTATCCGTGGCAACGGGCGCAAAAACTGGTGCGGATGGCGCAGGCCGATGGCTTAGTGACCATCGCAACTCGGGAGCGGCGCAGCTATACCCTGATTGTGGAAGAGCCGGTCACTACCACTGTGCTAACCATTTTTACCCAGCGCGCCCATCCCCGCATGGCGGAGTTTCAGCGAGCCAGCCGCTTGAGCGACTTCAAATCGCTTACCTTTCTCGACTATTTCGGTAACGGCTGGGGCAAGGAGAACCTGGCGGGCTTCACCGTTCATCACACCATCAATGTCGATAATGTCTTCAAAATGCTGGCGGCGGGGCGGGGGGACCTGATGGTGACCGACCCACTTGTGGCACGCTTCAAACTCAACCAGCTGGGTCTCTCCGGGTTGGTGGTCGAGGTGCCGCTGCAGCTTGACTCTACCCCGTTCAATCTCTGCATCGGCAAGCACTCCCGCTTCAATACCCGGATAACCGAGTTCAACAGTGCCCTGCAACAGCTGCGACAAAGCGGCGAGTTGGCGCGTATCGTCGAACGATATCGTTGATGCGCGGCTGCCATCTGCTGTTTGCCAACGGCGTGTCTATCTTGGCGTCATATCGGCGATGGTTGCCCAGAAGGCATCGATCAAGGGCCCCTTGCTGTGGGGCGGACGGATAAGGCCAATGGTCCAGCAGGCTTCCCCATCTCTGAGGGGGAGGGTGAGCACATCAGGGTGCTCTATGGTGGTGGAGGAGGGAACCAGAGTCCAGGCGATCTCTGCCGCCGCGGTGGCAACACCGGCGGCGAAGTCGTTGACGTACTGGATATCGCGAAAACGCAGCCCGCTCTGGGCCAGATAGTTCATCAGGTGATCGTAAAACGACGGCGCCTTGTCCCGACGCAGGATCGCCAGCGGTTTGTCCACCAGATCCGCCAACTCCCTCACATCTCGGTAGCTGGCGGGCAGTACGGCGACAAAGTGGGCTTCGACCACCGGCAGGGCGTGCCACCCCTTGGGGGCGGGCAGGCGGCAAAAACCGAGATCCAGCTTGCCTTCACTGAGCGCCAGCAGCTGGTGGTGGGTGGAGAGATCGTTGAGCTCGATAGTCACCTGCGGTCGCTCGGCGCGAAAGCGGGCGATGGCGGCGGGCACCAGGAGCTTGGTGGCCACGCCAAAGCCGATGCGCAGGGTGCCGACATTGCCCGCCAGCACGTCGCGGGCGGTGCGCGAGAGCTGCTCGCTCTGGATGATCACAGCGCGGGCATCTTCATACAGCGCCCTGCCCAGTCCGGTGAGGCGAGTGGTGCTGGCGTTGCGCTCGAACAGCTCGCCGCCCAGCGCCTCCTCCAGCCGCCTTATCTGTTTGCTCAGGGCCGACTGGGTAACGTGCTGACGTACCGCTGCCTGGCCGAAGTGCAGCACCTCCCCCAGAGTGACGAAGGCTTTCAGATCCCGTAGCTCCATCAGGGCTCCTTTCATTCCTACTGGGAATGTTGAGTGGTCATATTTGTCATTGGACGGAATTTTAGAAGTGATGGATGCTTATGCCAATTCATTTCGGGTGCCCCGACAGGGGGCATCGAGTTATCAGAGATGGCTGACACCATCAGCGCAGAAGGAGCAACACCAGATGCATCATCACAAGTTCAACGACTTCCCGAGCGATTTTCTGTGGGGCGCCGCCTCCGCCGCCTATCAGGTGGAGGGGGGCTGGAATGCCGATGGCAAGGGGCCCTCGGTGTGGGATCTCTTCACCAAGCTGCCGGGCAAGACCTTTGAGGGGAGCAACGGCGATGTGGCGGTGGATCACTACCACCGCATGGAAGAGGACGTGGCGCTGATGGCCGAGATGGGGCTCAAGGCCTACCGCTTCTCGGTGAGCTGGCCGCGCATCTACCCCACCGGTCGGGGGGAGGTGAACGAGGCGGGACTGGCCTTCTACGAGAAGCTGATCGATACCCTCTTGGCCCACCAGATCGAGCCGGTGCTGACCCTTTATCACTGGGATCTGCCGCAGGCGCTGCAGGATGAGTACGGCGGCTGGGAAGACCGATGCATTATCGAGGATTTCGAGCACTACTGCGTGACCCTCTATCAGCGTTTTGCCGGCAAGGTGAAGTACTGGGTGTCGCTTAACGAGCAGAACTACAACCTGACCAACGCCTATCAGCTCGGCACCCATCCGCCTGCTGTGCAGGATCGCAAGCGCTTCTTTGCCGCCAACCACATCGCGTTTCTGGCCAATGCCCGAGTGATCAAGGCGTTTCGCCAGCATGTGCCAAATGGCCTCATCGGCCCGAGCTTTGCCTACTCCCCTGCCTATCCGGCGTCGTGCGATCCGAAAGATATGCTGGCCTATGAGAACGCCGAGGAGTTCAACAACCTCTGGTGGCTGGATGCTTACTGCTTTGGCCGCTATCCGCAGGCGGCGCTCGCTTACTTGCGAAAAAACGGCGAGGCACCGGAGATCCTGCCGGGCGATATGGAGCTGCTGCGCGAGGGGACGCCCGACTACATCGGCGTCAACTACTACTACACCCTGACCTACACAGATAACCCCTTGGGCGGTCAGACCCTGCAGCGCATCAACACCACCGGCAAGAAGGGTACTACGCCATCCAGCGGCATCCCCGGCCTCTACAAGACGGCGCCCAATCCGCACCTTGAGACCAGCAACTGGGACTGGGCCATCGACCCGACCGGGATGCGCATCGCGCTGCGTCGCCTCTCTTCCCGCTATGGCCTGCCGCTGATGATCACCGAGAACGGCCTTGGCGAGTTCGACAAGCTGGAGGCGGGCGACAAGGTGAACGATGTGTACCGCATCGATTACCTGCGCAGCCACGTCAAGGCGTGCCAGGAGGCGATGCAGGATGGGGTGGAATTGCTCGGCTACTGCGCCTGGTCGTTCACCGACATCCTGAGCTGGCTCAATGGCTACCAGAAGCGTTACGGCTTCGTCTATGTGGAGCGTGACGAGCAGGGGGGCTCCCTTCGCCGGATCAAGAAGGCGAGCTTCCACTGGTACAGCCAGGTGATTGCGAGCCAGGGCAAGCAGCTCTGACGATGTATCTCGTCGCGTAACCAGCGGGCCCGGGCAATCCCCGGGCCCGCGCTGTTTTTGGCGGGGGAGAGGGGGCAAGCCGGTTTCTCACCGTGCGACTCATCCCTGTTTGCTGATTTTTGTCCTGCCAAAGCTGCCGACCCCTGCTATTATCTGCGGCCGAACATGAGCCAATAAAAATCAGGATATCGTGATGACTGACCACACTTTTATTCCCGGCAAGGACGCGGCGCTGGAAGACTCCATCGAACGCTTCCAGACCAAGCTGCAAGCCTTGGGCTTTGATATTGAAGAGGCCTCCTGGCTCAACCCCGTGCCGAACGTCTGGTCGGTGCATATTCGCGACAAAGAGTGCGCCCTCTGCTTCACCAACGGCAAGGGTGCCAGCAAGAAGGCGGCCCTCGCGTCTGCCCTTGGCGAATATTTTGAGCGTCTCTCCACCAACTACTTCTTCGCCGACTTCTATCTGGGAGAGCAGGTCGCCAACGGCGATTTCGTTCACTACCCGAACGAAAAGTGGTTCCCCATCGAGGGTGACCAGTTCCCGGCCGGTCTGCTCGACAGCTTCACCCGCAAGTTTTACAACCCGGACGGTGAAGTGACCGCCGACATGCTGGTGGATCTGCAGTCAAACAACGAAGAGCGCGGTATCGTCGCGCTGCCGTTCGAGCGCCAGTCCGATCACGAGACCGTCTACATCCCGATGAACATCATCGGCAACCTCTATGTCTCCAACGGCATGAGCGCTGGCAACACCAAGACCGAAGCGCGCACCCAGGCGCTCTCCGAAGTGTTCGAGCGCCACGTGAAGAACAAGATCATCGCCGAGGCCATTAGTCTGCCGTTGATCCCGGACGAGGTGATTGCCCGTTATCCGGGGATTGCCGCCTCCATCGCGGCGCTGGAAGCGGAAGGCTTCCCCATTTACAGCTTCGATGCTTCACTGGGTGGCCGTTATCCGGTCATCTGTGTGGTGCTGCTCAACCCGAGCAACGGCACCTGCTTTGCCTCCTTCGGTGCCCACCCGCGCTTCGAAGTGGCCTTCGAGCGGACCGTCACCGAGTTGCTGCAGGGCCGTGGTCTCAAGGATCTCGACGTGTTTGTGCCGCCGTCATTCGACAACGAGCAGGTGGCGGATCACCACAACCTCGAGACCCACTTCATCGACTCCTCGGGCCTTATCAGCTGGGATCTGTTCAAGCAGGATGCGGACTTCGAGTTTGCCGACTGGGACTTCCGTGGCACCTCGCAGGAGGAGTTCGATCACCTGATCGGCATCTTCCATGAGCTGGAGCAGCCGGTCTATATCGCCGACTACGAGCATCTGGGTGTCTACGCCTGCCGCATTCTGGTGCCCGGCATGTCCGACATCTATCCGGCCGAAGATCTGTTGCTGGCCAACAACAATATGGGCGCCAACCTGCGCGAAGTGATCCTGGCACTGCCATCACTTGATTGGGATGCCGAGCAGTACATGGCGTTTTTTGATCAACTGGATGAAGAGGGGCACGACGAGCGTACCCGTGTACGCGAGCTGCTGGGCATCGCCGCTGCCAAGGGTACCGCGCTGCACACCCTGCGCGTTGGCGAGCTGAAAGCCATGCTGGCGCTGGCCGCCGGTGAGCTGGAGACCGCACTGGATCTCATCGACTGGACCATGGAGTTCAACCAGTCGGTGTTTACTGCCGAGCGTGCCAGCTACTACCGCGCCCTGCGTGCCTGCGTCGAGTTGTTCCTCGACGAGGAGCGGGATCCGGAGCAGTATCGCGCCGTCTTCACTCGCATGTATGGTGAAGAGACGCTGGCACAGGCATGGGCCAACGCCACTGGCGAAGCACGCTTCCACGGGCTGGAGGCGGCCGATCTGTCGCTCTCCCAGTTCCCACTGCACCAGAAGCTGCTGGCGGCCTACGAGAAGCTGCAGAAGGCCAAGCGAGCCCATCACTGGGCGTGATTGTTGCTGTAAAGGAAGGGGCCGTGTGGCCCCTTCTGTTTATCGTGCGGCAAGGCACGGGATAGTTATTCAAAGATGAAATAAAAAACAAAAAATACCCCTAAGGGGGTTGATGGCAGGGCAGGGGATGTGCTGTCGATCTGCAAAGATATCTTGCCAATACCATATTTCCATGATCGAAAATAAATTCTTTAAAATCATTGCATTAAAAATGTGATATTTCTGTTTCAGCTGATACCTGGTGTAAAGTGGCGTAGCCATCGCACTAAAATATTTGTAGTAAAATTACATTCGCACTCTGATAAACTTGATCAATGTCAATTTTGGCTATTTGGCCCTTTGTTATGATTTCAACAGGCAAAACATTCAGGTAGAAAATAATTGAAAGCTGAATCTCCATTCGATTGTCTCAAGCCCGAAGCCATCGCTGCACTGGCTGAAGACATCACCTATGCCAAGGCTACCAAGCCGGCATACAAGGTCATTCCACTGGCCATTACCGCAGGCGCTTTCATCGCCATCGCATTTATCTTCTACATCACAGTGACGACCGGAACCGGTTCCATGCCTTGGGGTATGGCCAAGCTGGTTGGCGGTCTCTGCTTCTCTCTCGGACTTATTCTCTGTGTGCTGCTCGGTGCCGAGCTGTTCACCTCCACCACCCTGACACTGGTGGCCAAGGCTGCCAATCGCATCAGCTGGGCTCAGCTGCTCAAGAATTGGGGTCTGGTCTACTTCGGCAACCTGATTGGCGGTCTGCTGATGGTGGCGCTGATCATCGTTTCTGCCGAGTACACGGCAGCAGACGGTCAGTGGGGTCTTAACGCACTCAAAGTGGCTCAGCACAAAATTCACCACACCTTCTTCGAAGCGGTGGCGCTCGGTATCCTCTGTAACCTGATGGTATGTCTGGCTGCATGGATGGCATTTGGTGCACGCAGCGCGACTGACAAGGTAGTGGTTATGCTGCTGCCGGTTGCCATGTTCGTTGCCTCAGGTTTCGAGCACAGCATCGCAAACATGTTTATGATTCCGGTTGGCATCGCTATCCATAGCGTGGCTGGCCCGGAGTTTTGGCAGGCCATCGGCCAGGATCCGGCAACCTTTGCTGACCTGACCGTATCCAACTTCGTCCTACACAACCTCATCCCCGTGACCATCGGCAATATCATCGGTGGTGGCGTGATGGTTGGTCTGACTTACTGGTTTATCTTCCGTCGTCATCATTAAGGATGATTGCGGGATACTACATCAATACCGTGTGAGGTAATGAAAAATGGCAGAACTTAACGAACAGTTCCAAAAAGCATGGGAAGGCTTCGCGGCCGGTGAATGGCAGACCTCTGTCAACACCCGTGACTTCATCCAGAAGAACTACACCCCGTATGAAGGTGACGAGTCCTTCCTGGCTGGCGCGACCGAAGCGACCACCAAGCTGTGGGACAAGGTCATGGAAGGGATCAAAATCGAGAACCGCACTCATGCGCCGGTTGATTTTGATACTGACCTGCCCTCCACCATTACCGCACACGATGCCGGTTATATCGATCAGAGCCTGGAGCAGATCGTTGGTCTGCAGACTGACAAGCCGCTGAAGCGCGCCATCATCGCCAACGGCGGTATCAAGATGGTTAAAACTTCTTGCGAAGTGTACGGTCGTCAACTGGACCCGATGGTCGAGAAGATCTTCACCGAATACCGCAAGACTCACAACCAGGGCGTGTTTGACGTTTACACCAAAGACATCCTGAACTGCCGTAAGTCTGGTGTTATCACCGGTCTGCCGGATGCCTACGGCCGTGGCCGTATCATCGGTGACTACCGTCGTGTTGCCCTGTACGGTGTTGACTTCCTGATGGCCGACAAACTGGCCCAGTTCAAGTCCCTGCAAGCTGACCTGGAAAACGGCGTCAACCTGGAAGCCACCATCCGTCTGCGCGAAGAGATCTCCGAGCAGCACCGTGCCCTGGCACAGATGAAGGTGATGGCTGCCAAGTACGGTTGCGATATCTCCGTACCGGCCAAGAACGCTAAAGAAGCCGTACAGTGGACCTACTTCGCCTACCTGGCGGCAGTCAAGTCCCAGAACGGTGCAGCCATGTCCTTCGGTCGTACCTCCAGCTTCCTGGACATCTACATCGAGCGTGACCTGCAAAAAGGCCTGATCACCGAGCAAGAAGCCCAGGAGCTGATGGACCACATGGTCATGAAGCTGCGTATGGTTCGCTTCCTGCGTACTCCGGAATACGATTCACTGTTCTCCGGCGACCCGATGTGGGCGACCGAGACCCTGGCTGGTATGGGCGTTGATGGCCGTACTCTGGTCACCAAGAACAGCTTCCGTATGCTGAACACCCTGTACACCATGGGCCCGTCCCCTGAGCCGAACCTGACCATCCTGTGGTCTGAGAAGCTGCCGGTCGGTTTCAAGAAGTACTGTGCCAAGGTATCCATCGAGACCTCTTCCGTTCAGTACGAGAACGACGATCTGATGCGTCCGGATTTCAACAACGATGACTACGCCATCGCTTGCTGTGTATCCCCAATGATCGTTGGTAAGCAGATGCAGTTCTTCGGTGCTCGTGCCAACCTGGCCAAGACCATGCTGTATGCAATCAACGGTGGTATGGACGAGAAGCTCAAGATCCAGGTCGGTCCGAAAACCGAGATGGTCAAGTCCGAGTACCTCGACTACAACGACGTAATGGATCGTCTGGACCACTTCATGGATTGGCTGGCCAAGCAATACGTTGCTGCGCTGAACATCATCCACTACATGCACGACAAGTACAGCTACGAAGCCTCTCTGATGGCGCTGCACGACCGTGACGTATATCGCACCATGGCGTGTGGTATCGCTGGTCTGTCCGTAGCCGCTGACTCCCTGTCTGCCATCAAGTACGCCAAGGTCAAGCCGATTCGTGACGAAGATGGCGTTGCCATCGACTTCGAAATCGAAGGCGAATACCCGCAGTTCGGTAACAACGACGCTCGCGTCGATGATATCGCCTGTGACCTGGTTGAGCGCTTCATGAAGAAGATTCAGAAGCTGAACACCTACCGTGGTGCTGTTGCTACCCAGTCTGTTCTGACCATCACCTCCAACGTGGTATATGGTAAGAAGACCGGTAACACCCCGGATGGCCGTCGTGCTGGTGCTCCGTTCGGTCCGGGTGCAAACCCGATGCACGGTCGTGACCAGAAAGGTGCTGTTGCTTCCCTGACTTCCGTAGCCAAGCTGCCGTTCGCTTACGCTAAAGATGGTATCTCCTATACCTTCTCCATCGTTCCGAACGCACTGGGTAAAGATATGGAAGCCCAGAAAGCCAACCTGGCTGGCCTGATGGACGGTTACTTCCACCACGAATCCAACGTAGAGGGTGGTCAGCACCTGAACGTTAACGTGATGAACCGTGAAATGCTGCTGGACGCCATGGAAAACCCGGAGAAATATCCGCAGTTGACCATCCGCGTATCCGGTTATGCCGTTCGCTTCAACTCTTTGACCAAAGAGCAACAGCAAGACGTCATCACCCGTACCTTCACTGCTTCTCTGTAATCGAGACATAGTGAGCAAAAACCGGCGCCAAGGCGCCGGTTTTTTTATGTGTGCGATTCAGGGGGAGTAATCATCACCTGTGAATCGCCCCCAGTTCCATCGCAACCACAACAGTTGTTACTGGGTATTCGAAGAGGATTAAGGGGAGGGGCTCACCAGGATTGACCTGGGCCCCGTCTGTAATGCGATTATGCTTTATTCGCGCTCTAAGGGGATAGGCGGTTGCTTTGCCTGCCATTGCATCAGTGTTGCTATGGCTCGTGGAACAGCTGATCAGGTTTAAGGGGTGAACAGAGGCGCCATCGCGGGTATCAAGCAATACCCATAAGCCTGTGACTATGGAATCATTCTCTGCCTCTGCCTCTGCCTCTGCCTCTGCCTCTGCCTCTGCCTCTGCCTCTGCCTCTGCCTCTGCCTCTGCCTCTGCCTCTGCCTCTCTCAATGTGCAGTTGGGAGGGGGTCTGGTTTAGCCAGCCAGATATGTGTGAAGCTACAAACCCTGCTTGCAGAAACAACAAGGGCTGCACATTGTGCAGCCCTTGCCTCTGGAGAATAGCAGGTTGAGCGTGTCAGCTGGCCCAGGTGATGATGTGATCGATCCATTCACCCGCCTGATCCTCGTGAATGACTTTGCCACGGACGGATTGACCAGCCTGATGCATCGCGGAACGACTGCCGGTCAGCAGAGGATGCCACTCTGGAAGAGCGTCACCTTCAGACAGCAGGCGATATGCGCAGGTTGAGGGGAGCCAGTCATATTCGGCGATCTTGTCATGGGTGATCTGCAGACAGTCAGGCTCTTTTTTGAAACGATTGGCGTAATCAGAGCACTGACAGGTCTTGGTGTTAAGCAAATTGCAGGCGACATTGGTGAAAACCAGTTCGTCGGTATCTTCATCGATCAGCTTGTTGAGGCAGCATTTTCCGCAACCATCGCAGAGGGATTCCCATTCGGATTCAGTCATCTGCTGCAGACTCTTGGTCTGCCAAAAGGGGGCTTGCATCATACCGCTCACTTATTACACCTGATAAAACGCGTGGTTATACCCCTTGTTACCCAGTATTTCAAGGGGCGCTTTTTCAATGGCTCCAGTGGGAGCTGATCAAAAAGAATATTTATGCGACAAGGGGGGAAGCTTGCTGCAACGTATTTGATTATATCGAGATGTATTACAACCTAATCAGGTTTCATGGTTCCGATGATGGACTGTCGCCGGCTGAGTTTGAAAGCAGTTCAATGTTCAACAATCGTGTGTCTAGAAAACTTGGGGCGATTCAGTATGGCCCCCGATAGGTGTGCTCTCTCTGTAGGCTGTTCACTCGGGGCATTCCCGGAGAATTGGAGGCTCCAACCAAACCAATCATCCGATGAGTCCCAGTGAGCAACCATAAAAATGCCCGATTAAGCGTCTTTGGTCGACAACTTCTTGTCCAGCGTATCCTTCACAGGGTCTGCGCTTTGAAGAAGCCGCTCATGCTGCCGGCGTCAGAACCGGCACCGCTTACAAGTGGCTCACTCGATATCGCCAAGAGGGGCCCTATGGCTTGTACAATCGCTCTTCTCGACCCGCATTCCACCCCCATGCCATTGATGACCTGGGCCAACAGAGGTGTATCGAACTGCACAAACAGCGACAGATCTATCGGCACATCAGCCAATCTCTGGGCATAGGGCACAGTTCAGTCGCTCGTATCCTGCAAAGAATGGGACTGACTCGACTGGCCAATCTGGATCCTGCCCCTTCAGTACAACGCTATGAACATGAGAAACCGGAAGACTTGCTGCATCTGGACATCAGAAGGTTGGGGCGTTTCCATCGGGCGACTGGTGACCGCTGCCAGGACTCTCCGGGGTGTCTAGTCCTGAAATAGGTTTACACATTTTCAACTAGCATTTCTCTACTCAGAACCCCCTATGTACCGCATCGGGGGTTCTGTATTTCAACGCATGATGCAGCCGCTCCACGTTGTAAATATCCACTGCTTCACGCTCCATTTCCCGCGCTTGCATCAAATCCTGCGGGCTTTGCAACAATAACTCTCCTTTCAAAATCCCGTTCACCCGCTCCGCCAACGCATTCTGGTAACAGTCATACCCATCCGTCATCGAGCATTTCACCCCGTACCGTTCATGTAATGACTGATACAGCCCCGAGCAATACTGCACGCCGCGGTCCGAGTGATGGATGAGTTCACCGCTGCCACACCGTTGCTTCAGTGCTTTCTTGAACGCCATCGCCACCGATTCGGCATGCATTCCTTCGTGTACGTGATGGCCCACTATCTTGCGTGAGTACGCATCCGTCACCAGGCTCAGGTACAGCGGCCCGCTCCTGGCTGGCAGATAGGTGATATCAGCGACCCAGACCTGCTCCGGGGCCACCGGTGTGACCTGCTCTGGCCCCGCCTTGAGCAAGTTGGGATGACGGTAGAAACGGTGAAAACTGTGGGTGGTCTTGTGGTACGCCCGTCTGGGCTGCACCAGCAGGCGGTGCTCGGCCAATATCCGAAACAGCCTGTCCCGCCCTACCTTGAGCCCGTCATCATCCTGACCCTGCAGCAGATAATGCAGCTTGCGAGTGCCCACCCGAGGTTGTCGCAGTCGAACCTGACGCACGAAGCGCACCACCTGTAGCCCTTGTGCATGGCGCTCGTCGGCGACCCGATTGCGCTTGTAGTAAGCCTGCCGACTTATCCCCAGAAACAGGCAAGCCCTGACAATGGTCAGCCTCTCGACTTGCCGCAGCGAGAGGACTTGCCGGGTCGCTTTTTTACGATGGAGACGCCGTAGTCATTCTTCAGTACATCGACGACGGCCTCAAAGAACTGGGCCTTCTGACTCATCAGCACCAACTGCTGCTCGAGTTCCTTGATGCGCTGTTCGGGCGTCTGGTTGTCGGGGTCAGGCATGGTGATGCTCCTGCCGGCACGCACAGAAGCCCCCTGGCTCCAATCTTGCCGACCATGTTTACGCAACCATACCAGAACGGTGGAGCGGCCCTGAATGCCATAACGCACCTGAGCCTGTTTGTAGGTGAGCTCGCCTTTTTCAATCTGCTAGACCAGTGCCAGTTTAAAAGTCAGCGAGTAATCGCGCTGTGTCCGTTTCACACCTTGTCCCATTGGGTTCTCCATTTATTGGGGGGAAAGGTGTAAACCATATTCAGGATGGGACAGCAGTGTAAAAAAAGCCAATAAAAACAATGCCAGTCAGGCTTAACTGACTGGCATTAGGCACCCGAGGGTGCTTTTTTACAATCTGAATGGGTTGCCTATCAGGCAGCGGCTTTCAGCTGTACTGCGGCGGCTTTCTTGTGATCGCCGATCGGCATCACGGTGCGGCCGAACTGCTCGTTGATCACGGTGGCCATGGCCAGGTAGATGGCGCTGGCTCCACAGATGATGCCTTCGAAACCGGCGATGGTGCCGATCAGGGTGCTGCCGGTGAAGTCACGGGCGGCCAGCAGGAAGAACAGCACGGTCAGGGAGGCGAACACGAACTGCTTGGCGCGCGGGTAGTTGATGGTGCCAACCAGCATGAACAGGGTGAACATGCCCCACATCAGCAGATACCAACCCATGTAGGCGTGCGGAGTCGCTTCGGCCAGACCCATGGTCGGCATGACGAGCAGGACAACCAAGCTCAGCCAGAACAGGCCGTAGGAGGTGAACGCGGTCACACCGAAGGTGTTGCCACGCTTGTACTCCATGATGCCAGCGATGATCTGGGCGATGCCGCCGTAGCACAGGCCCATGGCCAGGATCATGGCGCTGATGGGGAAGAAACCTGCGTTATGGATGTTCAGCAGGATGGTGGTCATACCGAAACCCATCAGACCCAGAGGGGCAGGGTTGGCCAATTTTTCGCTCACGTGGCGTTCTCCAAAAATAGAGGTGGGGTTAACAAAAGACGCGCGATTTTAGGCAGGCTGTGGCGCGCCCGCAAGGGGGCAAGGGGGATAAATCGTAAAAAAACTACGTGATTATTTGCATCAGAGGCCAAATGCTCACCAAGACAGGCTGTTTGGTGAGCAAAAGGTGTCAAAATAGTTGAGGGGTTGTATTTTTATTACGCATTTGCGCAGTGCGGCGGCCTTACTGATCCAGTGTCAGGATCACTTTGGCTTCCTTGTCCTCTTCCTTGACCTGGCTGTCGAGCACGAACAGCCGCTCCGGGGCGATCCCCTGGCTGTCGACCAGAAACTCCTTGGTATTTTGCGCCCGGCGCATGGCAAGATTGCGCAGGGATTTGGCGGTGATGAGCTGCTGATCCCGGAGCAGGATCACCGCCTGGGCCCGCAGTGCCGCGCTCTCTTCATCCAGATGGAGGCGATCGGCCAGATCATCCAGATCTTCGCCAAAGCGCTCTTCATAGGCTTGGGCCAGCGCCTCTTGCAGGGCGGGGTCCTGTTCCAGCAGGCCGAGATCCGCCTGATTGCCGGTGAGCTTGGCCAGTACCCGCTCCAGCTTTTGCCGTTGCAGGATGGGGCGCTCCTCGTTGAAGTTGACCTTGCCGCGAATGTTCATGCTGAGCTTGGGTCTATCCTTGAGGGCCTGCGCCAGCTTGACCAGTTTCTCCTGCTGGGTGGGGGTGAGATCGGGATCCCCCGGCAGGAAGGGAAGTTCGTCGAGATCTTCGGTGCCATCGGCCAGCGAGGCGAGCAGGGAGAAGGGGGAGGTGATCGCCTTGCTCAGAGTGTTGCCCAGCACATCCCAGAAAATATTGCCGATGCTGAAGTCCGGTTGATCGAGATCCCCCTTCACCTTGAGGTTCATCTGTATCACCCCGTTGGCATCGCTTAGCAGGGCGATGGCCAGCCCCAGCGGCAGATCCTTGGCCTGATCGCTCTTGATCTTCTCGCCCAGTTGCAGCTTCTTGATGGTGATGTCGTTATCCCCCTCCAGCCGATTGCCCTCCAGCTTGTAGTGCAGCTTCATGGAGAGCTGCCCCTTGTCGATGGCATAACCGGCATAGGTGCCCGAATAGGGGGTAAAGGTGGTGAGCTCCAGATTGTGGAAAGCGACCGCGATGTCGAGGACCGGGTTGGCCACCAGCAGGTTGGTACCGCCGCGAATGGTCACCGGCGCATAGCGATCCACCTTGCCGTTGAAGGCGAGATCGGAGCGTTGCCCCGGAATATTGCTGATATGGCGACTCTGGCCGCCCAGCGAGGCGATATCGGCCACAAAATCCTGACTCAGACTGCGATCAGCAAAGCGGAGGTTGCCCTGCTCGGTGCGCAGCTGGTCAATGGTGAAACGAAAGTCAGGAGTCTTGCTGCCTGCTTTTGTTTCAGTACTTTTGGTTGCCGCCGGTTGCGGCAACAGCAGCTGTTGCAGGTTGGTGGTGCCATCTTCGTTGATCTCGATGCGGGCGAAGGGCTTGTTCAGAGCAATGTCCTTGATCCGCATCTGCTGGCTGATGCCGTCGTACGTCAGACCGGTGAGAGCCAGGGTGTTGAACTCCAGCAGCCGCTGATTGTCTGCCCGATCGACCACCTTGAGCCCGTTGATATCGAGCCCCCCTTGCAGGGTCAGCTTGCTGAGATCTCCCTGGGCGGTGGTGGCGAGATCGAGCCGGGTCTTGCTGCTCAGCAGCCCGCTTTGCACCTTGATGCGCACCAGATCGGCCAGATAGGGTTGTGCCAGCGTGAGGGGCAGCCCCTGCTGGTTGATGTCGCCGCTTAAGGTGAAAGGAGTCAGGGTCAGTTGGCCATCAAAGGCGAGGGGGCTGCTCTGGTTGAACTGGGTGGCCAGAGTCAGTTTGCTCGGTTTCTCCCCCTTGCTGCCCATTGGCCCCAGCGCCAGCTTGAGGCCGGAGAGCTGGCGTGCCTGCGGTTTGCCGCTGCTCGATTCGGTGAGGGTGAGATCGCCCTTGTCGATAAGGATCTGCTTGATCTGCCACTGCCAGGGTTTGTCTGGCGTATGTTTCTTGCCGTTACCGTCTGTCTTTGCTTGTTGTGCCGACTTGGGCGCCGCATTGTTGGCCACCTCGTTTGCGGTGTTGGTTTCTTTGACGGGCTTGGCGGGAGCCTGTTCAATCAGCAAGTCAGCCAGATCCAGCTCCTGCTGTGGGTTGAGGGTGGCCTTGAGCAGGGGCTGTTGCAGGGTTACCTTGCCGATCTGGAGTGACTGTTTCTGGCCATCGACAGCCAAATCGCTCAGGGCCAGCTGGCCGAAGCGTGCAAATTCGTCGCCCTTGTGTTTTTTAAGCTGCCAGTTGTCCAGCGTCAGCTTGCCTTTGGACAATTGCCACAGCCCCCCTTGCTTGCCCTCTTTAAGCTGGTACTCCACCTCTGCATTGGCGTGGCCCTTGGCCAGATCCAGTTTGAGATAGGGTGCCCAGAGCGGGGCGAAGGGTTTCAGCTCGACCTGCTTGAGGCTCGCTTTGCCCTGACCCATGCCGCTCGTCACATCGAGCTGGCCGTGAGCGGCGAGGCTGCTTTTGCCGTTGATGGCGGCGCTCAGCTGATAGGCGGTCGGGTGATTTGCCTCGGTGCGCAGGTTATCGAGCTTGAGGGTCACTTTTTCCAGATTGAGGGGCGGCAACCAGCCGGGTTCGCTCTCCTTGCGCTGATCCTGATAGCGCACATGCCCGTCAGTGACATTGACGCTGGCAATGTCGATCAGCAGCGGTGCACTGGCTGGTTCGGGCTCGGGGGAGGGGGCAGGAGTGAGCAGGGTCGCCAGCGCATCGGTCAGATTGAGTCGAACATCTCCTTTTTTGTCTGTCAGCCGTTGCAGCAGCACCACGGGTTTGGTCAGGGTGACGGTAGAAAGCACGACCCCTTTCTGCTGCCAGCTGGCTTGCAGGTCGGGGGTGATAAAGAGCTGCTCAAAACGGATGATAGGCTGCTGCTTGGCATCAAGCAGGGCAGTCGCGCCGAGGGTGAGAGAAGGGTTGCGCAGCCCTACGTCAATCTCTCCCAGCGTCAGTTGCAGGCCATAGTGCTCGGCCAGCCAGCCGGGCAGATAGCGCTGGACCAGACGGGGGGTTTGCCACAGCAGCAGAGTGATCAGGATAAGAAACAGCAGGAAAGCGTAGGCAAGGTAGCGCAGCAAGCGGAGCTTGGGGGACGCGGGCTCGGTGGTGTTCATTTGGTGCACTCCCATTTGGTTCCCGCCATGGTACAGAAAAGCTGGATAGTAATCATGGGGTTGCGTGCTGTTGTACGCCGTACTTTGTCCAAAGGCGATCCAGTTCACCCTTTTGTTGCAGCGCTGCCAGCCACTGTTCCAGCTGGGCAGGGGTAATCAGGGCCTCAGGGTGAAGGATGGCGCGGTGCTGATACTGTTGATCCCATTTTTGCGAGACCAGCAGTTGGTCGGCTGTGTCGGGATGGGCCAGCAGATACTGGTTAAGGTAGGAAACGTTGAGAATGGCTACCTCGCCGCGCCCTTTGAGTAGCGCTTGCAGGGCGCTGACGTTGTCTTTGACCAGGGTGATATTGAGCTTGCGCTGCAGGTAGAGAGGATCGGCATTGAACTGGCCGACGCCGTAGTGGTAGCCGATCACCCCGATAAGATGATGCCGAGAGGGGTCATCGAAAAAGCGCTGATCCCGGCCCGCTTTGTTCAGGGCCACATAGACCTCGCCACCACCGAGGAAGGGGGCTGTCATCTTGAATTTATCGGTGTCCCAGCCCCACTTGGTGTCTTCAAACAGCATCAGCGAGAAACGGCCCAGATCGAGCGCCTTGTAACGGTTGGCGGCCGAGGTGGGGACAAAGACGAAGGTCACCTCTTTCTGCACGGTATTGAGCTGGTCGATAAGATCCAGCGTCAGCCCTTCATAGCGGGAATCGGGGAGTTTGACCACGAAGGGGGCATAGGGGTATCCGCCAACCTTGATGAGGGGATGGCTCCAGCCAGAGAGGCTGAACAAGAGCAAAAACCAGCACCAATATCTCATGGGATCCCCAGGGCAATAGCTTGCTCCCAGATTCGGTCAATCTGCGCCAGTTTTCAAGCTGTTAAGGGAATTAACACAGCGCTGTTCGGCGGCTTCCAGTTCGGCCATCACCATCTGGATATCCTCCAGTTGCTGGTGCAGGGCACTGCGCTTGCTTTCGATCAGGCTGATCATGGAGTTGAGCTGGTTTTTGCTCGATTTGTCGGTGTCGTACATATCGAACAGCTCGCGGATCTCGGCCAGGCTAAACCCCAGCCGTTTGCCGCGCAGGGTCAACTTGAGCCGGATCTTGTCCCGATGGCTGTAGATGCGGGTTTGCCCCTCCCGCAGCGGGGTGAGCAGCCCCTCGTCCTCGTAGTAGCGAATGGTGCGCGGCGTGACATCGAACTCGTGGGCCAGCTCCGAAATGCTGTAGGTGATCTCCTTGCCGGGCAGGGAACGGGACATGGTCATGACTCCTGTTGCTGGGCGTGTGGCTGGCAGAGGCGGGCACGCAGCCGCTCGGCATTGGCGTGCAGGGCCTGACCGACCCGCGAGCCGTTGGGGCGAGCGAGCTGCTCGCTCACCCACTGGCCGGTGGCCGCCAGTTTGTCGAGATCCACCCCCGTCGTCATGCCAAGGCCGTGTAGCAGGTAGACCACCTCTTCTGACGCCACATTGCCGGAGGCGCCCGGCGCATAGGGGCAGCCGCCAAGCCCCGCCACCGAGCAGTCGATGGTGCGAATGCCACGCTCCAGCGCGGGTAGCAGGTTGGCCAAGCCCTGACCGTAGGTGTCGTGAAAATGGACCGAGAGTCGCCCCGCCGGGATCTCGTGCAGCACCGCATCCAGCATGGGCGCCACCGTGCCGGGGGTGCCAACGCCTATGGTGTCCCCCAGCGAAATTTCGTGGCAGCCGAGATCCAGCAACTGTTCGGCCATGGCGGCGACCCGTTTCGGGCGGGTCGGGCCATCGAACGGGCAGGCGATGACGGTGGAGAGGTAGCCACGCACCTTGATGCCGAGGCGGCGCGCCTCCTGCACCAGCGGGGCGAAGCGCACCAGCGACTCCTCCACGCTGATGCCGATATTGGCGCGGGTAAAACCGTCGGAGCAGGCTGTGAAGAGGCCAATCTCATCGGCGCGGGCGGCAATGGCTGCCTGCAAGCCTTGCAGATTGGGCACCAGAGCGCCGTAACGGGTTGAGCCCTTGCGCGGCAGTGCCTCGAACAGCGCTGCGGAGTCCGCCATCTGCGGCACTTTTTTGGCAGAGACAAAGGCACCCACCTCGATGCGTTGCAGGCCGCTGTCGGTAAGGCGCTGGATCAGCTCCAGCCGCTGTACCAGGGAGAGGGGCGCAGCTTCATTTTGCAGACCATCTCGCGGCCCCATCTCCACCAGACTGACCCTGTCGTCACGGACGTCCTGTGATCGGTTCATGGGTGTTCCTCCTGTGAAGCAGTCTCTTCGGCAAAGCGCACCAGCATGGTTCCCTGGCTTACCTGCTCGCCCTGTTTGCACTGCAGGGCTTCAATTACCCCGTCCCGCTCTGCACGCAACTGGTGTTCCATCTTCATCGCCTCCAGCACCAGCAGGGGTTGCCCCTTGCTGACTGTTTGCCCCTGCTCGACCAGCACGGCTACCACTATGCCGTGCATGGGGGCGATGGCGCCCTGCGCCTTCTCGTTTGCCTGATCATGGTGGTGGCTGTGCTGCCGATCATCGGCCGCGAAGCGGATGCGCTGGCCCCCCAGGGTCATGATGAAGGCTGCCTCCGAGCCTGCGACCGTCTGAATGGGGATCTGTTGCCTGCAGTCACCTTGCTGCAGCCGGATATTATCGTCACCTCTCTGGTAGCAATGAGTCTCCCCTTGCCACTCAAACTGGCCGCCATGATCGTTAAGGGTCAATACCCGGTGCTCATCACCGATGCGCACCGCCGCTGTCCAGCAGCGATCCGGCCCCAGCCGAAATCCGCAGGCTTGCTGCCAGGGGGAGGTGCCCGCAGGGCGGCTCGCCAGCCAGAGGGTAGCCAGCGGCCAGGCGAGCTCAGGAATGGGCCGTGCTGTGGTGGGTATGGGCCACTGGGTATGGTGGCCCATGGCCAGGACGTCAGGCTCTTCACAAAGGCGCAGCAAGAGCGCGCCGTTGTGCACCAGCGGGCCGAGGTCCAGCGCCGCCAGCGCATCGGCCAGTTTGGCGAACGCCTCGGTGCGGCTTTGGCCGTGGGCGATCAGCTTGGCGATCATGGGATCGTAATAGGGGCTGACCTCATCGCCAGCGGTGACGCCGGTGTCGATGCGCACGCCAACGGGCCAGTGGAGCCAGTGGATAGGCCCGCTGGCAGGCAGAAAACCGGCCGCCACATCCTCGGCGTAGAGGCGCGCTTCCACCGCATGGCCGCGCAGCACCACTTCCTCCTGAGTGAGTGGCAGCGGCTTGCCTTCGGCCACCGCCAGCTGCCAGGCCACCAGATCCTGTCCGGTCACTGCTTCGGTGACCGGATGCTCTACCTGCAGCCGGGTGTTCATCTCCATAAAGAAGAACTCATCCTTGCAGAGCAGGAACTCGATGGTGCCCGCCCCCTGATAATGGATGGCTTTGGCTGCGGCCACGGCCGCATCCCCGATGGCGCGGCGCAGAGCCGGAGGGATGTCGGGGGCGGGCGCCTCTTCGATCACCTTCTGATGGCGTCGCTGCAAGGAGCAGTCCCTGTCCCCCAGATAGATGGCGTTGCCGAGGCTATCGGCAAAGACCTGCACCTCAACATGGCGAGCCTGGGGCAGATAGCGCTCCAGCAGCACCAGATCGTCGCCAAAGGCGGCCTTGGCTTCCCGTTTGACTGCCGCTAGCGACTCGTCAAAGTCGGCCAGCTGATCGACCCGGCGCATCCCCTTGCCACCGCCGCCACTGGCGGCCTTAATAAGCAGCGGGAAGCCAATCTGGCTCGCCTGATCGCGCAAGAAGTCCGGCCGCTGATCCGTGCCGTGATAGCCGGGCAGCACCGGCACACCGGCTGCCTGCATCAGCACCTTGGCGCCCGACTTGTCGCCCATGGCGAGAATGGCGGCGCCGCTTGGGCCGACAAAGCGCAGGCCACGCTGCTCGCAGGCGGTGGCAAAATCGCTGTTTTCCGACAGAAAGCCGTAACCGGGATGGATGGCATCGGCGCGCGCCTCTTTGGCAATCTTCAGCACCTTGCCGGTGTCGAGATAGCTCTCTCTGGCAGGTGCGGGCCCCAGATGCCAGGCCTCATCGGCCAGGTGGGTGTGCATGGCGTGGGCGTCGGCATCGGAGTAGAGGGCGATGGTGTGAATGCCGAGGCGTTTCGCCGTTTTGATGATGCGCACAGCGATTTCGCCGCGATTGGCGATTAGCAGACGTTTAATCGGGGTGTGATAGTTCATGTCTCATCCTTGAAACGGGGACGCCAGGCGGGAGGACGTTTGTCGAAGAAGGCCTGCATCCCTTCCTGGGCTTCGAGCCCCACCCGAACCCGGGCGATGGTCTCGACGGTTTTCTCTTCGTGCAGGCGGGAAGGATGGGCCTCTATCGCCGCCAGCAGTCGTTTGGTCTCTTTCATTGCTTCCGGCCCGTTGCGGCACAGACGAAGGGCCTGCGCCCGTCCCTCCGCCAGCAGTTGATCCGGCTTGCAGAGTTGGTGTGCCACATTGAGCCGACAGGCGGTAATGGCATCGAACGGCTCGGCACTGAGCATGTAGCGGCGCGCCTGACGCATTCCCATGGCACGTACCACGTAGGGGCTTATCACCGCAGGCACCAGGCCCAGGCTCACCTCGGAGAGACAGAAGCGGGCATCATCGCTGGCCAGCACCAGATCGCAGGCGCAGATGAGGCCCAGCGCCCCGCCATAGGCGGCCCCCTGCACCAGCGCTACCGTGGGGAAGGGGAGCTCGTCGAGGGTCTGCATCAGCCGGGCCAGTACCCGGGCGTCTTCGCGATTGTGCTCGAAATCGGCGTGGGCCAGATTGCGCATCCAGTTGAGATCGGCGCCCGCGCAAAAGTGTTTGCCTTCGGCACGTAGCAGCAGGGCGTGAGGACGTTCGGCGAGATCATGACCATGAAGATGGGCCAGATCATCGAGACAGTCGAGCAGCCCCAGCATCAGGTCGGCATCAAAGGCGTTGTGGCGGGCCGGGCGCGACAGCACCAGCTCGGCCAGCGGGCCGTGCCGCTCCAGCCGAAACGGGCCCTGTGTTGAAGAGCCAAGTGCTGAGGAAGTAAGTGGATCTGACATGGGTTTGCTCCTTACATCCGGAAGATGCCGTACTGCTCGGGTTCAATGCGGGCACCCTGACAGGCGGCGAGCGCCAGTGCCAGTACGGTGCGGCTCTGGGCCGGGTCGATGACGCCATCATCCCAGAGGCGGGCGCTGGCGAAGTAGGGGTGACCCTGCCGCTCATACTGCTCGATCACCGGGGCACGGATGGCGGCCGCCTCCTGCTCGCTCAGGCTCTTGCCCTCGGCAGCCAGCTTGTCCCGGCGCACCTGCACCAGCACCCCGGCCGCCTGCTCGCCCCCCATGACGGAGATGCGGCTGTTGGGCCAGCTAAAGAGAAAATCGGGTTCATAGGAGCGGCCACACATGCCGTAGTTGCCGGCACCAAAGCTGCCGCCGACGATCAGGGTGATCTTTGGCACCCGGCTGCAGGCCACTGCGGTCACCAGCTTGGCGCCGTGCTTGGCGATCCCCTCCTTTTCTGCACTACTCCCCACCATAAAGCCGGTGATGTTCTGCAAAAAGAGCAGCGGGATGGCGCGGCGGTTACAGAGCTGGATAAAGTGGGCCCCCTTCTGGGCACTGTCGCTGTGTAGCACGCCGTTGTTGGCGAGGATCCCCACTTCCATGCCGCAAATACGGGCAAAGCCGGTCACCAGTGTAGTGCCGAACAGCGCCTTGAATTCGTCAAAGTCAGAGCCATCCACCAATCGGGCAATCAGTTCGCGGGCGTCGTAAGGGCGTTTGAGACTGGTGCCCACCAGACCGTAGAGCTCCTCTATGGGGTAGCAGGGGGGCTCGTAGCCGGGGCTGCTCTCTATCGGCTCGTTACCCAGATGAGTAACCAGCGTGCGGGCGATGGCCAGCGCATGGGCATCGTCACGGGCCATATGATCAGCAACGCCGGAGTGGGCACAGTGCACTTCGGCGCCGCCCAGGGCCTCGGCGCTGATCTCCTCGCCGGTGGCGGCCTTGACCAGCGGCGGACCCGCCAGAAAGATGGTGGCTTGCTCCCTGACCATGATGGATTCATCAGCCATGGCGGGCACGTAGGCGCCGCCAGCGGTGCAGAGTCCCATCACCACCGCCAGCTGGGGAATGTTCTGGGCCGACATGCGGGCCTGGTTGTAGAAGATGCGGCCAAAGTGATCCCGGTCGGGGAACACCTCATCCTGCATCGGCAGAAAGGCGCCGCCGGAATCCACAAGATAGAGGCAGGGGAGACGCAGCCGCTCGGCGATGGTCTGGGCACGCAGGTGTTTTTTCACCGTGAGCGGGTAGTAGGTGCCCCCCTTCACGGTGGCGTCGTTCACCACCAGCATGCAGAGCCGGCCCGAGACCCGGCCGATGCCGGTGATGATACCGGCTGCGGGCACCGGCTCGTCATAGACCTGCCAGCCAGCCAGCGCCGACAGTTCAAGAAACGGGGAGCCCGGGTCCAGCAGCTGATTGATGCGCTCGCGGGGCAGCAGCTTGCCACGGGCCTGATGGCGGGCGTTGTTGGCCGCGCCGCCCCCTAGCGCGATCTCGGCCATGCGGGCGTGGAGATCATCGACCAGCCCCTGCATGGCGGCCCGATTGGCCGCATATTCCGGGCTCGCCGTGTCGAGGCGGGAGTGGATCTTGCTCATGGGTTATCCCCCATCAGCTCGCGGCCGATGAGCCAGCGGCGGATCTCCGAGGTGCCGGCGCCGATCTCGTAGAGTTTGGCGTCCCGCAACAGGCGGCCAGTGGGGTATTCGTTGATGTAACCGTTGCCGCCGAGCAGCTGGATAGCATCGAGCGCCATCTGGGTGGCGTTTTCGGCGGCAAACAGGATGGCGGCGGCGCAATCTTTACGGCTGGTGCGACCCTGATCGCAGGCGCTCGCCACCGAATAGACCAGCGCCCGGCTGCTGGCGAGACGGGTATACATGTCGGCGAGCTTGCCCTGCACCAGCTGGAACTCGCCGATGGCCTGGCCGAACTGCTTGCGCTCGCGCACATAGGGGAGCACCACGTCCATGCAGGCCTGCATGATGCCAAGGGGGCCTGCTGCCAGCACCACCCGCTCGTAGTCGAGCCCGCTCATCAGTACCTTGACCCCGCCGTGCAGGGGGCCCAGCAGGTTCTCCTGCGGCACCCGGCAGTTGTCGAACACCAGCTCGCAGGTACTGGAGCCGCGCATGCCGAGCTTGTCGAGCTTCTGGGCGGTGGAAAAACCGGGAGTTCCCGCCTCGACGATAAAGGCGGAAATCCCTTTGGGCCCGGCGGCGGCATCGGTCTTGGCATAGATGACGAAGGTGTCGGCATCGGGTCCGTTGGTGATCCACATCTTGTTGCCGTTGAGCACGAAGTGATCCCCCTCGCGCTCCGCGGTGAGGCGCATGCTGACCACATCGGACCCGGCTCCCGGCTCGCTCATGGCCAGCGCCCCCACATGTTCGCCGCTTACCAGCGTGGGCAGGTAGCGTGCTTTTTGCTCCGCCGTGCCGTGGCGGTGGATCTGATTGATGCAGAGATTGGAGTGGGCGCCGTAGGAGAGGCCGACCGAGGCGCTGGCGCGGCTCACCTGTTCCATCACCAGCACGTGGGCCAGATAGCCGAGGTTTACCCCGTCATACTCCTCCGCCACCGTGATGCCGTGCAGCCCCAGTTCACCCATCCGGGGCCAGAGATCACGGGGGAAGGTGTTGCTCTGATCGATCTCGCTGGCGCGCGGGGCGATCACTTTCTGGCAGAAGGCCGCAACCTGTTCGGTCAGGGCATTCAGGGTCTCATCCATCTGCATTCATGCTCTCCTTGCGGATATGACAGTCGGGTAGGAAGGTGGGTTCGACCGGCTGACTCGGCTTCAAGGTTGGCAGTGGTCGGTCCATTTTTGTACTTCACTTCTGTCACAAGTTTACGTTAGCGTAAACGTAAATCAATTGTTAATCTGTTGTGTGTCGATAAAGCGGTGGTAGTGAGATCGTCATCAGCTACCACGACAACAGCGCCATAGTGGCAGATCCGAATGACCAGTGTGTGGGCGCCGCGTCATAAAGCTCCAACTCAGGAAAATAAATGCGGGCAACAAGGGAGTGAACGACAAGATGGATTTTACCCTGACCGATGATCAACAGGCGTATGTGGAGGCGGCCGCCGCCTTTGCCGATGAGGCGCTCAAACCCCATGCCGCGCGCTGGGACAAGGAGCATGAGTTTCCGATCCCGACCATCAAGCAGGCGGCCGGGCTAGGTTTTTGTGGTCTCTATACCCCGGAGCAGTTTGGCGGATTGGGGCTGCCGCGCCTCGATGCGAGCCTCATCTTCGAACGCCTCGCCATGGGCTGTACCTCGACCACTGCGTATCTGACCATTCACAACATGGTGAGCTGGATGCTGGGCAGCTGGTTGCCCACCGAGGTTGCCAAGGAGTGGGTGCCCAAACTGGCCAGCGGCGAGCTGCTGGGCTCCTATTGCCTCACCGAGCCGGGGGCTGGCTCCGATGCGGCGGCACTCAAGACCCGGGCTGTGCGCGAGGGTGACAGCTACCTCATCGAGGGGACCAAGGTCTTTATCTCGGGAGCGGGCAGCACTGACGTGCTGGTGGTGATGGCCCGTACCGGTGGTGAAGGTGCGAAGGGGGTCTCTGCCTTTATGGTGCCGGCAGATAGCGCGGGCATCGTCTATGGCAAGCCCGAAGAGAAGATGGGCTGGAACAGCCAGCCGACCCGGGAAGTGGCGTTCAACGGAGTGCAAATTCCCGCCTGCTACCGGCTGGGTGAGGAGGGGGAAGGGTTCAAGTTCGCCATGCAGGCCCTCGATGGGGGGCGCATCAATATTGCCACCTGTTCGGTGGGCACAGCCCAGCAGGCGCTGGACGATGCGCTGGCTTATGTGCAGCAACGCCAGCAATTTGGTCACCCGATCAGCGAATTCCAGAGCGTGCAGTTTCGCCTGGCCGATATGGCGACCGAGCTGGCTGCCGCCCGTTTGCTGGTGCGTCAGGCCGCTGACAAGCTGGATCGCGGGGCACCCGACAAGAGAGCCTGGTGCGCCATGGCCAAACGGTTTGCTACCGATGTTGGTTATCGAGTCTGTGATGAGGCTCTGCAACTCTTTGGCGGCTATGGTTATATCCGCGAGTATCCGCTCGAGCGCTATCTGCGCGATACCCGGGTACACCGCATTCTGGAGGGCACCAACGAGGTGATGCGACTCATCATCGCGCGCCGCATGCTGGCCGATCCCGGTTTGTCGCTGGGCTAACCGGTGGTCGCATCAAGGGTGTGTTGCCTGCCACCCGATTTGCACCATGCCATGCCGGTTTCGGCTTTGTGAGCCAGCCACAGGTTGGTGTCATTCAAGCCTGTCATCATGGCGGCAGCTTCATCGACAAGGACAATGCTATGACAAGGATCAGACTCGAATATCATGGCCACGTGGCCTATATCACCCTCGACCATCCCCCTGCCAACACCTGGACCCTCGCCAGCCTGCAGGCCTTTTTGCAGATGATGGTGGAGCTTGACAGTCGTCCCGATGTGGTGGCACTGGTGATCCGTGGTGCGGGCGACAAATTTTTCTGCGCCGGTGCCGACCTCAATATGTTTGTCGAGGGGAATGTCGAGCAGGCCCGCGAAGTGGCCGAGGCCTTTGGCAAGGCTTTCGAGGCGCTGGCCCGCTTTCACGGCGTCAGTATCGCCGCCATCAATGGTTATGCCATGGGAGGCGGCCTGGAAGTGGCGCTGGCCTGTGATATCCGCATCGCCGAGCAGCAGGCGTTGCTGGGACTGCCGGAAGCTTCGGTGGGCTTGCTTCCCTGTGCCGGTGGCACCCAGCGTCTGACCGAGCTGGTGGGGCCGGGCTGGGCCAAACGGATGATCCTCTGTGGCGAGAAGGTGAGTGCCTCGCTGGCCTACGAGATGGGGCTGGTGGAGGAGGTGGTGAAAACCGGTCAGGCGTGGGAGGCGGCGCACCAGATGGCCCATCTGGTGGAGCGTCAGAGCCCGAGCGCCCTGCGCGCCTGCAAGACCCTGATTAATCAGGGCCGCAGCGGCCCGCGGGATGCCGCCTTGCCCCTTGAGCGGTCGCTGTTTCTCGATCTCTTTAGCGATGCCAACCAGCGTGAAGGGGTGGCTGCCTTCCTGGAGAAACGCTTACCGCGCTGGCAATATGGCCCAACAGAGTAAATCCATACGGAGCCGTTTATGAGTGAGCCGGTCAAGGTTAGCTGTTATCCCACCGAAGATGGCCATCAGATCGGGGTGTTGACCCTCGACAGCCCTGCGTCTCTCAACGCATTGAGCCTGCCGATGATCCGGATCCTGCAACAGACGCTGACCCGTTGGGAGCAGGATCCCGCCATCGTCTGTGTGCTGCTGCAGGGGGCGGGTGAGAAGGCATTTTGTGCCGGTGGCGATATCCGCTCCTTCTATTACCGCAAGCAGGAGGCGAGCGAGGCGGAACTGTTCGAGTATGCCCGCGACTTTTTCGAGCAGGAGTATCGGCTCGACCACCACATCCACAGTTATCGCAAGCCCCTGATCTGCATGGCGGACGGTATCTGCATGGGGGGCGGCATTGGTCTGTTTGCCGGTGCCGATTTTCGGGTGGTGACCGAAAGAAGCCTGTTCGCCATGCCGGAGGTGACCATCGGCCTCTACCCCGATGTGGGAGCGAGCTGGTTTTTAAGCAGGATGTCGGGGCGGCTCGGGCTCTGGCTCGGTCTGACTGGCGCCCGCTTCAACGGGAGTGATGCCATCGGTCTTGGGCTGGCGGATCACGCCATCGCCAGTGGTGAGCGCAGTGCGCTGTTGTTACGCCTCGCCGTGCTCGACTGGACTGGCAGTGGTGATCCCCGTGAGCAGATCGATCTGCTGCTCAGGGAATTGCACCGTGAGGTGGCGGCCCGGTTGCCAGCGCCTGTATTGCTGCCCCATCAACAGAGGATCGATACCCTGCTGGCGGGGCGCACGTTGCAAGGGGTATTGGCGCGGCTGTTCGATGCCCAGTTCGATGAACATGAAGCTGTGCTCCAGCAGGCGCAGCAGGTTTGCCGCACCGGCAGCCCCATCAGCCGCGCCATTTTGTGGCGCCAATATTGGCAGGCTCGCCGCAACTCACTGGCAGAGGTATTTGCCGAGGAGCTGACCCTCTCGGTCAACTGCGTGCTGAAGGGGGATTTTGTGGAAGGGGTACGGGCACTGCTGATCGACAAGGATAAAGATCCCCGCTGGCAACAGTTGCCACCGGAGGGGGAGTGGCTGGACGAGTTCTATCGCTGGCCGCAGGGGCGCAATCCGTTGGCCTGCAAGGAATAACATCTTGGCAACCGGCGGACGCCACCATCAGCAACGCAAGGAGCAAGCGGGATGACAAGGATAGGGTTTATCGGGCTCGGCAACATGGGGGGGCCCATGGCGGCAAATCTGGCCAGGGCCGGGCACAGGGTGCAGGTGTTTGATCTGGTGGCCCAAAACATTGAGCGCGCCATCGCCGCTGGCTGCATCGCCACGGGGGATGCCCGTGAGGCGGTGACTGGCTGCGAGGTGGTGATCAGCATGTTGCCTGCGGGGGAACATGTGCGCGATCTTTGGCTGTCTGAGGGGCAGGATCTGCTGGCGGCCCTGCCGGTTGGCGCACTGGTGATCGACTGCTCCACTATCGATGTCGACTCTGCCCGTCAGGTCGGGGAGGCGGCCCGCGCACGCGGTTTGCGCTTTATCGATGCCCCTGTCTCGGGCGGTGTCGCCGGTGCGGCCGCCGGGACGCTCACCTTTATCGTTGGCGGCAACGTGGCGGATTTCGAGGCGGCGAAACCTCTGCTCGCCTGCATGGGGCAGAACCTGTTTCACGCCGGGGCGCTGGGTGCCGGGCAGATCGCCAAGATGTGCAACAACATGCTGCTTGCGATCCATATGGCGGGCACTGCCGAGGCGCTGGCCCTCGGGGTGAAGGAGGGACTGGATCCCGCCGTGCTCTCCACCATCATGGGCAAGAGCTCCGGCAACAACTGGAGTCTGGAGCGCTACAACCCCTGGCCCGGGGTGATGGAGAATGTCCCTGCCGCCCGCAACTATCAGGGGGGCTTTATGACCCGTTTGATGGTGAAAGATTTGGGATTGGCCATGGCGCTGGCCGAGCATAGCCACAGCGCTGTGCCCATGGGGGCGCTCGCGCGTAACCTGTTCAACCTGCATGCCGCTAAGGGGCAGGGGAGCCGCGATTTCTCCAGCATCGTCGAACTCTATCTGGATAAACAGGATCCCGCCTGACGGGCCACCTCTCTTCAAGGCATCTCCCTTCGACCAGCTACAAGGAGCATTGATGGATATCAAAGATAAGGTCATCGTTATTACCGGCGCCGGACGTGGCTTGGGACGGGCCATTGCGCTGGCCCTGGGCGCACAGGGGGCGACGCTGGCACTGCTCGACATCAATCGCGCCGATCTGGAGGCGACCGCAGCCCTGGTACACAGCCAGAATGATCAGTGCGATCAAGATAGCCAGTGCGAGCTGTTTGTCTGCAATGTGGCGAGCGAAGCCGAGGTTGAGTCGGTTTTTGCTGGCATCAAGGAGCATTTTGGCGTGCTGCACGGTCTTATCAACTGCGCCGGCATTTTGCGCGATGGCATGCTGATCAAGGTGAAAGAGGGTGAGCTGGTGGAGAAGATGACGCTGGCCCAGTGGCAGAGCGTGATTGACGTCAACCTCACCGGTACCTTCCTCTGCGGTCGTGAAGGGGCGGCGCTGATGGCGCAAGGGGGGCAGGGGGGCGTTATCATCAACATCTCTTCCATCGCCCGCGCCGGCAATATTGGCCAGAGCAACTATGCCGCCAGCAAGGCAGGGGTTGCCTCGCTGGTGGTGACCTGGGCGCGGGAGCTGGCGCGCCATGGCATTCGGGTGATGGGGATTGCCCCCGGGGTGTTTGCCACCGACATGACGGCGGCGATGAAGCCGGAGGCGATGGCGCGGATGCAGCAGGCCATTCCGGTCGGCACCCTTGGCGAGGCGCAACAGCTGGCCGAGACGGTGAGCTTTATTTTTGCCAACGACTATCTGTCGGGAAGGATGATAGAACTGGATGGCGGTTTGCGTTTATAGGGATTTACATAATGGGCCCCGGTGTTTCCACCGGGGCTTTTTTATGCAGATTATTTATACAGAGAGTGCTTGAATGGCGATGCATAGGAACCATGCGAGTCAGGTTGTGTTAGCGGAAAAATGAGAAATATCAATGGGTCTTGGTTAATTTGAGCCAGCTCACAGGCCATATGGGTCAGTGCTGTAAAATTGCGCGCGGTCAAGGCGGTGCATGATTGACGGGACGAGGGATTGCGGTCGGAATAGTCATGCAATATAGTTGCCGCCTTTTTCACGGGGTCAGGATTCCCAGCCCCTCCCATATTGCGCGCAGTATGAATACGGACGCTCTGCCGCCGCCTAAATAAACAGGATTGAAATGGACAAGAAACTAGGGCTGGGCGCCCTCATTTCGCTGGTGATCGGCTCCATGGTCGGCGCCGGGGTCTTCAGTCTGCCACAAAACATTGCTGCGCATGCCAGTGCCGGGGCGGTCGCCCTGGGTTGGGCCATCACCGGTCTTGGCATGATCTGTCTCGCGCTAGTCTATCAGAACCTCTCCATGCGCCGCCCCGATCTCGATGGCGGTATCTTCAGCTATGCCAAAGCCGGTTTCGGCGATTTCATCGGTTTCAACGCCGCCTGGGGTTACTGGCTCTGCCAACTGCTGGCTAACGTCTCTTACGCCATCGTGGTGTTCAGCGCCCTGAGCTACTTCTTCGATACGCCGGACAACGTCATCTTCGGTGACGGCAATACGCCGGTGGCCATCACGCTGGCCTCCATCCTGATCTGGTCGGTGCATGCGCTGGTGCTGCGCGGGGTACAGGTTGCTGCGCTGGTGAATATCGTCACCACCATCGCCAAGATGGTGCCGCTCATCGTCTTCTGTGTTGCGATCCTGCTGGCCTTCAACATGGATACCTTCACTCTGGATATTTGGGGCCAGAACAACATGGAGCTGGGCTCCGTGATGGATCAGGTCAAGTCCACCATGAAGGTGACCCTCTGGGTCTTTATCGGGATTGAAGGGGCCGTGGTGGTCTCTGCCCGTGCCCGTCATCGCAAGGATGTGGGCCGTGCGACAGTGCTGGCGTTGCTCGGCGCCCTGACACTCTATGTGATGGTGACCCTGTTTTCGCTAGGTGTCATGAGCCAGCCGCAACTGGCGGCGCTCAAGAACCCTTCGACCGCCATGATCCTTGAAGCTGTAGTCGGCCCCTGGGGCGCCTGGCTTATCAACATCGGTCTGGTGGTGTCGGTGATGGGGGCTCTGCTCAGCTGGACCGTGCTGGCTGCTGAAGTGCCCTACATTGCAGGCAAGACCGGTGTGTTCCCGGGCTGGTTTGCCAAGGAGAACAAGAACGGCTCGCCGCAGGTGTCCCTCTGGTGCTCTACCTGTCTGGTGCAGATCTTCTTGATCATCATCTACTTCCAGAGCAGCACCTATCTGGCGCTGGTCAACATCGCAACCTCGGCGGCGCTGGTGCCTTACGTCTTTTCGGGCGCTTATGGCCTGAAGCTGGCATTGAAAGGGGAGACCTATCAGGGTCAACCTCATCAGCGCAAGCGTGACCTGCTGCTGGCCCTGGTGGCGACGGTTTACGGCTGCTGGCTGGTATACGCTGCCGGTGTGGAGTACCTGTTGCTGGTGGCGCTGCTCTACAGCCCGGGCATCTTCATCTACTGGAAGGCGCGTCAGCATCACGGTCTGCGCGGCCTTAACCGGTTGGAGCAGGGGATGACGGCGGCCCTGCTTGGCTGTGCCGTGCTGGCCTTCTACAAGGTGATGGACGGTACCATTCCACTGCACTAACCGGCACAATGAAGAGATGGCCCTCGCGCCATCTCTTTTTTTTCATGCAGATATCCACTGTTGCCCGGCCGTTTCGGCCAGTTTTTGTTTAACACAGGAATTTTTATGCTGTTTATGGGTTACCTCCTGCTGGGCGCCTTTGCCGGTATGCTGGCGGGACTGTTCGGGATCGGCGGCGGTCTTATCATTGTCCCCGTGCTGGTCATGACCTTTCGCGCCCAGGGCATCGACCCTGAAATCATTACCCATCTGGCCCTCGGCACCTCGTTGCCCACCATGATCTTTACCGGATTCAGCTCGCTGCGGGCCCACCGGGAGGCGGGCGCCGTCGACTGGGTGATGATCCGCCGACTCGGCGCCGGCATGCTGATCGGGGGCTGGCTTGGCGGCATGACCGCCAATCTGCTCAGCACCAGCACCCTCAATATCATCATCGGTTGTTTCGCCTGGAGCATGGCGCTGCAGATGGGGCTTAACCTTAAACCCAAAGCGGAGCGCCATATGCCGGGGCCGCTCGGCACAGGCATCGCCGGTACCATCATTGGCTGGATGTCAGCGCTGTTTGGTATTGGCGGTGGCTCGCTGACCGTCCCTTATCTGAGCTGGAACTCGGTGCCAATGCGCAATGCGGTAGCGGCCTCTGCAGCCTGCAGCATGCCCATCGCGCTGGCGGGGAGCCTCAGCTACCTCTATGCGGGTTGGGATCATGCCGATCTGCCCGAGTGGAGTGTGGGCTACATCTATCTGCCTGCCCTGCTTGGCATTGTGCTGACCAGTACCCAGTTCGCCCGCATTGGCGCCAAGCTGGCACACCGCCTGTCACCCACACGCCTCAAGCAGGCCTTTGCCCTGCTGATGCTGCTGGTGGGGGCGAAATTTATGCTGTTTAGCTGATTCATTCGGCAGATTGTTGAAAAATAAGGCAAACGATCTGTTGGAGGGTAGAAAGCCGTTGCATTGAACGCCCAGTTTGCCTATTCTCCTCGCCGGTGGTCCTATTGGTCCTCTCGCATTGATAACCCGTCGACCTGGTCAGGACCGGAAGGTAGCAGCCAAGGCGGGGGACTCGAGTGCCGGGATGTGGCTGGTAGGGCCACCACTTGTTTCTGGAAATCAA
Organism: Aeromonas sp. JL9; assembly: GCF_024436075.1. Lineage (NCBI taxonomy): Bacteria > Pseudomonadati > Pseudomonadota > Gammaproteobacteria > Aeromonadales > Aeromonadaceae > Aeromonas > Aeromonas sp. JL9. The sequence goes on along the minus strand of NZ_JANFNV010000003.1, from coordinate 2,244 downwards.
TAAGTTAGCTTCCTAAAGCCCTTGGTCATCCACTTTGTGTGGACGACAAGGAGCTCATCGATGAATCTCTGGCTCAGTCCCCACGGCATCTGGTATTACCGGAAAGTCACCACGCTCCCCTGTGGTCGCCGCAAAGAGATCAAAAAATCCCTGCATACCCGAGACAAACTTTGTGCACGTCACAAGGTGACCCAGCTGCTTGCCTGCGTGCGTTCCAGACCGAAATCTGGCGTTGAGCCTGCTGAGGCATCAGAGACCCCACCAAATCAATCGAGCACCAAGCCGGTGGCTCGGGCGGCCAAACCGCTTGCTCCGCTCCTGTCAGTCCTGAGTGACCGCTATCAGAAGGAGAAGGCCCTATCCTGGGCTCCCAAAGAGCGAAAGAACCAGAAAAACTATCTCGGCTCCTTTATCGAGGCACTGGGGGATCGCCCTGTGACCGGCTACAGCAAGGCTGACGTGGTCATGTTCAAGGATGGGCTACTGAACTCGGGTAAGAGTCCGGCCACCATCAACAAGTACCTCCAGAAGCTCTCCCTGTTGTTTAGCTGGCTGGCTAACCATCAGGAGGGGATCGTCAACCATTTCGCTGGGCTCAAGTTGCAGCGGGTCAAAGAGACCAAGGCCAGAAGTGGTTACACGATTGAGGAGAGGCAGAGGTTCGTCCAATGGGCGAAAAGGCAGGAGCCCTATCGCCGCTGGATAGCCCTGTTGGGGCTCTACACGGGGGCTCGAGCCAACGAAATCTGCCAGCTCTATGCCGATGATGTGGTGCTGGTGGATAACATCTGGTGTATCAAAGTGCAGGCTGGTAGACCCGACCAGAAGCTCAAGACAGATAACAGCAAGCGGCTCATTCCGATCCATTCGGCGGTGCTAGAGGCTGGCTTCCTGGCGTTTGTGCAAGAGAGGGTGGGGGGAAGGCTCTTCGTCGAACTGCCCCATCGCCAAGACGGCTACAGCCACCTTTGGGGGCAGTGGTTCAGCCGCAACCGGCCGGTGCCTAAAGATTTCCACAGTTTGAGACATACGGTAGCGACAATTCTGAAAGATAAAGGTATTCCTCTTCAATATGCTGCCGCGATCTTGGGTCATACCAACGGAGCGATCAGTTATGACCGATATGGTGGTGGGGTAGCAGTCGAGAAGTTACAAGCCGCTATCGAAGCTGCACTATGAACGCGTTACATTGGTGAACATCTAGTAGGTACTTCAATTCAAATAGCTACTGTTAGCTGGATGCTAATGAGAACAAGGAAGAGCTCCGTTGGAATACAATAGGCCTGATACGGCACAATCTGATTTGAATGACTTGAAAGAGCAAATTGCGTTGGAGTACGGGCGATGTCTCCTCCAGCTACAGCAGTTTGAATTGATGCTCAAAGCAGCCCTGCCCACTATGAAGGTGAGCGGATTTTCGGATGAGCTGGTTGGCAACATTGAACGCTATCGCCAGTTTTTAGTTGGAAAGACGCTGGGGCATTTGGTTGGTCAGTGGAGCCAGAGAATTATGCTGGGCGATGAGCAAGAAATTGATGATGCCCTACACAACCGAGCGTACATCAGCATCAGCGTTGGTCTGGAAGACGGGGAGTGGATGAGCGAAAAGCTCAAACAATTGGTCGAGTTGCGAAATGAGCTGGTGCATCATTTCCTGTCACGCTTTACGTTGAACTCGGAGGCCAGTTGCCAAGAGGCAATAAGTTATCTGTCTACTGCAGCCAGTACCATCAAGAGCAATAGGGATACGATACAATCCCTCCTGATCGCTTTTGAAGAAAGTAAGAAGAGACTGCTTGAATTTATTAACTCACCAGTCGGAGAGAGTCTCTATTTGTACGGCATCATCCCGGGTGAACCTGTCGAGAATTGGGAAAATACCACCATTATCCAACAGCTGAAATTTGAAGAGCATTCCTTAGCCAAGAACGGCTGGGTACAGTTAAACGAAGCCATTTATAGCATTGGCCAACGGTGGCCAGACTTATCTCCAAAGCTGTACGGATGTAGTAGTTGGCGGGAGGTCATTCATTGTTCCCAGCTCTTCGAAGTAGACAAGCGGCTATCTCCCACAGGTGGAGTGACTTGGTATCGCACACGCCGAACCTAAATTGATACAGCATGATGGTTTAGCAACCATCATTCCATCGATACCGATTTCCACAGCTTGTACAGATCTAGTTATCACCTGACACCGGCCTCAAACCGGTGTCTTGTTTACGCTACTTTAGTGCGCACTTCCTT
>NZ_JANFNV010000039.1:15641-35367 GCF_024436075.1 Aeromonas sp. JL9 | reverse complement strand
GGAAGTGCGCACTAAAGTAGCGTAAACAAGACACCGGTTTGAGGCCGGTGTCAGGTGATAACTAGATCTGTACACACTTCGTTCATTACACCCTACGGTATGATTACTCATGTTGCCTTTTTTCAGGTTGCTGTATTTTCGATATTTCATTAGCTATATCAATAACTGCTTTTGCATCGGAGGGTTGTAAGTAATCAATGAGTGTTAACTTCTTAGTGACCCCATTTAATGAAGTCCCCATAACTATTCCTTTCTTGTTATCCGCATCAAGCCAAAACCTATCATGGATTTCATCTGTTATGATATCTATTATTCTTATGTTTGGATTGATGGATTTTAAAATATTGTGCATAGCATCTGGGCTGCGCTTTTTAGCGGCGCTAGTGAAGAATGTTATGCTTTGTAGTGAATCTGATAGCTCAAGGATCATTTTTTTAAACAAGTGAAGAACCTTTTCTTCATTTGAATAGAAGAATGCATCGATAATTATTAGGTTTTTCACACCTACCAATGTGCGGATAAATCCAAGAATTACAGTCTCAACTTCATCTACAGTTATACCAGGGTGTAAGATAGAGTCACAGGTTATATGGTGTCGAAATAAAGATGATAGCCCATATTTGATAAACTCTTCACGTAAAAGTCCTTGAAGGTGAGTGGTGTTTAGTCGGGTTAACATGAAATCGCGACTTAAATCAGGATGTTCAGAAAAGCGTTGGAAGATATCTCTGCTATTAATGCTGTTGTTACCATAGCACGCTAGGATAGTAATTTCTTTATTGATCATAATATCTCTTTGTGAAAATTAAGGTGCCAGTATTAGTTGCTAGTTAGTGTATCGTTGCCTTGGAACCACTATCAAATATTGGTTCTTTCATCGTGTTAATTGGAGCGTAACGGATTATCAGGCTTCAGGAGTCGTGTGGTAGAGATAGCCATAATCATCGTCTCTTCACGTGATAGAAATCGATAGGATTCGCCCTGCTACAGAAATCAGTCTGCTGGGACAAGGGCATAAATGTGTGCATCAAGGGGCTGTCCATGAAGAAATATGCGATTTTTTGCCCGGCACTCAAAGGTGGCCCCGGTAGCAATGGCAACCGCTTCGCTGGCGCTGTTGCCAATCCCCGTCACGATCTCCAGTCGAAATAGTCCCAACTGCTGAAAACCAAAGTCACGGAGCAGGGCGACCGCCTGTCGGGCGATACCGCATCCTTGGCGGGATTGGCGTACCCAATAGCCGATATTGCCGTAACGATGATGGGGCGACAGCTGGTTGATACCTGCGCCACCCAACAGCTGGCCGGTGGTGGCGCAGAAAATGCCCATGTCAAAGGCACGTCCCGCTTCGCGATCCTGCTCGCAGTTGGTAAACCACTCCAGTGCGTTTTCCCGAGTAAATGAATGGGAGCACCAGCTCATCCATTTGCCGACCGTCTCTATGGATTCGTGGGCCGCGCGGACAAACTCGTCGGCATCGACCGCTTCGAACGGGCGGATCACGATATTGGCGTTGGCAAGGTGCGGGAGTGTCATCACTTATCCTGCTTTTTCAGAAAGTAACTGATATGCCCCGGCGGCATATCGGGCAGCTGGCCAAAGACTTCGTAACCATGCTTCTGATAGAAGGGGAGAGCCTGAAAACTGGTGGTTTCCAGATGGTAGTTGCTGATGCCCTTGCTTTGGGCGTACAGCTCCATGGCGCCGAGCAGGCGACCGCCCCAGCCATCGCGGCGGATGCTTTCATCGATCCAGAGCCAGTCGACGTGCAGCCAGCCCCACTTGATGTCGGCGATGATACCGCCGTGTACCTTGCCCTCTTTATCCTTGATAAAGCTGGCGATCCGCTCGCGCAGATGGGTGCCGGCGTGACCCATGTTGTAGCCCGAGAGACCAATGCGCAGCGCTTCAACATCATCGTCCTGAGGCGGTTGGGGTGGGGTTAGTTGCATATGGGCTCCTGCGGTATGGGTTGTGGCGGCGTCAAAGGGTTAAAGCAATACCCGTTTGGACTCTGTTTGGTCAAGTGTTCTGGTCGCTCGCCACCAAGCGTGCATGGTATGGCGGCCAGTCAATGGCCCTTGCAACTTCCATCCCCCTTGCATCACCCCAGAGTGAGGCGCAGACTGTTTGGCCTTGTTTTTATGCGATTCGATTCAAGGCAACCATCATGACTCCTGCCATCAACCTGCTGAAGAAGCTAAAAATTCCCCACAAGCTCTACCCCTACGAGTGCGAAGCCCACGACGATTTCGGCAAGCATGCCGCGACCCAGCTCGGGCTGCCGGAGGCGCAGGTGTTCAAGACTCTGGTTGCCCATCACGACAAGCAGGCGGTGGTGGCCATCGTTCCCTCATCCGGTATGTGCAGTCTGAAGCAGCTGGCCAAGGCGACCGGTCTCAAGAAGGTGGAGATGATGAAACCGGCGGAAGCGGAGAAGCTGACCGGTTACAAGGTGGGCGGCATCAGCCCGCTGGCCCAGAAGAAATTGCTGCCCACCGTACTCGATGAGTCGGCGCTGCAGTTTGACGAGATCCTGGTGAGCGGCGGCAAGCGCGGTCTCTCGGTCGGCGTGGCGCCGCAGGATATGCTGACGCTGATGAAGTGGATCGCCGCTCCCATCGGCGAAGAGTAGTGCCGGGCACGGCGTGAACCTGCTCCCCGGGCCTGTGGTGGCCCGGATTGCCCCACCTGTGATCGGACGCGCAAGCCGTGATTGCCCCGTGCTCAACGGGGAGTGTGCCAGTCTATACTGGGTGAACCCCGTTGTATGAGTTCAGCCATGATGTACCGACTTCTGTTGCTTTGCCTCTGTTTATCCCTCCCCTCTGCCTTGCTGGCTGCCACCCGTTTTACCCTGCTCAGCCCTGAAAACAGTCAGGATATGCGGATGCGTTATTACCGTGAGGTGATGCAGCTGGCGTTAGAGAAGACTCGCCCCGAATATGGCGACTACGAGTTGCTGGACTCCCTGCCGATGAACAAGGCGCGGATGCGGATCGAGGTGCAGGAGCAGGGCAAAAACGCCCTCTTTATTGTCGACAGCTGGCCTTATCAGGGGGAGGCGGTGGCGGATCAGGTGGCATCGATCCCGTTCCCGATCGATATGGGGATCCTCGGCTATCGGGTCTGTTTTGTCGGCTCGGATCGTGCTGCCGAGCTGGCGCGGGTGAACACCCTGGATCAGTTGCGCCACTTCACTCAAGGGGTGGGCACCGGCTGGCAGGATGCGGCGATCCTGCGCCACGGCGGGCTGACGGTGCATGAGGTGGATAACTACGAGTCGCTGTTTCGTATGGTGGCACGAGGGCGCATCGATCTCTTCTGTCGTGGGGCCAACGAGATCCTGCCGGAGTGGCAATCTCATCAGGGCAAGGTGGCCGGTTTGACGGTCGATCGCCATCTGGCCATTTTCTATCCGCTGATCCACGTGTTCTACAGCAATGCCCGCTACGTTCAGGAGCGCGAGCGCCTTGCGCGCGGTCTGCAACTGGCCTGGCAGGATGGTTCGCTCAAGCGGCTCTGGCGCCATCACTTCCAACCCTCGCTGGTGTTTGCCAATCTGGGGGCTCGCCAGATTTTCCGGCTCGGCAATCCGCAGTTACCCAAGGGCGGTTTTGACTATCGTCCCTACCTTTACAACCCGCTGGCGGATGATTTCGGTTCACTGCCCTGAGCCGAGTTATCAGGTGCGCAGGCTCTGATAGAGTAAGGGAGAGATCATTGCCGCCAAGGATATGGCCCATGCGCGCATCTGCCCGCTATCTGCTCTTTATTGCGTTGCTGCTGCCCGCGACCGGCGGTGCGGCCCCTGCCTTTACGCTGCGTACCTGCTTTGAAAACAGTGATTCCTATCCTTGGCTGCTGCAATCGGGGGAGGGGGTTGTGCAGTATCACCTCAAGGCGGTTGCTACCGCTCTTGATGCCGAGATCGTGCTGACGCCGCTGCCGTGGAAGCGCTGCCTCTCTCGGGTGAGCAGTGGCCAGATGGATGCGGCCATCAAGATGAGTTACAGCGTCGAGCGGGCGACCAGGGTGGGGGTCTATCCCATGCGTGAGGGCAAACCCGACCCCGCCAAGCGGCTGCTGACCGAGAGTTACAGTCTCTACCAGCTCAAGGGTGGCAAAAGCCAGTGGGATGGCTCCACCCTCAGGGTCAAGGGCATGGTGGCGGCCCAGTCGGGATTTTCCATCGTTGAGTTGTTGCTGGCGGCGGGGGCCGAGGTGGACGATTCCAGTCGTGACCCGCTGATCATGTTGAAAAAGCTGGTGATGGATCGGGCGCAGGCGACCGCCATCCAGACCGAGGTGGCTGACAGCATTCTGGCGGCCCATCCCGCGTTGCAGGCCCGCATCGAGCGGCTGTCGCCAGTGCTGGTGGAGAAGCCCTACTATCTGGTCTTCTCTCACCGCTTCTATCAGGCCCATCCCCGACAAAGCCGACAGGTGTGGGATGCCATCGAGCAGGTGCGCGACTCTGCTGCCTATCAGCGTTATGCCACAGCGCTAAGAAGCACGCCTCCGGTGGGGGAGTAGGCTGATGGATGCGACTGGCCGAAAAGGGGAGGAGAGCGTGGGGGGGCAGGGCCGAGCGGCCACGCTCAGGGGCTACACTGAAAGTACCCCCTTCAGCCAAGGCGCGGTTTATGTCACCCCTGCATCTGCTGGCCACCGCTCTGCTCTGCATGTTGTCGCTGACCGGACAGGCGGCCACCCGGTTTACCTATATCAGCCCGGAGAGCGAGCGAGATCCGCGCACCACTTATGATCGGGAGCTGCTGCGGCTCGCCCTCGACAAGACTCGCGACCAGTTTGGCGACTATCTGCTGGAGCCTGCGCCGCCCATGACCAAGGCGCGCGAGCGGGTCAGCATGCAGCTCGACAGCTATCCCAACCTCTTTGTGATGGATAGCTACAGCAGCACCCGCGAGGATCTGGGGCTCGCCTATGTCCGTTTTCCCATCCATCTGGGGATCGTCAGCTACCGCATCTGTTTTGTCAGCCCGCAGCAAAAGGCGGCGGTGAGCAAAGTGACCGACCTCAAGGGGCTGCGCCAGTTTACCTTCGGTCAGGGCAAGGGGTGGCTGGATGTGGATATCCTGCGTTACGCCGGGATGGAGGTGGTGGAAGTGGAGGGGTACGAAAAGCTGTTCAAAATGGTGGCGCGGGGCCGCTTCGATCTCTTCTGCCGCGGGGTGAGCGAGCTGCGCAGCGAGCAGCTGACCCACAAGGAGATGACGGATCTGCTGGTGGATGACGCACTGTTGATCTACTACCCGCTGCCCCGGGTTTTCTACACCAATCCCAACAATCGCGAGGCACTGCAGCGGGTCGAGCGGGGGTTGCAGCTGGCGTGGCAGGATGGCTCGCTACAGGCGCTGTGGCGCAAGAGCTTTGGCCCGGCCATCGCCTTTGCCAAGCTATCCCAGCGCCGGCTGTTGCGACTGGATAATCCCTTTCTCGACGGGATCAGCTTCGATTACCGCCCCTACTTCTACAATCCGCAGACCGATCGCTTCGGCGATTACTGAGGTGCCTGCCGCTGGCGGCAGAGGGCCAGCCAAGCCTCGGCGGTGCGCGACAGATAGCGCTCGCTCGGCCAGATCACCCCGAGCCGCCAGCTCAATTCGGGCTCCAGCGGCCGCAGCACCAGACCATCCGGGGTCAGCCGGTGGCAGACCGGCTCCGGCAAGAAGGCAACCCCCATGCCGCTGCGCACCATGGCGGTGAGAAAATCCCACTGGCTGCTGCGCGCCGCCACCTGTGGCACAAAGCCCGCCTCCTGACACGCCTGCTCCAACCGCTCGCTCAGGGTAAACGCCTGGGTATAGAGCAGGAAGGGCTCCTCCTGCAGAGACTCCAGCCGCAGCGGCGCATCGCCATGCCAGCGGGGTTGATCTGGCAGCACCACCCGGATCGGGTATTGATCCAGCTCCAGCGCGCTGAGGGCGCCCCCCTCTTTGGTCGGCAGCATGGTGATAGCGAGATCCAGCTCCCCCTCCAGCACCGCCTGTTCGATGCGGCGACCGCCGTACTCCACCAGGGTCAGCTCAACCTTGGGATAGCGGCTGCGGTAGGCGCGGATCAGGTCCGCATAGACGTGACCCACCATGGGGGGAATGCCGAGGGTGAGGCGACCATGTTGCAGGCTCTGCAGATCCGCCAGTTCGGCCTCCAACTGCTGCATCTCTGCCAAGATGGTCTGGGCCCGGTTGAACAGCACCTGGCCGCTGTCGGTCAGGGTGAAGCGGCGCCCTTCCCGGTTTAGCAGGGGTTGACCCAGCTCCTCCTCGATATTGCGGATCATCTTGCTGATGGTGGGCTGGGTGACGAACAGCTTTTCAGAGGCGCGGGTGAAGCTTTTTTCCCGCACCAGTTCGACAAAATAGCGCAGGGCGCGAATATCCATGGACTCTCTCGACTCGTGTTGGCGGGTACGGGATGAAGTATGCCTATGCGGCATGAATTCGATAATTTTAATTCATTTCTGGCAGGTTTTGCTCGACACTATACTGTGAGCCGGTTCACAGAAAGACGATGATCATGAAAGCCCTCTGCTTGCGCTGGTTACAGACTCCCTTCCAGATTGTGTTGCTGGCAGCCATCTGGCTGCTGGCCGATACCGCGGTGCGTACCCTCCATCTGCCGCTGCCCGCCAACCTCACCGGCATGTTGTTGCTGCTGGCCTGCATCCTGCTCGGGGTGGTTAAGGCCGAGTGGTTTGAGGCGGGTGCTCGCTGGCTGCTGGCCGAGATGCTGCTCTTCTTTGTGCCCGCCGTGGTGGCGGTGGTCAACTATCAGGATCTGCTGTTGCAGGAGGGGTGGCGCATCATGGTGGTGCTGTTGGTGAGCACCACGCTGGTGCTCGGCACTACCGCGCTGGTGGTGGACCGGGTTTACCGCCTCGAACTGAAACTGGCCCGCCGGAGTCGCCGTCATGTCTGATACCCTGCTCGGGCTGATCTGCTTCGCCCTCACCCTGCTCTTCTACTACGCCAGCAAATGGCTCTACGGCAAAAAACGCATCCTGCCGCTGATGCCGCTGCTGCTGGCGCCGACCCTGCTGGTGGCGGTGGTGCTGCTGTTCCACATCCCCTATCAGGATTACATGGCGGAATCCCACTGGCTGCTCTGGCTGCTGGGCCCCGCCACTGTAGCCTTCGCGGTGCCGGTCTACGAGAACCGCCAGCTCATTCGTCGCCACTGGTTGTCGCTGTCGGTGGGGGTGGTCGCCTCAGTTATTATGGCGGTGGGGAGTACCGTGCTGCTGGCCCGCTGGCTGGATCTCTCCGACATGTTGCAACGCAGTCTGGCGATGCGCTCCATCACCACGCCGTTTGCGGTGGAGGCGACCCGCGCCATCGGCGGTCAGAGCGACCTCACCGCGCTGTTTGTGGTGCTGACCGGCGTCATCGGTATGGCGGTGGGGGAGAGCGTGCTCACTGTGCTGGCCATTCGCAGCCGCCTCGGCAAGGGGGCGGGGTTTGGCGCCTCGGCCCACGGCGCCGGCACTGCCAAGGCTTATCAGATGGGTAATGAGGAAGGGGTGGTCTCCAGCATGGTGATGATGATCGCCGGTATGGTGACCGTGCTGCTGGCGCCCCTGCTGGGCCGGATGTTCTGGTAGGCCTGGCTTCCCTTTAGAAGGCGGCTCGTCCCGGCGCTACACTCTAGTGAGCCTGTATTTCCGGGATGAGCAGTATGACCTTTCATCGCCTCGCTTCCTGCTTGCTGTTGTGCAGTCTTTCCCTCCTTGCCACTCCCCTACGGGCGAGCGACGTCATCACTCATATCAGCCCCGAGAGCGATCGGGACTTGCGTACCCTCTATTTTCGCGATCTGTTGCAGCTGGCGCTGGAGAAGACCCGCGACAGCTTCGGTGACTACGAGCTGCGAACCGCGCCGCCGATGAACCGTATCCGAATGCGACAGATTGTGCAGACTCAGCAATACCCCAATCTGTTTGTGGCCGACAGTCTACGTCCGGCCGCGGAGAGCGGAGCGCTGGATTACGTCCGTTTTCCGGTGGAGCTGGGCATCCTCGGTTATCGCATCTGCTTTGTCAGTCCGCAGCAGGCCGATGCGGTGGCAAGGGTCAATACCCTGGCCGAGCTGCAGCAATTTCTGCACGGGCAGGGGCGTGGCTGGCAGGATGCGGAAATCCTGCGTCATGGGGGTTTCAAGGTGCAGGAGATCGACGGTTACGAGCGGCTGTTCAAGCTGGTGGCGCGTGGCCGCATCGATCTCTTCTGCCGCGGGGCCAACGAGCTCTTTATCGAGCAGGAGCAGCACAGTGATCTGCCCGGCCTCACCGTGGATCGGCGAGTGGCGCTGCACTATCCCTTCCTCCACCTCTTCTACACCCACAAGGATAATCAGGCCGCCATCCGCCGCCTCTCGGTCGGCCTCAAGCTGGCGTGGCGGGATGGCTCACTGCAACAGCTCTGGCTGCGCCACTTCAAACCTTCCCTCGAGCAGGCGCAGCTCCCCAAGCGCCTGTTGTTCGAGTTGGCCAATCCGCGCTTAGATAAGGTGGATTTTGATTATCGGGCCTACCACTATAACCCCGTCGACGGGACGTTCGGGCCCGGGCTGCCTTGATCCTGATGGTGCTGTTACCGGATAAAGGGCCGTCTCTGCTGATGTGCTAAATCATGCCCAAAAGGCATGTTTTTTATTATTTAAATTCATTTTTTGAAGGTTGGTGCGCTGCATATACTGGGGGTCGCTTCACGGTTCAGGTTTGCTCCTGCCCGCTTCTGGCTTGTGCGAGTGAGCCTGAATCGTCCTGCTGCGGCGTCTTGATGTTCTGCATGAAGGCGTCCATCACTGGGCCGGGATCGATCCCGGCAGGTATTACAGCTGACGGAGCCTTGTTATGTTTAATCCCCACCCTTGCGCCCTGATTGTCGAAGGGGGCGCGATGCGCGGCATCTTTGCCAGCGGCGTGCTCGATGCGTTTGTCGAAAGTCACCACTACCCGTTCGATTTCGTCATGGGCGTCTCGGCCGGTGCCACCAATCTGGTCTCTTATCTGAGCGAGCAGCCGCGCCGCAGTCACCACATCATCACCGAGCTGGCTTGCAGCTCCCGGTTTCTCGATCCCCTGCGTTTCGTCAAAGGGGGCGATCTGGTGGACATCGGCTGGCTGTGGCAGGCCAGTCGCCATCGCTTCCCGCTCGATCTCGACACTTTCTGTGCCCGCGACATTCCCTTTTACGCGGTGGCGACCGATGTGGCGAGCGGCAAGGCCATCTATCTGCCGGTGCGGCCCGACAACATGGATGAGGTGCTGACTGCCACCTGCGCTCTGCCGGTGGTGCAGCACGATACCCCCTGCGTCGATGGTCGCCCGATGGCCGATGGCGGGATCAGCGACTCCATCCCGGTGATCGAGGCCTATCGGCGCGGGGCGCGGCGGATGACGGTGGTGCTGTCTGAACCCTGGGGCTATCGCAAGAAGCCGGCCCGTTTCTGCTGGATAGTCAAAGCCTTGCTGAAAACCCAGCCTGCGCTGGCGCAAGCCATGCTGGAGCGGGATCGTGCCTACAACCGGGCGCTCGATTTCATCGCCAATCCCCCAGCCGATTGCGAGATCGAGGTGATCGCGCCACCGGCCGATTTCATGGTCTCCCGCTTTACCCAGGACCCGGTCAAGCTGGAGTCCGGTTATCTGCAGGGTTACTGGCAGGGGCGCCAGAGCCTGCTGCGGGCCCGTGGAGAGGCGCGAGCGGTGGCCTGACTGGTTTGCCGGGTGCTGAATATGATGCGCTGAATATAAAAAGGGGAACCTCGCGGTTCCCCTTTTTGCATGCTTGCGCGGCATCCTGTGCTTACAGCATCTGCTTGAGGCGATAGAGCAGGTCAAGGGCCTGACGGGGGGTGAGCTCGTCGGGGCGCACTGCGTCCAGCTCTTCCACCACCGGATGAGGCTGCGGGGCGAGAGTCACCGGAGCCGGGCGGCTTTCACCTGCGGCGACCGGAGTGGCGCTCTCCAGCTCGTGCAGTTTGTGGCGGGCCTGCTGGATCACCGATTTCGGCACCCCGGCCAACGCCGCCACTTGCAGACCGTAGGAGCGGCTGGCCGCGCCTTCCTGCACCGCGTGCATAAAGGCGATGGTGTCGCCGTGCTCCACCGCATCCAGGTGGACGTTGGCCAGCCCGCTCATCAGCTCGGGCAGGCGGGTCAGCTCGAAGTAGTGGGTGGCAAACAGGGTGTAGGCGCCAATCTTGCTCGCCAGCTGTTCGGCACAGGCCCACGCCAGCGAGAGGCCGTCGTAGGTGCTGGTGCCGCGGCCAATTTCGTCCATCAGCACCAGACTGCGGGCGGTGGCGTTGTTGAGGATATTGGCGGTCTCGGTCATCTCCACCATAAAGGTGGAGCGCCCCGACGCCAGATCATCCGACGCCCCGATGCGGGTGAAGATGCGGTCGATGGGGCCGATGCGGGCGCTGTCGGCGGGGACGAAGGCACCGATATGGGCCAGCAGCACGATCAGCGCAGTCTGGCGCATGTAGGTCGATTTACCGCCCATGTTGGGACCCGTGATGATCAGCATCCGCCGCTCCCGCTCCAGCCGGATGGGATTGGCGATAAAGGGATCTGTCATCACCTGCTCAACCACCGGATGGCGGCCCGCTTCAATGATGATCTGATCTTCGTCGATGAGGGTCGGGCAGCGGTAGTCGAGGGTCTCGGCCCGCTCGGCCAGGTTGGCCAGCACGTCCAGCTCCGCCAGTGCGGCGGCGGAATCCTGCAGATCGCCGAGGTGGGGCAGCAGGGCATCGAGCAGCTCTTCGTAGAGCCGTTTCTCCAGCGCCAGCGCCTGGGACTGGGCGGTGAGCACCTTGTCCTCGTACTTCTTCAGCTCATCGATGATGTAGCGTTCGTTGTTCTTGAGGGTCTGGCGGCGGATGTAGTGGGCCGGCACCAGATGGCTGTTGGCGCGGCTCACCTCGATATAGAAGCCGTGCACCTTGTTGTAACCCACCTTGAGGGTGTTGATGCCGGTCAGCAGTTTTTCCCGCTCCTCGATGCGGGCGAGGCTGGCGGTGGCGCCGTTGGCGAGATCCCGCAGCTCGTCCAGCTCCTGATTGAAGCCGTCACGGATGACGCCACCATCGCGGATCAGCACCGGCGGCACTTCCATCACCGCGCGCTCCAGCAGGTCGAGCAGCTCGGGGAAGGTGCTGGCCCGCTCGGCCAGCTGTTGCACCGCTTCGTGCTCGTTGTCCGCCAGCAGGCGCTGCAATTCGGGCAACTGGGCGAAGGCCTGACGCAGGCGGGTGAGGTCGCGCGGGCGGGCCGAGCGCAGGGCCAGACGAGCCAGCACCCGCTCCACATCCCCCACCTGACGCAGCAGGTTGCCCAGCTCGTCATAGAGGTTCTGCTCAATGAGCTCCTTGATGGTGCTCTGGCGACCTTTCAGGATCACCCGATCGCGGATCGGCTGGTGGATCCAGCGCTTGAGCAGGCGGCTGCCCATGGGAGTGGCGGTGCGATCCAGCACCTCGGCCAGGGTATTTTCATAGCCACCGGCCAGATTCTGGGTCAGCTCCAGATTGCGGCGGGTGGCGGCATCCATGATGACCGCGTGATCCGGCTGCTCGAGGCGCACGTTGCGGATGTGGGGCAGTGCGGTGCGCTGGGTATCTTTGACGTACTGCATCAGGCAGCCAGCGGCGCACAGGGCGGTCTCGCTCTTGTCGACGCCAAATCCCACCAGATCCTGGGTGCCGAACTGCTGGCAGAGCAGCTTGCGAGCTGTGCCCAGCTCAAACTCCCACTCCGGGCGGCGACGCAGGCCGCGGCGCCCCTCGATATGGTGCAGGAACTCGAACGATTCGGGATAGAGCAGCTCGGCCGGATTGGTGCGTTGCAGCTCAGCCAGCAAGGTCTCTTCTTTCTCGAACTGATTGATGAAGAAGCGGCCGGAGCCGATGTCCATGGTGCCATAGCCGAAGCGGCGGCCATCGTGGTAGACGGCGGCGATCAGGTTGTCCTGCCGCTCGCTGAGCAGCGCCTCGTCGGAGACTGTGCCCGGGGTGATGATGCGAATGACCTTGCGCTCCACCGGCCCCTTGCTGGTGGCGGGATCCCCCACCTGTTCGCAGATGGCGGCCGACTCGCCAAGCTGCACCAGCTTGGCCAGATAACCCTCGATGGCGTGATAGGGAACACCCGCCATCGGGATGGGGCTGCCGGCCGACTGGCCGCGCTTGGTCAGGGAGATATCGAGCAGCTGGGAGGCCTTGCGGGCATCGTCATAGAACAGCTCGTAGAAGTCGCCCATCCGGTAGAACAGCAGGATCTCCGGGTTCTCGGCCTTGAGGCCAAGGTACTGCTGCATCATGGGCGTGTGGGCGCTCAGATTGGCGCCGGGAGCGGAGCTTGTGGCGCCGCTGGCTTGGTGTTGTGCGGTCATGTTCTGTTCCAGAAGGGGCCTCTGCGGGCCAGTGTCTGCGGTGATGAGCCTTGGGCTTGATGGCGCCATTCTACACATAAGCGCCGCGACGGGGGAGCAGGTGTTCCGGGCGCGGTTGCTCTGCGCTATTGAAGGCATGGCACAGGTGCGGCACCTCACATTGTGGCAGGCAAGGGCGGTCTGCCGTGGTTGCGGGCGGCGCTAGCGGGATCGCATAATGTGCCCCTTGAGCGGATCATAAGGAGTCGTGATGAAACTGGATGCAGAGATAGAGCACCTTGCCATCGAGCTGGGACGGGCCCTTGGCCAGCGGGGCTGGCTGGCGGCGACCGCCGAATCCTGTACCGGCGGCGGGGTGGCCAGCGCCATCACCGACATCGCGGGTAGCTCCGGCTGGTTCGATCGCGGATTTGTCACCTACACCAACGAGGCCAAGCAGCAGATGTTGGGGGTGAGCAGCGATAGCCTTGAACAGCACGGTGCGGTGAGTGAAGCCGTAGTGCTGGAGATGGCCCGCGGCGCGCTGGCGCACTCGTCTGCCTCCATCAGCGTTGCTATCAGTGGCATCGCCGGCCCCGGCGGCGCCACCGAAGGCAAGCCGGTCGGCACCGTCTGGTTCGCCTGGGCCGACCGCAACGGTCGTCACCACTCCCTGCTCGCCCGCTTCGACGGGGATCGCCGACAGGTACGCCAGCTGGCGGTGAGACAGGCCTTGTCGGGTCTGTTGGCGCTGCTCAGATAAATTGGGCTTGATACTGTATGAATAGACAGTATACTTAGCCCAACTTCACTTCTTACTCACGATTTCCAGCGGAGATTGGCATGGATCAGAACAAACAGAAGGCACTGGCGGCTGCGCTGGGTCAGATTGAAAAGCAGTTCGGCAAAGGTTCCATCATGCGTCTGGGCGACAGCAAGACCATGGATATCGAAGCCATCTCTACCGGTTCCCTCTCGCTGGACGTGGCGCTGGGCATTGGCGGTCTGCCGTGTGGCCGTATTGTCGAAATCTACGGCCCGGAATCTTCCGGTAAAACCACCCTCACCCTGCAGGTGATCGCCGAAGCCCAGAAGAAAGGCAAGACCTGTGCCTTCGTCGATGCGGAACACGCCCTCGACCCTATCTACGCTGCCAAGCTGGGCGTCAACGTCGACGACCTGCTGATCTCCCAGCCGGATACCGGTGAACAGGCGCTGGAGATCTGCGACATGCTGGTTCGCTCCAACGCGGTTGACGTTATCATCGTCGACTCCGTGGCGGCCCTGACGCCGAAAGCGGAAATCGAAGGGGAGATGGGTGACTCCCACGTTGGCCTGCAGGCCCGTCTGATGTCCCAGGCGCTGCGCAAGCTGACCGCCAACATCAAGAACGCCAACTGCCTGTGCATCTTCATCAACCAGATCCGGATGAAGATCGGCGTCATGTTCGGTAGCCCGGAGACCACTACCGGTGGTAACGCGCTCAAGTTCTACGCCTCCGTGCGTCTGGATATCCGTCGTATCGGCGCCATCAAGGAAGGCGACGAAGTGGTCGGTAACGAGACCCGCGTCAAAGTGGTCAAGAACAAGGTGGCCCCGCCCTTCAAGCAGGCCGAATTCCAGATCTTCTACGGCGCCGGTATCTCCAAAGAGGGCGAGCTGGTGGATCTCGGCGTCAAGCACAAGCTGATCGACAAGGCCGGCGCCTGGTACAGCTACAACGGCGAGAAGATCGGTCAGGGCAAGGCCAACGTGATGAAGCTGTTCGCCGAGAACAAGGTGATGGCTGGCGAAGTGGAAGCCCGCTTGCGCGAGCTGCTGCTCTCCGGCGCAGTGCCTGTCGATGACAAGGCTGCACCGGTTGAGGCAGACGAGTTCGATGCCGAAAGCGAACAAGAGTTCGAATAAGGAACAAAGGAAGGCCGGGTAGATACCCGGCCTTGTTATTTATGATGGTTGATGAATCCGTTACCGAACCGGTCGAGCCTGCCGAACCGACCTTTGCCGAGCAGCTTGCCGCCGCCCGCGCCTTTGCCATGCGCAGTTTGGCCCGCCGCGAGAGTGCCGAGTCAGAGCTGGCCAACCGGCTGCGCCAGCAGGGCTTCAATGAAGAGGTGATCGAGGCGGTGGTCGACTACTGCCGCGGTTACAACTGGGTCAATGACGAACGTTACGGCGGTATGGCGGTGCGGGCCGGTGCCGCCAAGGGCCATGGCCCCATCAAGATCCGCTTCGATCTGCGCCGCAAGGGGCTCGACGATATGCAGATTGATGCCGCCTTCGATCAGCCGGAGCTGGACTGGTTCGAACTGGCGTTTGCCTTGCTCGAACGGCGCGCCCGGGTGGCCGATCTGGCGGATTTCAAGCTGCGAATGAAGTGGCTCAAATATCTGCTGGGGCGCGGCTTTACCCGGGATCAGGCCCGTTACGCCATCTCGGCCCTGCAGGAGCGGGAGGAGTAACGCCACTGCGTGGCAAACATCGTTTCACCTCTCCTTGTGGCAGGTTTTTCCTGCCCGTTCAGTAGGTTGCGAGCGCAATCCCGAAAAAGCGGCCTTTTGTTCATCTCATCCCTCTTTATGCGCTGCTTTTTTGCCTCTCGACAGTGGAAAAAGCCACTGTAGGCGGTGCCGCTCTTTTCTGGCCCGTTTATGTGCGCTTTTTCGCCCGTGGCGGCCCTGTCCGTTTTACTTTACCCCGCAGAAAACTTACATTAATGCGGTTAAAAGTCCGTATTCGAATCAAGCAGGATTTTCCATGTATATGTCCACGTCAGAGATTCGCGCTGCGTTTCTCGAGTATTTCCGTTCCCAGGGGCACCAGGTTGTCTCCTCCAGCTCGCTGGTACCGCATAACGACCCGACCCTGTTGTTTACCAACGCGGGTATGAACCAGTTCAAGGACGTGTTCCTTGGCGCAGACAAGCGTGCCTACAATCGCGCGACGACTTCCCAGCGTTGCGTGCGTGCCGGTGGTAAGCACAACGATCTGGAAAACGTCGGCTATACCGCTCGTCACCACACCTTCTTCGAAATGCTGGGCAACTTCAGCTTCGGTGACTATTTCAAACAGGATGCCATCAAGTTTGCATGGGGCTTCCTGACCGAGGTGCTGCAGCTGCCGAAAGATCGCCTGCTGGTGACCGTCTACGCGACTGACGATGAAGCTTTCGATATCTGGGAAAAAGAGGTCGGTGTCCCGGCCGATCGCATCGTCCGCATCGGTGACAACAAGGGTGCCCCTTACGCTTCCGACAACTTCTGGGCCATGGGCGATACCGGCCCGTGCGGTCCCTGCACCGAGATCTTCTATGACCACGGCGATCACATCTGGGGCGGCCGTCCCGGCTCACCGGAAGAGGATGGCGACCGTTTCATCGAGATCTGGAACGTGGTGTTCATGCAGTTCAACCGTCAGGCTGACGGCACCATGGAGCCGCTGCCGCGTCCGTCCGTGGATACCGGCATGGGTCTGGAGCGTATCTCCGCCATCATGCAGGGTGTCCACTCCAACTACGAAATCGACATCTTCCAGGCGCTGATCAAGAAAGCGGCCGAGATTGTCGGCACCACCGATCTGAGCAACCAGTCCCTGCGCGTCATCGCTGACCACATCCGCTCCTGCGCCTTCCTGGTGGCAGATGGCGTGATGCCGTCCAACGAAGGTCGTGGCTATGTGCTGCGTCGCATCATCCGCCGCGCCGTGCGTCACGGTCGCAAGCTGGGCGCGACCGATGTCTTCTTCTACAAACTGGCTGCCGAGCTGGCAGTGCAGATGAAGGATGTCGCTGCCGAGCTGATCGCCCAGCTGCCGCTGGTCGAGCGCGTGCTGCGCATCGAAGAGGAGCAGTTCGTCCGCACTCTGGATCGCGGTCTGCTGCTGCTGGAAGACGCTCTGGCCAACCTGGGCGATGCCAAGGTTATTCCGGGCGAAGTGGTGTTCAAGCTCTATGACACTTACGGCTTCCCGGCCGACCTGACTGCCGACGTGGTGCGCGAGCGCGAGATCGGCATCGACGAAGAGGGCTTCAAGGCCGAGATGGAGAAGCAGCGTGCTCGTGCCAAAGAGGCCTCCAGCTTCGGCGTGAACTACAACGAGATGCTCAAGCTCGACTTCGAGACCCCCTTCACCGGTTACAAGACTCTGACCGAGCGTACCCGCGTGGTCGGTATCTACAAGGGTGTGGAAGAGGTGAGCGGTCTTATCGCCGGTGACGAAGCGGTCATCGTGCTGGAGGAGACCCCCTTCTACGCCGAGTCCGGCGGCCAGATCGGCGACAGCGGTACCCTGAAAGTGGACGACGGCATCTTTGCCGTGACCGACACCCTGAAAGCGGGCAAGGCGATCATCCACAAGGGCTACATGGAGCTGGGCACTCTGGAGAAGGGCGCCGAAGTGGAAGCCGTGGTTGACGCTGACCGTCGTCAGGCCATCGCCCTGAACCACTCCGTGACTCACCTGCTGCACGCTGCCCTGCGTCAGGCTCTGGGCGAGCATGTCACCCAGAAAGGTTCTCTGGTTGGGGCTGAGCGCATGCGCTTTGACTTCTCCCACTTCGAGGGGCTGACCATGGCGACCATTCGCCGGGTCGAGGAGCTGGTCAACAACCAGATCCGCGCCAACCACGAAATCACCACCCAGCTGATGGATCTGGAAGCGGCCAAGTCCGCCGGTGCCATGGCGCTGTTTGGTGAAAAATATGAAGACGACGTGCGTGTCGTGCGCATGGGCGATTACTCCACCGAGCTGTGCGGCGGTACTCACGCCAAGCGCACCGGTGATATCGGCTTCTTCAAGATCATCGCCGAGAGCGGTATCGCAGCTGGCGTGCGCCGTATCGAAGCGGTGACCGGCAAAGCGGCCATCGACTTCATGCATCAGGTCGGCGAGCAGATCGAAGAGGCTGCTGCACTGGTGAAAGGTGACCAGTTCTGCATCGCCGACAAGGTTCGCCAGATGCTGGACAAGGCCAAGATGATGGAGCGCGAGCTGGAGCAGCTCAAGGCCAAGCTGGCCGCTCAGGCCGGTAACGACCTGCTGGGTCAGGTGATCGAGATCAACGGTCAGAAGGTGCTGGTTGCAGCGCTGGAAGGGGCCGATCCGAAATCCCTGCGCGGCATGCTGGACGAGCTGAAGAACCAGATGAAGTCCGGTGTCGTGCTGCTGGCCACCTGTGCTGATGGCAAGGTCAACCTGATCGCTGGCGTCACCAACGACCTGACCGGCAAGGTCAAGGCCGGTGAACTGGTCAATCTGGTTGCCCAGCAGGTGGGTGGCAAGGGCGGTGGCCGTCCGGACATGGCACAGGCGGGTGGTACCCAGCCTGAGGCGGTGCCGGCAGCGCTGCAATCCGTTCACTCCTGGCTGGAAGAGCGCCTGTAATCGGGCGAGGTGATCTGTGGCACTCTATGTACAGAAGTACGGCGGCACCTCGGTCGGCACACTGGAGCGGATCGAGGCGGTAGCTGAGCGGGTCGAGCAGACCCGCGCCCAGGGACACGACGTGGTGGTGGTTGTCTCCGCCATGTCGGGCGAAACCAACCGGCTGCTGGGCATGGCCCAGCAGCTGGATCCTGATGCCAACCGGCGGGAGATGGATGTACTGGTCTCCACCGGTGAGCAGGTCACCATAGCGCTGCTGGCGATCGCGTTGAACAAACGCGGTTGTCCTGCGGTCTCAATGACCGGTGATCAGGTGCGGATTCACACCGATTCCGCCTATGGCAAGGCGCGCATCACCCACATCGACACCGAGCTGGTTCATGCCGAACTGGCTGCAGGCAAGGTAGTGGTGATCGCCGGTTTCCAGGGCCGTGACGAGCATAACGCCATCACGACGCTGGGCCGCGGCGGTTCGGATACCACGGCGGTTGCCGTGGCGGCGGCCATCAAGGCCGATGAGTGCCAGATCTTTACCGATGTGGATGGGGTATACACCACGGATCCGCGCATCGAGCCCAAGGCTCGTCGTCTCGACACCATCACCTTCGAGGAGATGCTGGAGATGGCCAGTCTCGGCGCCAAGGTGCTGCAGATCCGCTCGGTGGAGTTTGCGGGCAAGTACCGCGTCCCGCTGCGGGTGTTGTCGAGCTTTATCGATGGAGAGGGAACCTTAATCACATATGGAGGTGATAGGATGGAAGCTCCCCTGGTATCCGGGATCGCTTTTAACCGCAACGAGGCCAGCCTGACCATTCTGGGCGTGCCGGACAGACCAACCGTTGCCGCGCAGATCCTGAATCCGATCAGCGACGCCAACATTGATGTCGACATGATTGTGCAGAACACCCTGGGAGATGGCACCGCCGACTTCACCTTCACGGTGAATCGTGACGACTATCGCCGCGCCCGGGCACTGCTGGAGGAGACCGCCACCGAACTTGGCGCCTCCTGCGTGCAGGGGAATGGCGAAATTGCCAAGGTTTCCATTGTCGGTGTCGGCATGTGGAACCATCCCGGTGTTGCGCGCACCATGTTCAAGGTATTGGGCGAGGAGGGTATCAACATGCAGTTGATCTCGACCTCTGAAATCAAAATCTCTGTGGTGATTGACGAGAAGTATCTGGAGCTGGCGGTGCGAGCCCTGCACGCTGCTTTCGGGTTGGATCAGGCACCGCAAGAGCAGCCCTTGGGCTAACAATCTCTGATTGATTTAGTTTCAACCATTTACCATATCGGTATCTTTGTTAGATAATGTCGCATATCGATATAAAAACAAAACAGGATACAGGAGCAAGCGAATGCTTATTTTGACTCGTCGTGTTGGGGAAACCCTGATGATTGGTGATGAAGTGACTGTCACCGTACTGGGCGTTAAAGGTAACCAGGTCCGTATCGGTGTTAACGCGCCGAAAGAGGTCTCCGTACACCGCGAAGAGATCTACCAGCGCATCCAGGCCGAGAAAGTTCCGGGCCAACCGGGCTTCTAAGCCACTTTCATGGCTGTGACAAGGCGACACCTCATGTGTCGCCTTTTGTTTTTCCGGCCCCCTGAAATCGCCCTGCAGGGCGCGAAACTGCGGGATAAGTGCCGATATTGTTTGAATATTCCACGCTTTGACCAAATGCTGAGCGAACGCACTTTTTTCTCCAAAAAAGTGTTTGACTAAAAATCCCTGTGAAGTATTATCAGCCCCGCAAACGGAGAGGTGGCCGAGAGGCTGAAGGCGCTCCCCTGCTAAGGGAGTATGCGGCTTATACCCGCATCGGGGGTTCGAATCCCCCCTTCTCCGCCATTTGCGCCCGTAGCTCAGCTGGATAGAGTACCTGGCTACGAACCAGGTGGTCAGAGGTTCGAATCCTCTCGGGCGCACCATATTACG
>NZ_JANFNV010000039.1:0-15547 GCF_024436075.1 Aeromonas sp. JL9 | reverse complement strand
GCCCGTAGCTCAGCTGGATAGAGTACCTGGCTACGAACCAGGTGGTCAGAGGTTCGAATCCTCTCGGGCGCACCATACAGACAGCCTCGACTTCGGTCGGGGCTGTTTTTTTATGGGCGACATTTACCCCTGTCGTGTGGATCCGCGTTCGCTGTGGCGGCCGGGTCACCCTCCTGCCTGTCTGTTCTTGTCCTCTTTTATACCTCTTCTGTTATTGAGCTGTGTTCTTCTGAACGGTACAACCCTTTGCCTCATCTATAGGCGCGCTGTATGCCTGCTGTTGCAACGGCAGATGCCGGGCCACTAATCACTCAAGGTTCGCTCATCAACATCCTGCAAGGCCTGCTGAAGCGTTCTGCAGGCAATAAAAAAGGATGCCGCAGCATCCTTTTGTGTTGAGATATTTACTCAGCTTTTCAGCCATTTGCGAATGCGGTTGGCATCGCCGATGGGGGTGCGTTTGCCCACCGAGTTGAGCAGCACGATGGCTAGCTCGCGGCTGTCCGGTTTGGCGCGCATCACCAGACAGCGTCCTGCCTCGTCAGTGAAGCCGGTCTTGGAGAGGCGCACGTCCCAATCCGGGTTTTTCACCAGCGGGTTGGTGTTGTTGAACATCAGGCTGTAGGCGGGGGCGCTGAAGCGCATCTCCCGGTTCTCATCCTGAGTGAACTGACGGATCAGCGGCTGACGGTAGGCGGCGGCAGCCAGCTTGCCGAGATCCTGGGCGGTAGAGACGTTGCGGGTGGAGAGGCCGGTGGAGTCGTAGAAGTGGGTATTACGCATACCCAGCTGTCTGGCCTTGTTGTTCATGGCTCGCACGAAGGCGCTGCGACCGCCCGGATAGTGACGCGCCAGTGCCGAGGCCATGCGGTTTTCGGAGGACATCAGCGCCAGATGCAGGGCGTCGCGGCGGGTCACCTTGGTGCCCATGCGGATGCGTGAATGAGTATGTTTGACCCGATCCAGATCGTTCTTGTCGACAGTGATGGTCTGGTTGAGATTCTGTTTGGCATCCAGCACCACCAGCGCTGTCATCAGCTTGGTGAGGGAGGCGATGGGACGTACCTTGGTGGCATTCTTCTGGTAGAGCGTCTTGCCCGTTTTTACATCCACGACCAGGGCGCTGCTCGAGCGTACTTCCAGTTTGGCAGGGTTGGGTGCCGCGCTGACCGCAGGCAATCCCAACATTCCCATCAACCCGACAACCAGCGCTGCTGCGCGAATCCGATACCACATACAACCGACTCCATTCCCATCCAAAAAAAGGCGCTAGATTCACTCATTTTTACCCCGGCTTTACAAGGGCCGAGCGGGACTATTTCTGCTATTTGCGCAAAATAGGCGATCAAAAAAGCCCTCTGGTGAGGGCTTTCGGGTCGGGCGTTGGGCGAGGGGTCAATCCCGCGGCTGCACAGCCCTGCGTTTGCTGATCCAGCGCCAGACCAGCGCCACCATGCCACCCACCAGCAGGGCCACCGGCAGATAGATGATGATGTTGAAGAACTGGGTCTGGTATTCGGCGGCCAGCTTGGTGTGGCTCAGGTAGTAGCCAAACCCGACCAGCGGGCAGATCCACATGATGGAGCTGATCAGATTGACGATGAGAAAGCGCCCCTGGGGCAGCTCGGTGGCACCGACGATGTAGGGGTAGGCGGTGCGCACGAAGGCGATATAGCGCGCGGTGATCAGGGTGATGATCCCGTACTTGTCCAGCAGGTGGTAGACCTTCTGCTGGTGTCGCTCTTCCACGTGGGACATCAGCCGATGGTAGAGCTGGGTGTGGCCGAGAAAGCGCCCCTGCATGTAACCGAGCCAGGTGCCGACAAAGGTAGCCATGATCAACAGCGGGATCACCCCGAGAGACAATACATCCTGATAGATGAGCACGCCGGTGAGGATCAGCAGGCTGTCACCGGGCAGAAAGGCGGTAGGGATGAATCCGTTTTCCAGTACCAGAAACGTCAGAATCACACCACAGATCATGAAGGCCATCTTGGGATCGGAAAGTGTGTTCAGATCGTGATTCATAAAGGCGTGAGCCAGTTGGTAAAACTGCTCCATACTTGCAAACTCCGCAGGTTAGCTGGGTTGATCGGTCAAGGGCATGGCGAGCACCTTGTCGATGCGCAGGCCATCCATGTCAACAATTTCCAGTTGCCACTGTTCCAGTGTCACCAGGTCTCCGGTTTGTGGAACACGACCAAGGAGCAGCATGATAAGCCCTCCGAGGGTGTGATAGTGATGTTTTTCTTCTTCTGGCAGACGAACCAGCTCCAGACAGTCCTTCAACTCTGGCAGCGGGATCAGGCCATCGAGCAGCCAGCTGCCGTCGGCGCGCCGGAAGGCCCAGTTGTCCTCGCCATCCTCCTGCTGGAAATCCCCCGCCAGCGCCTCCAGCAGATCCTGCTGGGTGACCAGTCCCTGCAGCTCGCCATATTCGTCAACCACCAGCGCCATCTGTTCGCTGTGGGTGCGGAAGTGGTTGAGCAGCTCGACACCGTTGAGGGTCTCGGGCAGCAGGCTGCCCTCCTGGGTCAGGGCAGCCAGATCGATGGGCTCTCCCTTGATATAGGCGTGCAGCACCTTGCTGACATTGATGATTCCCACCAATTCTGACAGGTTGCCGTCGCAGACTGGAAAATAGCTGTGGCGATACTCCACCAGCCGCTGCAGGTTGGTCTCCAGCGGCAGCGCCAGATCCAGATAGCGGATATCGCTGCGCGGCACCATCAGGGAGGAGAGGCTGCGCTCGTCGAGACGAAAGACGTTGCGCAGCATGGTGTGTTCATGATCCTCGATTACCCCGGCTTCCGATCCTTCCACCAGCATGGCGTGGATCTCCTCCTCGGTGACGTTAGCGCTGCCGTTCTGGTTTACCCGCAGCAGCCGCAGGCTGGCATTGGTGGAGGCCGACAGCAGCCAGACGAAGGGGCGGGTCAGGGTGGCGAGCCAGTGCATGGGGCGGGCCACCAGACAGGCGATGCGTTCGGCATTGAGCTGGCCGAGCCGCTTGGGCACCAGCTCCCCCACCACGATGGAGAGGTAAGTAACCACCACCACCACAATGATGGTGGCGATCAGGCCACTGCTCTTGGCCGGGAGTCCCCACTCCTGCAACCAGAGGGAGAAGGGCTGGGCCAGCAGGGATTCGCCGTAGATACCGTTGAGCAGACCTATGCTGGTAATGCCGATCTGGACGGCAGAGAGAAAATGGGTCGGGTCTTCGCCCAGTTTGAGGGCAATGGCGGCGGAGCGGTTGCCTTCAGAGGCAAGCTTGCCGAGGCGAGCCTTGCGTGCGGTGACGATGGCGATTTCTGACATGGCGAAGACGCCATTAAGCAAAATCAATCCCAGCAGGATCAATATTTCCATACAGCAACAGCACTCCTTGAGTGGATAAGATCGCTGGCAGTGTAATGAATTTGGCGGCGATGCGCTTGTGAAAGCGGGTGATCCGGCTCGCTAATTTGCTGACGCGAGTCCGTGATGGCGAGAAAAGGGGCAAGGATGGAGCCAACGAGACGGAGCACGCGGCGAGGCGGGCGCCACGGGATGGAAAAGGGCGGGAAGTCCCGCCCTTGCTCATCTCAGTTCAGAAACGCCTTATCAGAACTGCTGGAACCAGCGCTGGATCTGGGCCGGATCCTTGCTCTGGGTCAGGGAGAGCATCAGCAACACCCGTGCTTTCTGCGGGTTGAGGGTTTCGGCGGCCACGAAGCCGTACTTGGCATCATCGATCTCGGCATCCAGGGTGGTGGCGCCGGTCGGCACGCGGGCTGAGCGCACCACGCGGATGCCATCCTTGCTCGCCTTGGCCAGGGTGTCGAACAGGGTGTGGTAGAGGTTGCCGTTACCCACCCCGGCACTGACGATGCCGTCGAACTTGGCATCCACCATCGCCTTGGCAGGCAAGTCGGTGGCGTTGGCGTAGCTGTAGACGATGCCCACTTGCGGCAGCTTGTCGAGCTTGCTCACGTCAAACGGGGTCTTGCTGGTGTGCAGACGGGCCGGGCTGCGCTGATAGTCGATCTTGCCGTTGTGGATGTAACCCAGCGGGCCAAAGTTGGGGGAGGCGAAGGTCTGCACCCCGGTGGTGTTGGTCTTGGTGACGTCGCGAGCATCCAGCACGGTGTCGTTCATCGCCACCATGACGCCACGGCCTTTGGAGGCGGGGTCGGAGGCGGTCACTACGGCGTTGTAGAGGTTGAGCGGGCCATCAGCACTCATGGCGGTGGAGGGGCGCATGGCGCCGACCAGTACCACCGGCTTGTCGCTCTTGACGGTCAGATTGAGGAAGTAGGCGGTCTCTTCCATGGTGTCGGTGCCGTGGGTGATGACGATGCCATCCACGTCATCCTTGGCCAGCAGCTCGTTGACCCGCTTGGCCAGCGTGAGCCACACCTCGTCGTTCATGTCCTGGGAGCCGATCTTGACCACCTGCTCTCCCTGCACATCGGCCACGTTTTTCATCTCGGGCACGGCGGCGATCAGCGTCTCGATGGCCACCTTGCCTGCCTCGTAGTTGGACTGGGTGGCAGATTGGCCTGCCCCGGCGATGGTGCCGCCGGTAGCCAGAATATGGACGCTGGGCAGGGCCATCGCCATGGGGGAGAGGGTCAGGCCGACGACGGCGGCGAGCAGGGTCTTGCGGATCGGTAGGGTCATGCTGCAAATCCTTATGGTTGGAATAATCGCAGCAAGTTTGCCCGTTTAATAACCCGGGTCTGTGATAAAACTCACCAAAAGACAGGTGAGTACAGATTTTTAACCTGTTTTATACCTCTATGGAGATAATTTAACTCGCAGAGAAACCCTTGGCTTCGATCAGGGCGATCAGCTCGGCCTTGCTCAGCTCGCTCTCGATGAAGGCCTTGCTGCTGGCGAAATCGACGGTCGCGGTGGTGACCGCAGGCTGGGCCAGCAGCGCTTTTTGCAGACTGGCGGCGCAGCCACCACAGGACATGCCGGACACGGTGAGTTCGATGGTCATGGGATATCTCCTCTGTTGATGAGCGCCAGCCTAAAGCTGCCGCCTCCGGCAAGGTCAAGCTGTCAGTACATCAGGCCCAGATAGTTCATCAGGGTTGCTCCCTGCCAGTGTATGGGAGCCAAGGTTCGTGGTGGCGATGAGGTTGGCAGTTTCCTCGGGCAGGGTCAGTACATAAGACCGAGGTAATTCATCAGAGTTGCCCCGAGGCTGGTAGTGACCAGCGAACCGAGGGTGGTGGTGGCGATGATGTTTGCGGCCAGCACGCTGTCACCCCCCATGGCGCGGGTCATCACGTAGCTGGCGGCGGCGGTCGGGGTGGCGCTGATGAGAAACAGAATGCCCAGCTCCAGATGGCTGAAACCGAGCAGGGCCGCTCCCAGGGTGAACGCAGCCGGAATGAGGCAGAGCCGCATGATGCTGGCCCAACCAGCCAGCGCCGCGCCACCGCGCAGGGCGTCGAGACTGAGGGAGGCGCCGGTGCAGAGCAGCGCCAGCGGCAACGTCATATTGGCGAAGTAGCTGCCGGTGGTGAGCAGCAGTTGCGGCATCTTGATGCCGAGCAGGCTGAACGGCAGCGCCGCCACAATGGCGATGATCAGCGGATTCTTGATGATGCCGAGCAGGATGGGGCGAATGCCGGTGGCGCCGCCGAGACTGCGGGTGAGGGTGATCACCGCGAGAATGTTGTAGAGCACGGTCACCGCGCCGACATAGAAGGCCGCCGCCCCCAGCCCTTCGTGGCCGTAGGCGTTCTGCACATAGGCGAGCCCGATAATGGCGCTGTTGCCGCGAAAGCTCCCTTGCACGAAGATGCCGCGCAGCCGCGGCTCCCCGATAAAACGTCCGGCCAGCAGCTCCAGCACCAGATAGCTGATAACGGTGGCGAGCAGGCCATAGCCGATAAACCAGAGGCTCGGCATGGTGGCGAAGTTGGTACCCAGAATACTGAGAAAGAGCAAAGCGGGCAGGGTGACCTGAAACACCAGTCGCGAGGCGGATTCGGTAAAGGGATCCGGCAGCAGCCCCAGCCGCTTGAGCAAGATGCCGAGCAGCAGCACCACGCAGATGGGGCCTGTGATGGAGAGGGAGAAGAGCAGACTGGCCAGCAGATCCATGATGGGCATCCTGTGCTGTGCCCACACACCCTGACGGCGGGGCAAAAAGGGCATTCTAACGCCATGGGCTTGTATTCACAGGGGTTAATCACAACAATGTGGGCAATTCCACCGCCTAGCCTCCAGTGAGCCAATTCATGGACAAGAAACTGACCATCCTCGATATCGCCCGCCTCTCGGGGGTCGGCAAGTCGACTGTCTCCCGGGTGCTCAATCAGGATCCCAAGGTGAAGCAGGAGACCCGCGAGCGGGTGGAGCAGATCATCGCCGAGCACGGTTTCGTGCCGAGCAAGTCGGCGCGTGCCATGCGCAGCCAAAGCCAGCAGGTGGTGGGGATCATCGTCTCGCGGCTCGACTCCAGTTCGGAGAATCAGGCGGTGCGCGGCATGCTGGAGACCCTCTACCAGCGCGGCTACGATGCCGTGCTGATGGAGAGCAAGTTCTCCCCCGCCAAGGTACAGGAGCATCTGGCGGTGCTGGAGCGGCGCGGGGTGGATGGCATTATCCTTTTCGCCTTCAATGACTTGGACTATGCCGCTATGGCGCCGCTGAAAGAGAAGCTGGTGCTGGTCGCTCGTGAATATCCCGGTTTCTCCTCGGTCTGCTTCGACGACGCCGGTGCGGTGCGCACCATGCTGGCGCAGTTGGCAAGCCGTGGTGCCCGCGATATCGCCTATCTGGGGGTGGATGCCTCGGATCTCACCACCGGCCAACGCCGCCTCGACGCCTATCTCGCTTACTGCGCAGAGCAAGGGTTGCACCCGCGCAGCGCCCTCGGTGATCTCAGCCTGCAGAGCGGCTACCGGTTGGCGGCCGAGCTGCTTACCCCCTCCACCCAGGCGCTGGTCTGCGCCAGCGACACCCTCGCCATCGGTGCGGCAAAATACCTGCAAGAACAAGGGCGTAGCGAGGTGCTGGTGACCGGACTTGGCAACAATCCCATGCTCAGTTTCCTCTTCCCCAACGCCCTCAGTCTCGATCTTGGCTACAAGGGGGCAGGGGAGCAGGCGGCGCGTCAGCTGCTCGGTCAGATTGAGCAGGAGCAGCCTCCGCTGGTGACTATCGCCCCCTGCCGAACCCTGTGAGCCCCATCACTTCTGACTGAGCAAAAAGTGCGCTTTTTGTGACGCTGGCCACGAATTGGGAACGTTCCCATTTTGATCTGGCCAGATTGTCGGCATGCTAAATGGGAACGATACCAAAAACGCTCCGGCCGACAGACTGGCTCAAAAGGGCGATACAGACCACTATTCAATGGCGTCACAGAGGGAAGACCCATGTCCAAGATCAACGCACAGCAGCTTGCCACCCTGATCGACAAGATCGGCGGCAAGGAGAACATCGCCACCGTCAGCCACTGCCTGACCCGGTTGCGCTTCGTCCTGAACGATCCGGCCAAGGCCGACAGCAAGGCTATCGAAACCATCCCGGCGGTTAAGGGAAGCTTCACCCAGGGCGGTCAGTTCCAGGTGGTGATCGGTAACGAGGTAGAGCAGTGGTACAAGGCGCTGACCGAACAGCTCGGCGTCAGCGGTGGCAGCAAGGAGACCGCCAAGCAGGCGGCGCGCCAGAACATGAACCCGCTGGAGCGGGGCATTTCCCATCTGGCGGAGATCTTCGTTCCGTTGCTGCCCGCCATCATCACCGGCGGTCTGATCCTGGGCTTTCGCAACGTCATCGGCGACATCAAGATGTTTGACGATGGCACTCACACCCTCACCGAGATCAGCCAATTCTGGGCTCAGGTACACGCCTTCCTCTGGCTGTTGGGCGAGGCGATTTTCCACTTCCTGCCGGTCGGCGTCTGCTGGTCTGCAGTGAAGAAGATGGGCGGCTCCGAGATCTTGGGTATCGTGCTCGGTATCACTCTGGTGTCGCCGCAGTTGATGAACGCCTACGGCATCGGTCAGCAGACCCCGGAGGTGTGGGACTTCGGCCTGTTCGTGATCCAGAAGGTGGGTTATCAGGCCCAGGTCATTCCGGCGCTGCTGGCGGGTGTCTTCCTTGCCTGGGTGGAGACCAACCTCAAGCGGATCATTCCGGCCTATCTCTATCTGGTGATTGTGCCGTTTGTCTCGCTTTTGCTGGCAGTGATCGTGGCCCACGCCTTTATCGGCCCGTTCGGTCGCTGGATTGGTGATGGCGTCGGTTTCGCAGCCAAGGCCGCCATGACCGGCTCCTTCGCTCCCATCGGCGCTGCCCTGTTCGGTTTCCTCTACGCACCGCTGGTCATTACCGGTATCCACCACACCACCAACGCAGTGGATCTGCAGCTGATGCAGAGCATGGGTGGCACCCCGATCTGGCCGCTGATCGCCCTCTCCAACATCGCCCAGGCTTCTGCGGTCGTCGGCATCATTCTGATTAGCCGCAAGGAGAACGAGCGGGAGATCTCGGTACCTGCCGCCATCTCCGCCTACCTCGGGGTGACCGAGCCGGCCATGTACGGTATCAACCTCAAGTACAAGTTCCCCATGCTGTGCGCCATGGTGGGTTCCAGCCTTGCGGCCCTTATCTGCGGTTTCGCCGGAGTGATGGCCAACGGCATCGGGGTCGGGGGCCTGCCGGGCATCCTCTCTATCCAGCCGCAATACTGGGCGGTATTTGCCATCGCCATGCTGGTCGCCATCGTGGTGCCGGTGGTGCTGACCCTGCTGGTCTACAAGCGCCAGCAAGCGGCCGGCAAGTTGGCCCAAGCCCGCGCCTGACACTGATTATCAGGGCGACCCGTGGGTCGCCCTCTCCATTTTCTATTCGAGACAAGAGAAAGACCCATGAGCCAAACACCCTGGTGGCAGAGTGCCGTGATTTACCAGATTTACCCCAAGAGCTTTCAGGATTCCGCTGCTCGTGGCACCGGCGATCTCAAGGGGATCATGGCCCGCCTCGACTATCTCAAGACCTTGGGCGTCGATGCCCTCTGGCTGACCCCTGTCTACGTCTCCCCGCAGGTGGACAACGGCTACGACATCGCCGACTACCTTGCCATCGACCCCGCCTACGGCACCATGGATGATTTCGAGGCGCTGCTGGCCGCCGCCCACGCGCGCGACATCCGCATCGTGATGGATATAGTGGTCAACCACACTTCCACCGAGCACGCCTGGTTCAAGTCGGCGCTGGGGGATAAAAACAGCCCCTACCGCGACTACTACATCTGGCGCGATCCGGTAGATGGCGGCGTGCCCAACAACTGGCAATCCAAGTTTGGCGGCAGCGCCTGGGAGCTGGACTCAGCCACCGGCCAGTACTACCTGCACCTGTTTGCCCGCGAGCAGGCGGATCTCAACTGGGAAAATCCTGCAGTGCGCGCCGAGGTGAAAAACATCATCCACTTCTGGGCCAAGAAGGGGGTCGATGGGTTCCGGCTCGATGTCATCAACCTTATTTCCAAGGATCAGGCGTTCCCGAACGACGAAATAGGCGATGGCCGCCGTTTCTACACCGACGGGCCGCGCATCCACGAATTCCTGCAGGATGTGAGCCGCGATGTCTTTGCCCCGGTGGGAGCCATGACGGTGGGGGAGATGTCCTCTACTTCACTGGAGCACTGTCAGCGCTATGGTGCGC
Source organism: Aeromonas sp. JL9 (assembly GCF_024436075.1). Taxonomy (NCBI): domain Bacteria; kingdom Pseudomonadati; phylum Pseudomonadota; class Gammaproteobacteria; order Aeromonadales; family Aeromonadaceae; genus Aeromonas; species Aeromonas sp. JL9. Next base: position 5,872 of record NZ_JANFNV010000039.1, on the reverse strand, counting down.
TGGATGGTTCCGAGCTCTCCATGGTGTTCAACTTCCACCATCTGAAGGTGGATTACCCCAACGGCGACAAGTGGACCAAGGCGCCGTTCGATTTCCTCGAACTCAAGCGCATCTTCAACCACTGGCAGAGTGGCATGCACGGCAAGGGGTGGTCGGCGCTGTTCTGGTGCAACCACGATCAGCCGCGCATCGTCTCCCGTTTCGGCGATGAGGGCGAGCATCGGGTAGTGGCCGCCAAGATGCTGGCCAGCACGCTGCACGGCCTGCAAGGCACCCCCTACATCTATCAGGGGGAGGAGATCGGCATGACCAACCCCGGCTATCAGCGCATCGATGACTATCAGGATGTGGAGAGCCGCAATATCTTCGCCATCAAGCAGGCTGAGGGGATGAGCGAGGCCGAGATCCTTGCCATTCTAGGCGCCAAGTCCCGCGACAACTCGCGTACCCCGATGCAGTGGAGCGCTGCGGCCAACGCCGGTTTCACCAGCGGGACGCCCTGGCTCAAGCCTGCCGCCAACTATCCCGAGATCAACGCCGAGGCGGCGCTGGCCGACCAGAATTCGGTGTTCTGGCACTATCGGGATCTCATCGCCCTTCGCAAGGCGCACTCCATCTTCACCCAGGGGGATTATCAGGAGCTGCTGACGGGGCACCCGCAGATCTGGGCCTATGCCCGCCGTGCCAACGGTCAGACCCTGCTGGTGGTGAGCAACTTCTACGGCGAGCCGATGGAGTTTGCCTTGCCTGCCGAGCTGCAAAGCGCTCAAGGTCGCCTGCTGCTCGGCAACTACCCCGATAGCCCGGCCCAACCGCAATCGGGTATGCTGCGCCCTTATGAATCCCTGATCTGGTTGATGGAGTAGGTAATGGAGAAGGTGGTGCGCGGTGCCGAGTGGCAGAAGATGGTGGCGGGGGAGCCTTATGATGCGGGCGATCCCGAGCTGAAAGCGGCGCGCGAGCGCTGCCGCAGGCTCTATCACACCTTCAACACCAGCTGGCAGGAGAAACCGGCGCGGGATGCCCTGCTTCATGAACTGCTGGGCGGTCGTGGCCAGGAGTGTGCCATCAATCCGCCGTTCTTCTGCGACTATGGCGTCAACATCTTCGTCGGTGAGAACTTCTACGCCAACGTCAATTGCACCATCCTCGACGTCTGTGAGGTGCACATCGGCGACAACGTGCTGCTGGCGCCCGGTGTGCAGATCTACACCGCTGCTCACCCGGTGGCGGTGGCGCCGCGCATCAGGGGTGTCGAGTTCGGCAAGCCGGTACGGATCGGCCACAACGTCTGGATTGGCGGCAGCGTCGTCATCTGCCCCGGTGTCACTATCGGTGATAACAGCGTCATCGGCGCAGGCTCGGTGGTGACCAAAGATGTGCCCGCCAATGTGGTGGCGGCTGGCAACCCTTGCAAGGTGCTTCGGCCGATGACGGCACAGGAGCTTGAAGGCGTCATCCAGCGGTGAACAGGGGCCATGAATGCAATTGCTATCTGACTGATAGAAAAGCGACTTTCAGATTGTTTTGCATTCAGTGCTTATGTTCGGGGCCGCTTGGCCGATACTGTTGAATGCAGGAGGAACCCTATGGATATATCAAGTTCTGCAAATGCGTCGTTTGGTTCTGCTCTGATGACGGCCAGTCTGGCCAAGAAACAGCAGACCCAAGAGGGCGAAGCTGCGCTGAAGCTGCTGCAAAACGCAGCGCAATCAGCGCCGGTTGCACCGACATCGGCCAGCGCTTCTCTGGGAAGCAAGATCGATATTCGCGTCTGACCCTAATGAAAAAGCCCCCATCTTGCGATGGGGGCTTTTTTATCTCTGCGATTTGCGGGATCAGACCGGGAAAGGAGCCGGCGCCTCGAAGGTCATCCGCTCGCCGCTACGGGGGTGACTGATGGTCAACATGGCCGCATGCAGGTAGAGATGGGGCGCCGCCGCCAGCGCATCCGGATTGGCGTAGAGGTTGTCACCCAGGATCGGGTGCCCCAGCTCCAGCATATGGACGCGCAGCTGGTGCGAGCGACCTGTGATGGGGGTCAGCTTAATCAGGCTGTTACCGTTCTCCACCTTCAGTTTCTGCCACAGGGTCAGAGCGTGACGCCCCTCCTCGTGATCCACCTTCTGTTTCGGGCGGTTGGGCCAGTCGACGCAGAGCGGCAGGTCAACCTGACCCGACTCTGCCTCCGGCTCACCCCACACCCAGGCGAGGTAGTGTTTCTCGGTCTCCCGCTCGCGAAATTGTCGGCTCAGCTCCCGATGAGAGTTGGGATTGAGAGGAATGACGATGACGCCAGTGGTGGACATGTCGAGGCGATGAGCTGCCGCCGCCTTGGGGTGTTGCTGTTTCACCCGATGCAGGACGCTGTCTTCATTCTCGGGGCCGCGCCCGGGGACGCTTAGCAGGCCAGTGGGCTTGTTGACCACCATGATGTCCTTGTCCTTGAACAGGATATCGAGCCAGGGTTCCAGAGGCGGTGAGTATTCAAACATAAATGTCTCGCATCAGAAGGTGGGGGCAAGCCCCCATCAGTTATGGGTAACCACGACAAAGCGGCCTTGGGTATCCAGTTTGAGCTGGGTCTGGCCGCTGTCGGTCGGTACCTTGTCAGTTATGGGTGACCACGATAAAGCGGATGGCATCCAGCTTGAGTTGGGTCTGATCGATCAGGTGGTGCAATTCTGCCTGCAGATTGCGCAGATAATCCAGTTCGCTGTCGCGCACGTTCGGGTTGACCGCCTTGAGCGCTTCCAGACGATCCAGATCCTGCTGCAGGGTCTGCGCCATCTGGGCACGGGCCTTGTCGACAATCCCGGCTTTCAGCTCTTCGGCAATGGCCTGGCCCTTGCCAATCAGACCGTGGATCACCGGCTGGGATGCAGTCACAAGCTTGCTGCCGAGGTGGCGATTGACCGGCGTCAGCTGGCGGTTGAAGGCATCGAACGCCACTTTCTCACCCAGATTCTGGCCGTTCTTGTCCATCAGCAGACGGATCGGCGTCGGCGGCATGAAGCGGTAGAGCTGGGGATGGGCCGCAGACTCGGCAACGAAGATCAGCTCAAGCAGGATGGAGCCGATGGGCAGCGCCTTGTTCTTGAGCAGTGCGACCGAGGTGGCACCGATCTCGGAGCCCAGGATCAGGTCGATACCGCCGCGCATCATGGGGTGATCCCAGGAGAGCAGCGCCATGTCATCCCGCGACAGGGCTGTGTTGCGATCGAAGGTGATGGTCATGCCGTCTTGCGGCAGGCCCGGGAAGCTGGAGACCAGCATGTGATCCCCGGGGGTCAGCACCAGCGCGTTCTCGCCACGGTCATCCTGATTGACGCCGATCTCGTCGAACATCTTGAGAGCGAAGGAGATCATGCCAGTGTCGTCATCTTCGGCGGCCAGTTTGTCGACCAGCTGCTGGGCGGCGGCGCCACCGCTGGAGTGGATCTCCAGCAGGCGATCGCGGCCCTGTTCCAGCTTGGCCTTGAGCGGTTCGTGCAGTTCGCGGGTCTTGATCAGCAGGGCGTCGAGGGCCGCCTGATCGCCGGTGTTGGCGGCCAGTAGCTCGAACAGCTCTTCACGTACCGCTTCGAATACCGGGCGGGCAGTCGGGCAGGTCTGCTCGAACGCGTCCAGACCATCGTGATACCAGAGCTGCAGGGCGCGCTGGGCAGTCCCTTCCAGATAGGGAACGTGGATCTCGACGGTATTCTGCTGACCGATACGATCCAGTCGGCCGATACGCTGTTCCAGCAGATCCGGGTTGAGGGGCAGATCGAACAGCACCAGATGGCTGGCAAACTGGAAGTTGCGACCCTCTGAACCGATCTCGGAGCAGAGCAGCACCTGGGCGCCACCCTCTTGCTGGGCGAAATAGGCGGAGGCCTTGTCCCGCTCGAGGATCGACATCCCTTCGTGGAACACGGCACCACGGATCCCTTCACGGGTACGCAGCGCCTCTTCCAGTGCGATGGCGGTCGCCGCTTCGGAGCAGATCACCAGCACCTTCTGCTGGCGAGCTGAGAGCAGCAGCTCCAGCAACCATTCGACACGGGGGTCGAACTGGGTCCAGGTGGCGTTGTCGCCTTCGAACTGCTGGAAGATCTTCTCGGGATAGAGGTAGCGCAGGGCGCGGGTCTGCAGATCGCCACCGTTGCCACCCATCATGCCCATCACCTTGATGGCAGTCTTGTACTGCTCCGGCAGTGGCATGGGGTAGACGTTGAGGTGACGCTCGGGGAAGCCCTGAATATTGGCGCGGCTGTTGCGGAACAGCACCCGGCCGGTGCCATGCTGATCCAGCAGCTTGGCGACCGCCTGCTGACGGGCAGTCGCATCGCTCAAGTCCAGCCCTTCCAGCTGGCTGGCGAGGATCTGTCTGGCTTCATCGCTCAGGGTCTCGCCATCCAGCAGCTCTTGCGCTGCGCTGGCGACCTGACCATAGGCCTGCTCCTCGGCGAGGAAAGCCTCATAGTCGTAGAAACGCTCCGGGTCGAGCAGGCGCAGACGGGCAAAGTGGCTCTGGTGGCCCAGCTGATCCGGAGTAGCGGTCAGCAGCAGTACGCCCGGCACCTGTTCGGCCAGCGCTTCCACCATTTCGTAGGCGCGGCTCGGCGCCTCTTCACTCCACTCCAGATGGTGGGCTTCATCGACAACCAGCAGATCCCACTCGGCCTCCAGCACCTGCTCGAAGCGACGACGCTTCTTGCGCAGGAAGTCGAGGCTGCAGATCACCAGCTGTTCGGTCTCGAAGGGGTTCTCCGCATCGGCAAACGCCTCGATGCAGCGCTCCTCGTCAAACAGGGAGAAGTGCAGGTTGAAGCGGCGCAGCATCTCGACCAGCCACTGGTGCTGGAGCGTTTCGGGCAGCAGAATGAGCACGCGATGGGCGCGGCCGGAGAGCAGCTGCTGATGAATGATCATGCCCGCTTCGATGGTCTTGCCCAGACCCACCTCATCGGCCAGCAGTACGCGCGGAGCGTAGCGGTGACCCACCTCGTGGGCGATATAGAGCTGGTGCGGGATCAGGCTGACCCGGCCACCGGCCAGACCACGAGTCGGGTTGCGACGACGTTGGTGCTGGTTGATCAGCGCCTCGTAGCGCAGGGTGAAGCGGGACATCCGATCGATCTGACCGGCGAACAGGCGATCCTGCGGCTTGTTGAACTTGATAAAGTTGTTGAGAAACACTTCCTTGAGGGCAACGGGCTCATTATTGTCGGTGCGTACACCTACATATATAAGCAGGCCGTCTTTCTCCTGCACTTCTTCGACCGTCATGGTCCAGTCTTCGTGACTGGTGATCTGATCGCCCACATTGAAGCTGACCCGGGTGACCGGCGCCTCTTCTTTGGCATACATGCGGTTTTCACCGGTAGCCGGAAACAACAGGGTAACCATGCGTCCTTCAACAGCAACGACAGTCCCCAACCCCAGATCCGTCTCTGTATCACTAATCCAACGCTGGCCAAGTGCAAAAGGCATTAAACTCTCCAAAGCCCAAGAGTGTGTGAATCGCAAAGGGGCGCTATGTTACCCGAAGGCGTGACCTCGATCATCATGCATATAGATGTAGAGAGACCAAATCGCCACAACCTTGATCTGCTACCACCGCCACGCCATCTAGAGGATAGCGAGCTCGCCAAACGGGTGTGTTATTGCAGGATAAATGCGCTTTTTGGGTGATTAGTGAACGGTTGAACCAAAAATGCGAATTTAATTCGAAAACACCCTTGCAAGCGTGATCCAGATCCCTATAATGCGCCTCCATCGACAGGGCAAGCGGCAACGCAAACAACCTCGTCGATAACCTCGAAAAGCCTTTGAAAATAAGGCTTGACTCGAGAAGGCGGTTGAGTAGAATTCCACTCCCGCAGCA
>NZ_JANFNV010000038.1:0-36368 GCF_024436075.1 Aeromonas sp. JL9 | reverse complement strand
CCACCTTGCGTTACTGACGCTGGCTTGCGCCGTGATCTGCTCGCGCTTCGCTGAGAGGTTTTGTTAGCGGCTCTTAGCCAAGGAGTTTTTTGATGCCATCCCGACGCAACGTATTGAAACAGCTCGCAGCCATCGGTGCGCTGGCCGGGCTCGGCAACCTGCCCGGCAAAGCCTTCGCGGCCAATGGCACTAACCCGGAAGAGAGCGCATTGGCGAGCACCAACACGCCCTTTCATATGCCGGAAGAGTCGACATTCCAGACCCGGGTCTGGGTCGCCTTTGCCGCCAGTGCCGATATCTGGGGCCGCGACTACAAAGAGGTGCAGGCGACCATAGGGCGGCTGGTTAAAGCCATGACCCCTTACACCAAGGTGAGTGTGCTCTGCCGCGAAGAGGAGGAGGCGCTGGCCCGCCAACTCTGTGGCGAGCAGAACACCCGCTTTATCGTCGCCGAGCTGGACGATATCTGGCTGCGGGATACCGGTGGGGTCTTCGTCCAGAACGGCGAAGGGGAGCTGGGGCTGGTGGATTTCAACTTCAACGGCTGGGGCGACAAGCAGGAGCACGAACAGGATGCGGGGGTGGCCGAACTGGTCAGCCAGCAGGCGGATGCCCACTATCTGCAAAGCAAGCTGACTGGCGAGGGGGGCGGCATCGAGGTGGATGGCAACGGCACCGCCATCATGACCGAGAGCTGCTGGCTCAACAGCAACCGCAATCCGGGGGTGAGCAAGGCGCAACTGGAGGCAGAGCTGAAAGCCAATCTGGGGCTGCGCAAAATCATCTGGCTGCCGGGCATCAAGGGCAAGGACATCACAGATGCCCACGTCGATTTCTATGCCCGCTTCGTGCGCCCCGGGGTGGTGGTGGTCAATATGGACAACGATCCGGAATCCCACGACTACGAGGTGACCCGTCAACATATGGCCATCCTCAAGCAGGCCACCGATGCGGACGGCAACAAGCTGGAGCTGCATGTGCTGCCGCCCCCGCTCGATGTACGGGACAACCGCTTTAGCCGCAGCCGCGACTTCGCCGCCGGTTATATCAACTATCTGCCGATCAATGGCGCGGTGATCGCCCCCGAGTTTGGCGACAAGGCCGCCGACCGCTACTGCCACGAACTGCTTGCCCGCCTCTATCCCGGCCGCGACATCGTGCAGATCAATATTGATCCGGTCGCCGCCGGTGGCGGCGGCATTCACTGCATCACCCTCCACCAGCCGGCCTGACCCTCTCCTACCCACTGATAACCCGGGGCGTTGCCACGCTCCGGGTTATTGGTCTCCGCCCATTTCTGTTAACCACGCGCCCCTGACCCGCCGAAGCCCTTTATCTTGGCAAACTGAGCTAAATATTATCTCACCGAACTCATACTCCTGACTTTTTCAAGAAAATGAAGTGGAGCTAGTGAGTTCAGTTCCAGAAACAGGTGAAAATACCCTGATTTTTAAAATTTTTTGTGACAACCACCCTAGTAATTCGACTTTATACGGAAGGCTCTATTAACAGATAGTATCGCCTTCCATATAATCACTGCTATCTTACTAACGAACATCAATTCTGCGCTCGAGTAGTGAATGAAAGAAATAAAATTTGACGCTCTACGTATGCAGGCCTCATTTTGTGATGGGGTATATTCATTGAACATTTCAATAGCAAGTGGTTTCGCTGACTTTGTGGTTACAATCCCCTTGAGCCGTCCTGACTTCGAGGTTATAGAAAAAGACATAGAGCGTGCGGCTTTCCTTCAAGCCGCACTGCATGAGCCTTTTCAGCTTAGAGCAACGGCGCTTGATGAGGTGGAACTCCGGCGATACTTAGATGTGATTCTCCACGGTTCAAAACTCTGCGTAGAAGATTTTTTGACCAAAAAGGATCATGATGTCGCTAATGGTGCAATTTCGAATATGGTTCGCATAACATGTGGGAGAGAACAGTCGCTCATGCGCCAAGGAAAATGGTTCAGCAAATGATTCCGTATCGGTGAGATAATATAATACGCTAAACACATTAACTACATTTCCCTTGCGGCTTCGTTTTAACGACAATACTGTGTGCTACGGGTGTTAGTACTTAGGAGGAAAATTGGCTATAGAGGAAGTATGCTCTACCACCTTGATGTGGATTGAGCCCAAATTTATTATCCCAGCATTTATGGTTCTCTTATCCTCAGGACTTTTTCCACTTTTGTTACACAAATACAAAGTTAAGCGTGAGCGTGAAGAGAAATTATTTGACACTAGAAAAACTGAGTATCAAGGATATTTTAAGAAAATCGAAGAGGCTGCTCGCCTAGCAGGACAAGACTACGATCAATATTTAACTGAAACGTTTCCTAATGCAACAAGAAAACTTTATGAGTCTAACACTTCCCCAGAGGCCATAATCGAGTACCAAAAAACTCTTCATGACTTTACAAAGAGTATAAATGAGGGATTTCAAAAAACGACAAATGAACTCATTAGTTTAAGGATCGTTTGTAGTAAAGATCTGACACTTTTACTCGATGCGTTTGAAAGTACCTACCAAGAAATGATGCGTCTTCAACCTCAAATGCTGGCAGAGCTCAGAGCATCTATGACGATGGAATCATTTATTACGGGGCAATTTAATTTTGAAACGCAGAGCAAAGCCCAAATGACAGACTTGGGTATCTCTTTAGTAAACATACGGAATCAGATTATTTCTACCATGCGGCGCGAGCTTGGCTTTGAGTAACTGAAATTAGTGTCTATCAATTCTCCCGCTATAACAACCACTCGTCTTTCCCCTCTCTCAGATGCCGCTGATTCACGGAAATACCGGAACGGCGGCATCTCGATCGTCCGATTACGCTTCGCTAATCGAACCTACATGAGACTCTAATATGTGGTGAATGCAGTTTGATGCGGATCAGCCAATCTGACGCCATCGCCATAAACCACGATAGCCAAAAATAAAAGAGCCGCCCTTATGGGCGGCTCCTGGCATCAGCGATGGTGACTGATTCGTCTTGTTACCGAACCATCACTCGGCCTTGGGCGGTTCAACCGCCGCGGCCGCCGGTTGGTCATCTTCCTTGATCCAGGCATCCAGCAGGGTGTAGCCCACCGCCAGCACCACGGGGCCGATAAACAGGCCGATGATCCCCATGGTCAACAAGCCGCCGATAACCCCCACCAGAATGAGGATCAATGGCAAATTGGCGCCGCGTTTGATCAGGAAGGGGCGCAGGAAGTTGTCCATGGTGCCCGCAAACAGTGACCAGACCAGCAGGAAGGTTCCCCATGTGGTGTCGCCGCTCCAGTAGAGGTAGCCGATACAGGCCAGCAGCACCGGGAAGGGGCCGATCTGGGCGACGATCAGCAGGAACATCACCACCACCAGGATCATGGCGTAGGGGATACCGGCAATCAGCAGGCCGACACCGGCCACCGAGGATTGCACCAGCGCGGTCACCACCACCCCCATCGCCACGGCGCGGATCGCCTGTGAAGCGAGCACGGTGGCATTGTCACCCCGTTGCCCTGCCAGCCGGTGGGCGAAGCGGCGAATGCCGGTCGCCACCACTTCACCGGAGTGGTAGAGCAGGCCGCAGATACCGACCGTCAGCAGGAAGTGAACGAACAGCAGCCCCAGATTACCGGCCTGAGAGGCCAGCCAGCGGGCGGTCTGGCCAAAGTAGGGGGCCAGCTTGGCAAACAGCACCTGACCGCCGCTCGCCAGAATTTGCTGCCAGAACTCATAGAGCTTGCCGCCCACCAGCGGGATCTGTTGCAGCCAGAGCAACTCCGGCGGCGGCGACTGGCTGATACTGGTGCCCAGCTCGATCAGCATGGGCGCCTTCTCCGCCACATTGGCCAGCGTCATAAAGAGCGGGATGACAAACATCAGCAGCAGCACCAGCGTCATAAAGAGGGCCGCCAGCGAACGCTTGCCCCACAACAGCCGCTGCATCATCAGCATCAGCGGCCAGGTGGCGATGGTGATCATGGTGGCCCACACCAGCGCAGGCAGGAAGGGCTGCAACACCAAGAAACAGGAGATAATCAGGAGGCTGATAAACAGCACCCCGAGGGTTATCTTGGCCAAATCCACTTTTTTCACATTCATAGAGTTCCCTTGTCAGAGCCGTTGCCCTTGGGTCGTGTGTCGCATTTCAAGAAAGAGAGTATCCACCAGAGACCAGCGCTCAACCAGAGCCCCAGCCCGAAAAAGAGCACAAACTGACCAAGCAATATGGTCAGCGAACTGCTGGTCAGCAGCGGCAGAGCCCAGAGTCCCGCCCCGATCACCGCGCCCCCCGCCAGGGTGACCGCCCCGGTCAGGATGGGGGGATAACCGCCGCGAGTCAGAGAGCGCAAACCGCCAACCCAGAGCCCGAAGGCCGCCAGCCCGATCCCGGCCAGATGGGCCGACTGGCTCAGGCCAGCGCAAACCAGTGCAGCCGCGATCAGCAATCCCCAAGCGGATGAACGCTGATCCAGCCGCCAGTATGGGCGAACCGCCAGCAGCAAGGCTCCAATCAGCAGCCCCGCCGCCACATCGGAGATAAAGTGCACCCCGAGCCAGATCCGCGCCAGACCAGTGGTCAGCGCCAGCAGCAGTGCCAGCGAGTAGGCCAGCCCGCACCGGGCAGGCCAGAGCCAGCCAAGCAGCGCCCCCCAGAACAGCAGGGCCGAGGCGGTATGGCCGCTCGGCATGCCAAAGCCCTGGGCGCTCTGGGTTGCCAGCAGCGGTTGCAGATGGAAGGGGCGCGGCCAGCCAATCCCCTCCTTGCTCGCCTGCACCAGCAAGCCGAGCCAGAGCATGGCGAACAGCAGCTGGCGCAGTCGCGGCCACCCCAGCAGCGGGAGCAGCAAAGGTATCAGGGCAAGCTGAAAGCCGCCTGAACCAAACAGATTGCTGACCGACAACCACCAGACATCGGGCCCTAGCCACTGTTGCAGCCGCAGCATCAGCGGGATCTCGGCCTGATGTAGCCCATTGCCCTGCGCCACAAAATCGGCCTGCCAGCGCACCTCGCTCTCGGGCACCTTATCCAGTCGGGATTGCAGCCAGTCGAGCTGATCCGGGAAGCGGCGCTGCTCGCGGGGGAGCTGGTCAATGGCGATCAGCCGGGCGTTAAGGATCTCCCCGCCCAGATTGGGGGCCTTCAGCAGCGAGACAAAATCGGAATCTTGCTGGGCGACGATGGGTTCCAGCGTGCGGCAGGCGAAGATAAGCGCCCGCTGCCAGCGGCCCAACTCCTGCACCACCTCCCCCTGCAAGCCGGTCTCTTCATAGAGTTCGCGCAGTGCCGCCTGCTGCGGGCTCTCGCCGCCATCGATATAGCCACCGCTCAGGCTGTAGCGGGAGGAGATGCGATCCTGCACCAGCAACAGTTGACCCTGATGGCGGATGGCGCAGGCGGCCGCCGAGGGGGCCGAGGATGCCGCCGGTTCGGCGCTCACCGCAGGAACAGCGGCAATCAGCGTCAGCAACAGTAAAAAGAGGGTTCTCGACATCAATTTGCTTTCCCTATGCACAATGGCGACAAGCCTCCCAGAAATCAGATAGTTGGGCAATGGTAGCGGCCGGAGCGCCGCCGTTCCCGCCGCGCTGGCGGTGCACGGAAGATTGCGATGAAGCAGGGCACTCCCTACTATTGGCGGCTATCTTCAATTTCATGCAGCAAACGCTGGAGCCCTCCATGAGACAGTTCGGCTTTTTCCTCGGCATCGCCATCGGTGTCATTTTGATCCTGTTCGGCAGCATCGTCATCTTCCAGGCGCTTCCTGCCGCACTGGATGTACTGGAGATGCCAAGCCGCATCCCGTTCGTGCGCGAGGTCTACACCTGGCTGATGACCAGCGCCAACGGCCTGACCGCCCAGCTGGAGCAGAACTTCCTGGAAGCCTTCCAGACCGTGCTCAAGCTGATCCTGCTCATCACCTTCATGTGGGTCTGCGTCAAGCTGGTCAACATGGGGGTGCTGATTATCCGCGCCGGGGTTGATCTCATCCGCACCGCCATCGCCCACAGCGAAGGCCCCCACGACCAGAAGAAGCCGGATCAGCACGATCACTTCTGACTGAGCCGTGGTCAACGGATGTGAACGCTGCCGCCCCCAACCGGGGCGGCAGTGTTATATGCGCGGTATGAAGGCCCCTCCCAGCCCCCATGGATACCCGATAAAGCAGCGGCTTTCCCTTGTGAATCAGCAAACTGCCCATATGTTGCATCACCTTGACATGGTTTGCGCCCCGCGCTGCGGCGGCCCGGTTTCTATCCCGACCCCGTGCTCTGGTATAATCGACCACCTCTTTTCCCCGTTATGGAGCCTGTTCATGCCCAATCATGCAGAAAGTGCCCTCGAGGTTCGTCTCGACAAGTGGTTGTGGGCGGCCCGTTTCTACAAGACCCGCTCCATTGCGCGGGATCAGATAGACGGGGGCAAGGTGCACTACAATGGTCAGCGCAGCAAACCGGGCAAACAGGTGGAAGTGGGTGCACTGATCCGCTTCTGGCAGGGGCAGGACGAACGCGAAGTGCGGGTGCTGGCCTTGAGCGAGCAACGCAAATCGGCCCCGCTGGCCCAGCAGCTCTATGAAGAGACTGCCGAGAGCCTGAAAAAACGGGCCGAGAACAGCGAGGCGCGCCGCTTTAACAGCCAGTTTGCCCCCAGCCCCGAGCGCCGCCCCGACAAGCAGGAGCGACGCCAGTTGCTCAAGGTCAAACAGTACTGACCGACCCCGATTTGATACCGGGCTGGCATCAACCCCAGCCCGCCCGATTTACCTCACCGAAAAGCCAGGAATACATGATGAGCAACCAAGATCTGCTGTATCGCTATCTGTTTGAAGAGTACGAAGTGCGTGGCGAGCTGGTCCAGCTGGATCACACCTACCGCCACGTAGTGGAAGCCCAGAACTACCCGGTGCAGGTGCAAAAACTGCTGGGCGAGCTGCTGGTCGCCACCAGCCTGCTGACCGCCACCCTCAAGTTTGAAGGCTCCATCACGGTGCAACTGCAGGGCGATGGCCCGGTGCGTCTGGCCGTGATCAACGGTGACAACAACCAGCAGCTGCGCGGCGTGGCCCGCTATGAAGGGGAGCTGCCGAGCGATGGCAAGCTGCAGAGCCTGATTGGCAATGGCCAGCTGATCATCACCATCACCCCGGAGCAGGGCGAGCGCTATCAGGGCATCATCGCGCTGGACGCCGATACCCTGGCGGGCTGCCTGGAGCACTACTTCGCCCGCTCCGAACAGCTGGCCACCAAGCTGTGGATCCGTACCGGCTACCACGAAGGTGCGCCGCGCGCTGCCGGCATCATGCTGCAGGAGCTGCCCGCCCAGAGCGAGGATCACAGCAACGATTTCGATCACCTGACCCAGCTCACCAGCACCATCAAGGATGAAGAGCTGTTCGGCCTGCAGGCAGAAGAGATCCTCTACCGTCTCTACCATCAGGACAAGGTGCGGGTGTTCGATCCGCAGGCAGTCGAGTTCCGCTGCACTTGTTCCCGCGAGCGCTGTGAAGGGGCTCTGCTGCAGATAGAAAAGGAAGAGGTCATGGAGATGGTGCAGGAGCTCGGCAAGATCGACATGCACTGTGATTATTGCGGCGCCCAGTACCAATTTAATGGGATCGATGTCGAAACCCTGTTCAGCAGGGCTCCCGGCAATGATGCAAACCAGTTACACTAATTAAAGGCGGGCAAAACCCGCCTTTAACTTTAATAACAAAAAAATACCCTATTTTATAAAGTTTGATGGCGATCGCTAAACTCTACCACCTAAGTGATAGGATGACCGTCAGATAGAACCCTACCAACCTCTGAACCCAGGAGAATACAATGACAATCGTGGCAGAACCCACCCTGGCCCAACAATTAGGACTGGACCAGTACGGCATCAAAAACAGCCAAGAAATCGTTCGCAACCCCTCTTACGAGCAGCTTTTCGCGGAAGAGACACGCCCTGACCTGGAAGGGTTCGAGCGCGGTGTGGTGACCGAGCTGGGCGCCGTCAACGTAAACACCGGTATCTTCACCGGTCGCTCCCCGAAAGATAAATATATCGTCAAAGATGCCACTACCCAGGATACTGTGTGGTGGTCTGACCAGGGTAAAAACGATAACAAAGCCATTACCCCGGAAGTGTGGTCACATCTGAAAGGGCTGGTCACCAAACAGCTCTCCGGCAAGCGCCTGTTTGTGGTCGACGGTTTCTGCGGTGCCAACCCGGATACCCGCCTGGCCGTGCGCATCATCACCGAGGTGGCCTGGCAGGCACACTTCGTGAAAAACATGTTCATCCGTCCGAGCGATGAAGAGCTGAAAACCTTCAAGCCTGACTTCGTGGTGATGAACGGTGCCAAGTGCACCAACCCGAACTGGAAGGAGCAGGGTCTCAACTCCGAGAACTTTGTTGCCTTCAACATGACCGAGAAGATGCAGCTCATCGGTGGCACCTGGTACGGTGGCGAGATGAAGAAGGGCATGTTCTCCATGATGAACTACTTCCTGCCCCTGCGCGGCATTGCCTCCATGCACTGCTCCGCCAACGTGGGTCAGGACGGCGACGTCGCCATCTTCTTCGGCCTCTCCGGCACCGGCAAGACCACCCTCTCCACCGATCCCAAGCGTCAGCTGATCGGCGATGACGAGCACGGCTGGGATGACCACGGCGTGTTCAACTTCGAAGGGGGCTGCTACGCCAAGACCATCAAGCTCTCCGAAGAGGCCGAGCCGGACATCTATCACGCCATCCGTCGCGATGCGCTGCTGGAGAACGTCACCGTTGCTGCCGATGGCACCATCGACTTCGATGATGGCTCCAAGACCGAGAACACCCGCGTCTCCTACCCCATCTATCACATCGACAACATCGTCAAGCCGGTCTCCAAGGCAGGTCACGCCACCAAGGTGATCTTCCTGACTGCCGACGCCTTCGGCGTACTGCCCCCGGTCTCCAAGCTGACCAAGGAGCAGACCAAGTACCACTTCCTGTCTGGCTTCACCGCCAAGCTGGCCGGTACCGAGCGCGGCATCACAGAGCCGACTCCGACCTTCTCCTCCTGCTTCGGCGCAGCCTTCCTCTCCCTGCACCCGACCAAGTACGGTCAGGAGCTGGTGAAACGGATGGAAGCGGCAGGTGCAGAAGCCTATCTGGTCAACACCGGCTGGAACGGCACCGGCAAGCGCATCTCCATCAAGGATACCCGCGCCATCATCGACGCCATCCTGGATGGCTCCATCGAGAAGGCCGAGACCAAGGTGCTGCCGATCTTCAATCTGGAGATCCCGACCGCGCTGCACGATGTGAACCCGGCCATTCTCGACCCGCGCGACACTTACGCCGACAAGGCCGAGTGGGATGCCAAGGCCGTCGATCTGGCAGGGCGCTTCATCAAGAACTTCGAGCGCTTCACCGATAACGATGAAGGCAAACGTCTGGTTGCGGCAGGCCCGCAGCTGTAACAGGCTCGCTTCGTATCAGTGACATCATGCCGGTCAGCCACGCTGACCGGCATTTTTGTTTTTGTGACGGTCCCGAACGCCGCCATCGCCCCCGTTAAAGGGGCCAAAACCTTGCCTTTGCCTATTGTGACAGGTTAGATTCAGCCAAACTTTATACAATATACAATTCTGTAACGCCCAATCGTGACCCGACCATGACCCCACCCTACAAGACCCGAACCCAGATGGTGATGGAAAACCTCCGTGGCCGGATCCTCCGTGGGGAGTTCCCCGCTGGCGCCCCCTTGCGTCAGGATGCCATTGCCAAAGAGCTGGCCGTGAGCCGCATCCCGGTACGCGAAGCCCTGATGCAGCTGGAAGCGCAGGGGCTGGTGAAGTTCGAAGCCCATCGCGGCGCCGTGGTCACCATGCTGGACGCCTCGGCCATCGAAGAGCTCTTTTATTTGCGAGCGCTGCTGGAAGCCGATACCCTGTTTCACGCCGTCGACAAGATGACGGAAGCCACCTTCGCGCAAGCGGAGGCGATCCTCGCCCAGTTTGATCATGCCCTGGAGTCAGGCACCCAGATCGAACATTGGGCCGAGTTGAACCACAGCTTTCACGCCACCCTCTATCAGGCAGCCGGTCGCCCCCAGGCACTTGAACTGATCGCCCAGATCAATCTGAGCTGTGACCGCTATGTCCGCTTCGAGCTGCTGTTTGCCAGCGACGGCGTGGACAAGGCGGAGCGTGAACACGCCCAATTGCTGGAACTGTGCCGCGCCCGGCGCAAGCACGAGGCGGTGGTGCTGCTCAGGCAGCATATCGAAGCAGCGGGTCAGTCGATCAAGCGGATCCTGGCCAGCGGCCATAAAAACTGAACACTCATATAGCAACCATCTGGCACTAACGACATGAATAATTTCGAGATAATTGAAACCCGCGTCGCCCAAGTCAGGGCCGAGCTGGCCATGCAGGAGTTGGACGCCTTTATCGTCCCCCACGATGATGAGCACCTCGGCGAGTACATCCCCGCCTATGCCGAGCGGCTTGACTGGATCACCGGTTTCAACGGCTCTGCCGGAGTCGCCATCATCATGGCCCAGCGAGCAGCCCTCTTTGTCGATGGTCGCTATACGGTGCAGGCGCGGATGCAAACTCCCGCCGAACTGTTCGAATTCCTCCACCTCATTGAAAATCCTCATGTGCAGTGGCTGGCCGAACAGCTGCCGTCAGGCTCCCGGGTCGGCTTCGATGCCCGCCTGCACAGCCTGACCTGGTACAAGAATGCCAAAGCCGTGCTGGCCGATCGCGGTATCGAGCTGGTGCGGGTCGAGCAGAACCCCATCGACCTGAACTGGAGCGATCGCCCGGAGCCGACCAAGAGCCCGGTCATCCTCTACAGCGAGGAGCTGGCGGGCCAGTCCAGCCAGTCCAAACGTGAACAGCTGGCGGCCGACCTGCGCAAGCGCGGGTTGGATGCCGTGCTGCTGACCCAGGCCGAGCCCATCAACTGGCTGCTCAACTTGCGTGGCCGCGACATCGACCGGCTGCCGGTGGTGCTGGGCTTTGCGGTGCTCTACGCCAACACCAGCATGGATTTCTTCGTCGATACCGACAAAATTGACTGCTTCGCCTTCACCCAACACGTGGGGCAGGATGTCTCTGTCTACCCCATCGACAAGCTGGGCGATGTGCTGCAACGCATCGGTGAAGATCAGCAGAAGGTGCTGGCCGATCCGGACAGCGCCAACGCCTGGACCCAGCTCGTCATGGAAGAGGCGGGCGCCATTCTGGTGGCAGGGCAAGACCCCACCATGCTGCCGAAAGCGTGCAAGAACGAGATCGAGCTGACCGGCATGCGTGCCGCTCACCTGCGCGATGGCGTGGCCATGACCCGCTTCCTCGCCTGGCTGGATCGGCTGGTCGCCTCCGGCGAGTTCGAAGGGGTGGATGAAGGCACCCTGGCCGATCAGGTGGAAGCGTTCCGCCGCGAGCAAGAGCACTACGTCGAGCCGAGCTTCGATACCATCTCCGCGCTCGGCCCCAACGCCGCCATGTGCCACTACCACCACACCAACGGCACCCCGCGCGCGTTTGGCCAGGACAGCCTCTATCTGCTGGACTCCGGCGCCCAGTATATGGATGGCACCACCGACATCACCCGCACCATCAAGGTGGGTGAGGTGAGCGACGAGCAGAAAGCGATGTTTACCCGGGTGCTGCAAGGCCATATCGCGCTGGATCAGGCCCGCTTCCCCCGTGGTACCGCCGGGATCCAGCTCGACGTGCTGGCCCGCATGCCGCTGTGGCAAGCCGGTTACAACTACGACCACGGCACCGGCCACGGCGTCGGCCACTTCCTGAGTGTCCACGAAGGACCCCAGCGCATCGCGCCGAAAGGGAGCATGGTTGCCCTGCAACCGGGCATGGTGCTCTCCAACGAGCCGGGCTACTACCGTGAAGATGGCTTCGGCATCCGCTGCGAGAACCTGGTAGTCGTGACCGAGCTGGAACAGGTTGGCGAGCTGCCGATGCTGGGCTTCGAGCGTCTGACCTACGTGCCGTTCGATACCCGCCTGATCGACCGCAGCCTGCTGAGCCCGGCCGAATTCCGCTGGATCAACGAATACCATGTCGAGGTGTTCCGCCGCCTGAGCCCGCTGCTCGAAGGCGAGGATCTCGCCTGGCTGGAGCAGGCAACCAGCCTCATCTGATGACACAGGGCCTGCGGGCCCTGTTTTTTATCCCCCCTTTTGACCTGTATCAACACCCAAAGCGAGCAGGTCAGGAGAATGGCGGCCATGAAAAGTCATCATGCCAGCCCAGCCCGGGGCTCACACGCCGCAGCCAGCAAAAAGGCGAGTGACCATCCCAGACTCATGCGCGAGCAGCAGACGGTCAGCGCCATGATCCGCCTCTACTGCCAGCACCATCATCAGGATCCCCATTGCCGCCACTGTCGCCAGTTGCGGGATTTCGCCCATCAGCGCCTGCGTCGCTGCCGTTATGGCCACGGCCACAAACCCACCTGTGCCAACTGCAATATCCACTGCTACGCACCGGCGATGCGCAAACAGATCCAGCAGGTGATGAAGTGGAGCGGCCCGCGCATGTTGCTGCGCCACCCCTGGCTCACCCTCCGCCACCTGCTCGACGGCTTTCGCAAGGCCCCCAAACTGCCCCAGAGCCGCCCCCTGCCGCCATAACCGCCAATCCCTTGCATCCGGCAGGGGATGACCACTACCCTATGACTCCTTTTTTGCCGTTGACCCCAAGGTCAGCGGCGTTGCCGATCCGTTTGCTGCCAATGGAGCCCTGATGCACCACAACCCGCCCCTGCTACGCACCGCTACCCACCATGACATGCACGCCATCTGGCAGATCGATGCCAAGGTGTTTGGCGAAGATGTCTATCCCGCCTTCTTCTTCCGTCAGGCGATGGATTTGTGGCCCGAGTTGTTGCTGGTGGCCGAATACGAGGGGCAGCTGGTGGGGTATGTACTGGGGGGATTCGGTCAGGAGCGGTCGCAAGGCTGGGTGCTCTCGCTGGCGGTGCTGCCCGAGGCGCGCGGTTTCGGCCTCGCGGAGCGGATGATGCGCCAGATGGAGGCCAACCAGCAGGCGCTGCAGATCAGCGAACTGCGGCTCACGGTCGATCCGGTCAATCCGGCCCAGCGCCTCTACTACCGGCTCGGTTACACATTGCAGGCGGAAATAGCCGACTATTTCGGCCCCGGAGAAGACCGTCTGCTGCTGGTTAAAACCCTCTCCGGTACAGCTGCGATTCAAGGACAAAACCGGTTACAGAACGCATAATTGGTTACATTTTGCCGATTTCATGTGTGACGGGGTTGGAGTAAAGTTCACTCATCAACCGGATTGTTCAAATTACGTGCAGCCCAGGAGGCCCACCATGTTGAAGCGTATGACCCTTATTGCCCTGCTGGCAGCAACCACCATCACCGGATGCGCCAACAGTGACGTTTACTCTGGCGATGTCTACACCAAGGACCGCGCCAAACAGGTGCAGACCGTCAGCTACGGCACCATCATCTCTACCCGCCCGGTGAAGATCCAGGCCGATGAGAACTCCCTGATTGGCACCATTGGCGGCGCCGTGGTCGGTGGCCTGCTGGGCAGCACAGTCGGTGGCGGCACCGGACGCGACATCGCAGCCGCAGGCGGCGCCATCGCAGGTGCTGCGGCAGGCAACGCCATCGGCAACAAGATGAATCAGGTCGACGGCGTCGAGCTGGAGATCAAGAAAGAGAACGGCGAAGCCATCGTGGTCGTGCAGAAAGCCAGCCCCACCTTCACCCCGGGCGCCCGTGTACGCATGACTCAGGGCAATGGCAGCATCAACGTGGCCGTCGTGAACTAAGCGTGTGAACTCAGGCTTTGCAGCTTTCGAGTCATAAAAAAACCGCCGATCCCGGCGGTTTTTTTGTTGTCTGGCATTCGGGATTACATGCTGTAAGCCTTCTCGCCGTGGGAGGTGACATCCAGCCCTTCCCGCTCGGCATCACCGTTCACTCGCAGACCCACCAGCATGTCGACCGCCTTGAAGGCAATCGCCGCCACGGCACCGGACCAGAGCAGAGTGACACCGACCCCGATAGCCTGGATCTTCACCTGAGTCAGGATGGAGTAACCCTCGGCAACCTGATTGGTGACATAGTCCCACACCCCGGTGCCGCCCAGATCCGGGCTGGCAAAGACGCCGGTCAGCAGGGCGCCGAGAATACCGCACACCCCATGTACGCCAAACACGTCCAGACTGTCATCGGCACCCAGCAGGCGCTTGAGACCGTGGACCCCCCACAGACCCGCCACACCACTGATCAGGCCCATCACCAGACCACCGCCCACACCGACGAAACCGGCCGCCGGGGTGATCACCACCAGACCGGACACCGCACCGGATGCCGCCCCCAGCAGGGAGGGACGTCCCTTCATCACCCACTCTGCCAAGGTCCAAGAGAGCGCGGCCGCAGCCGGCGCCACCCAGGTGTTGATAAAGGCGAGTGCGGCGATACCGTTGGCTTCCAGCGCGGAGCCCGCGTTGAAACCGAACCAGCCGAACCAGAGCAGGGAGGCGCCGATCATGGTCATGGTCAGGCTGTGGGGGGTCATGGGATCACGACCGTAGCCCAGACGCTTGCCCACCAGATAGGCGCCCACCAGACCCGCCACGGCGGCGTTGATGTGCACTACAGTGCCGCCAGCAAAGTCCAGCGCACCATGCTGGAACAGATAACCGGCAGTGGCGGTCGCAGTTGCTGCAGCCTCGGCGCTGGTATAGGCATCCGGACCCGCCCAGTACCACACCATATGAGCCAGCGGGATATAGGCGAAGGTGAACCAGATCACCGAGAAGAGCAGCACGGCAGCGAACTTGATGCGCTCGGCAAACGCCCCCACGATAAGGCCGCAGGTGATGGCGGCAAAGGCCCCCTGGAACACCACATAGATCAGCTCGCTGATCCCGACACCCTTGCTGAAGGTGGCGGCGATGGAGTCAGGTGTCACCCCCTTGAGCAGCACCTTGCTGAAGGAGCCGTAGAAATTGCCCCCCTCGGTAAAGGCCAGCGAATAGCCGTAGATCACCCAGAGCACGCAGATAAGGCAGAACAGGGTAAAGACCTGCATCAGCACACTCAGCATGTTTTTGGCCCGCACCAGACCACCGTAGAAGAGGGCAAGACCGGGGATCGACATCAGGATCACCAGGGCCGCCGAGAGCAGCATCCAGGTGTTGTCACCCTTGTTGATTGTCATGGCGGCAACCGGAGCCACCGCAGCCTGTACCTGAGCGACCTCTTCGGCCCAACTTGGGGTAACCAGCAAGGCAGGCAACATCGTCAGACCCGCCATCATCCATTTTTTGACCATAGAGCACTCTCCTTCCCTGTCGTACCGGTACAAGACCGGCTCCGTTTCCCTGATTGAATCTGTGGCGAACCGCAAGGTGTTGCTGCAACCCGCCAGAATCACACCCGCGCCCTGCACGGGGATGTCTCTTGCCACTTCCTCATCACTGCGTCTGCCATCGATGACCGCAAGAGACCGTCTGACATGTAAAAAGCATAAAGCGGGCCACAAATTAAAATCCTTTTAAATCATGGCATTAATGAGATTGCGCATCATCAACGCACCAATTTGGCGCATGAACTGCGCTAACCTGCCCAGGGTCGCCCTGTCGCAGGGCAGCCGATACTTCACGCACCAGAAGTGCGCAAACCCTGAGCCAGCCCACAAGCTGACGTTATCGATATCGCGCGCGGCGGGCCCGCTCGTTTACACTGACAGACCAGCCGTTTCCTGTTATCCGACCACGGCATGCCATTACGCAGCCTCTTGTTTGCAACCTGATGGCAGTCCCAATCCGAGGAACACCATGCAGTTCGATCGTCTCGACATCAGCCTCTCCCACTACCGTCATCTCGACCGGGAGCATCGCGCCCACATCGCGCTGCTGGGGATAGTGATGCTGGCCATCATGGCCCTTCATCTGTTGCTGTTGCCCCACTTCCCTTACGAGCGTTTTTACGCCGTCAGCTTTGGCTTCGAGGTGATCAACTGGCTCACCATGCTGTTCCTGTTCTGGGTGGTGCAGTGCGCCCACCTGCCCACCCACACCTACCGCATGCTCTCCTGCGGTCTGATGTTGTGGATCATGGGGGCCACCGCCGACATCATGGATGAACTGGTGGCGCAGCCACTCTGGCTCGCCATCTATGCCGAGGATCTGCTGCGCTCCAGCGGCATCCTGCTCAGCAGCATCGGTATCCTGAGCACCATGCACCACCTCTTCCACATCAATACCCAGCTCAGACAGCAGGCGTTGTTCGACGATCTGACCCGACTGCCAAACCGGCGCTACTTTCATCAGCAGCTGTTTCTGGAGCAGGGGATTTGCCACGCCCTCATCCTGCTGGATCTGGATCACTTCAAGCTGATCAATGACAACTACGGCCACGATATCGGGGATCGGGTGTTGCAGCAGTTTGGCGAGCTGTTGCAACAGCACTGCCCACCGGGTGCGCTGGCGGCCCGCGTCGGTGGTGAAGAGTTTGCCCTGCTGCTGCCCGTCGCTCACGAAGCCGATTTGCAGCAACTGACCAACACCCTGCTCACTGCGACCCGCACCATAGCCCCCGACCCGACCCATACCATGACGGTCAGTCTGGGGATGGGGATCCGCGAGCCCGGGGAGCCGGCCGTCTCGCTGTTCAAACGGGTGGATCAGGCGCTTTATGGCGCCAAGGAGGCGGGTAGAAACTGCGCGGTATGGGCGACGCCGACTAATAAAGAGGCGTGAAGAGCTGCCGGTTGATTGCCGGTCACTGCGGAACATTGCTGCTGAAACAGGGGCCCAGGGGCCCCTGTTTTATGGGGGGAAATCCCCCCACCTAAAAGCGGAAGGTAAGACCGATATTGGCCTGCCACTGGGTCACCAGCTCCCCGCGTACCTTGAACACGCACTGCTCCGGGTTGCAGAGAAACTGGTTGTTGTCGTTGACCAGCGAGCCATAACCGCGCACCTCAGCCCGCAGCGCCAGATGCTCGGCGAGGCGCGGTTGCACCCCGAGCGCCAGCGACATGGAAGGGGTCACCTCGCTGTCGTAGGCGGCAAAGCGGGTCACCCCGATCCCGGCGCCGATGTAGGGCGCCATCAGGTTGTCAGAGAGGGTCAGCGCACCGGCAAAGTGCAGGGTGTCCACCGTCAGGCGGTCAGGCTGGTCGGGAGAGAGGGTGGTGGACTGATGGCTGTAGAGCAGCTCAATCATGCCGGGATCATCCACCTCCTTGCTGATAAAGAGGCCCCAGCTGCCGGAGCTCTGTCCCTGCAGTGAATCAAACGATGCAGAAAGCGGCACCGGCTGCACCACATCGTCACTCTTCTCGAAGTCGATGGCTGAGCTGTAGCCGAAAAATGGCGTCACCTGCCAACCGGATGTGGTCGCGGCCTCGCTACTCCAGGCCTGCCCCAGTGGCAGCAACAGCCCCATCATCACTATCCCGGCTCTCTTCATCATCATCCCCTGCTCCCTGTGTGATTGTGCAGAAAGCATACCAGAGGCGTCCTAGGCACATCCTAAACGGCGGCTGTACCGGATCACTTTCATCGCGGGATTTCCCTCTCGCCTGAACCCTGCCGCACCGCCCCACTGGCGCCGTTATGCGCCCCGCCACCATTCATCGACGGTTAACCTCTGCCACGTATGCTGGCGCCAAATCGGGTCATCGGGACCCGTTATCACCACTCAAAAGGACATCAGGGAATGGTTGCCGCGCAACTCAACGACCCCAAAACTACCCTCGCGGATACCCTGCGGGCCACCGCGCACGCCATCGACGAGAGCCACATCAGCCTGCGCCAGATGCTCGCGCTGGTGGGCGAGCAGGGCATGCTGCTGTTTTGCGTGCTGCTCACCGTCCCCTTCCTGCTGCCGGTCTCCATTCCCGGGGTCAGCACCCCGTTTGGCCTGCTGATCCTCTTTATCGGGATCGGCATCACCCTCAATCGGGTGCCCTGGCTGCCCGCCATGCTGATGGAGCGCCGCTTCGCTGCCGACCAGCTCAAGACGACCCTGCACAAGGGGGCGGATCTGCTGGCCCGGGTCGATCGCGTTATCCGCCCGCGCCTGCTGGTGCTGACCGGCAGCAACACGGTCAACCGCTGCAACGGCCTGCTGATCATGCTGGCCGCCCTGCTGCTGATGCTGCCCCTGGGCGCCATCCCGTTCACCAACGCCATGCCTGCCTGGGCCATCCTGCTGCTGGCCACCGGCATGTTGCAGCGGGACGGTCTGTTCGTTGCCAGCGGCTATCTGCTGGTAAGCGCAACCCTGGTCTGGTTCAGCGTGCTGGCCATCGGCTTACTGATGGCGGGCCAGAGCGCCAGCGGCCTGCTCGGCTAAATCCGAGGCAAAGAAAAAGGGCGACCAGATGGTCGCCCTTTTTGATTTGTGCGGGATACCGCCCGGTCAAAGCAGATCGTAGATAAGGGCCGAGATGGCAAGCAGCCCCATCACCAACACAAAAAGGGTACTCGGCCCGCGATAACGCTTGAGTGCGGGCAAGCGATAGATGGAGCAGGCTGGCAGCAGAAACAGGATCACCGCGATCAGCGGGCCACTGACGCGCTCGATGATGTCGAGCACGTTGGGGTTCAGATAGGTGATGACGGCGGTCACCATAAACAGGATCACCGATGACACCCGAGCGATGGTCGACTCCTTGAGGGAGAGCCCCAGCCCCTGACAGGCACCGCTCACCATGCTCACCGTCCCCTCGCTCACCCCCATGGAGGTGCCGAGGAAAGATTTGGACATGGCCAGAATGGCGATGAGCGGCCCCACATAGGCGATCAGCGGATTGGAGAACTTGTTCGCCAGCGCCGACAGCACGGAGATATTGTCGGTGCGGGCCAGCGTCATCTCCGCCTGACTCAGGCTCATCACGCAGCTCACCACGAAAAAGAGCACGCTGCCGCAAATCAGCATGCTGCTGCACTTGATGATCCGCTTGGCGCGCAGGTCGGCACTCTCCTGACAACGCTTTTTCTGCGCCGCGCTGAAGGAAGAAATAATGGGCGCATGGCTGAAGGAGAACACCATCACCGGCACGATCAGCCAGAGGGATTTCCAGAACGCCGGATCACGCCACTCCACCGCCTGACTCTCGCTGAAATAGGAGAGGCTCCACTGGGGCAACAGATAGATAGAGAGGCCAATCAGAAAGGCGACCATCGGCAGTGCCAGCACGCTGATGGCCGACACCACGATCTGTTTGCCGGCCAGCAGGATCAGATGCAGACCCAGCATCACCCCCAGCACCAGCAAGCCGCGCGGCAACTCGGCATCCCCCAGCTGGTGCACCACAAAGCTCTGGATCGCATTGGTGATGGAGATGCTGTAGACCAGAATGATGGGGTAGAAGGCCATCAGATAGACCAGCATCAACAGCTTGCCCGCCTTGGCACCGAAGTGCTCCTCCACCACATGGGTGATATCCCCTTCCCGATGGGAGCTGGAGAGCACAAAGCGGCTCAATGCCCGGTGGGAATAATAAGAGAGTGGAAAAGCCAGCAATAAAATAAACAGCAAAATAACCGGCGAATTACTGCCAACAGTAATAGGGAGAAATAACGTACCGGCACCGACAGCAGTGGCATATAGGCCCATGGTCCATACCGAATCGCTTTTCTCCCATTTCAATTTTGAAACAGAGTTACTCTTTTCAGCAATAGAAACACTCATTGCAATATATACCTTATTAGTCTGTCATCATTATTTTTATTGGCCCGAATAACAGGCTGGAGATATGTCTTTGCATATCGCCATGCACATGAAAAAACAACGCCGCCAGCGGCCAACAGGGCCACTGGAGAGAAACGGAGCTGCCACGCTACCATCGTTGAAATCGCTATCCGGGTCAAGGTTAATAATTCATGACTGTTTGAATCGGAATGTTTCAAAAGACAACAGGATGTATCACATTCGTCACCCAAAACCAGATTCACGCCTGTTTGATAACATACCGATAAAACCTCATGCTGTTGCCCAACAACACAAATAAGACCAGCGATCAGGCCGATAATATTAACACCTTAAGCTGTGGAATATGAGTTAAATAATACGGCCAACTTTTCTACTAATTGACAGTGATGTCAGCCAATTTATTCAGGGTAAAAGCGCAGGCTATTTCCCACAGCGACCGGGGTGGCACTCTCAACCTGCCGGGCAGTGCGCCACCCGGTTGCGGCCTGCCCGCTTGGCACGATAGAGCCACTCGTCGGCCCGGGCCAGCGCCTGATTGATCTCCTCCTCCGGCTGCACCAGGGTTGTGCCCAGACTGACCGTGATGGCGACCGGATCGGCAGGCAGCGCTTCGACGGCGGCGCGGATCTGCTCCGCCATCTGCTGCAAACCGGCTTCATCGATCCGCGGCAGCAGGATCAGAAACTCCTCGCCACCGCTGCGCACAAAGAGGTCATCCGCCCGCAACAGGGCATCGATACAACTACTGAAGCGCTGCAAGGCCCGATCTCCCTGTTGGTGGCCGTAGCGATCGTTGAGCTGCTTGAAGTGATCAATGTCGAGCATGATGAGGCCGCAAGGCGCCTCCCCTGCCCGCAACGGCTGGCAGTGTTCAAAGAAGAACCGGCGGTTGTAGAGGCCGGTCAGCTGGTCGGTTTCACTCTGGCGCAGCAGTCGCTGCTGCAACTCGTACTGGCGAGTGATATTGCGGGTCACCCAGGCCACCGCCCGCTTGCCATCATAGAGGGAGGGCAGCGGCGCAATCTTGCCCTCGAAACGCTGTATCCCTTGCGGCCCGGCGGCAGCATTGATCCCCCCCACCTCGGCGGCGGAGAGCTCATACTCCACCACCCGCACCTGACCGCTTGCCAGCGACTCGGCCACCTGCGCCTTGACCCACATGGCCATCTCGGGTGGCAGCACATCGGCCAACTGCTTGCCCGCCAGCGGATTGCCATCGTGATAGGATTGCTGCTCCATGCCGCCGATATATTCCACGTAATAGCCATCTTCACTGAGAATAAAGACGGGATCTGGCAGCTGGGCCATCACTTCATAAAGCTGGGTTACCGAAAGCGCCACGGAGACTCCTGTACTTCAACGTCAAACAGGGGGGAGATATTCTGCCTCAAGAGGACTCACGCGCCCTCATCGGCAGAACAGAAAAATCTGCGGCCACAGCCAACAATCCTTTACATCTAGCAGCCTGCCAGCCTCTCGGCCACCACAGGTGGCCAGCGCGTTGCAACTCCCGCCACTGCGCTCGCTCACGGCGGCGAAAGCCCCCTCACCCGGTCACGCATATCCCATTGTTTCAACTCACAAGTTCATTTACGCTGGCCGTCCTGAGTCCAGTTTTCACCTCATCAGCCATCAGGGAGCCAGCCACCCGCAACCGCAGGGGCTGTACCACGGAAAAGGAATCGCCAGATGAAAAACGCCATCGTTACCGCCCGCTTCGACGCCATCAGCACCGAAGGGGAACAGCTCACCCTCAAGATCGCCATCAAGGCCCCCGAGCCGGATCCACGTTCGGCTGGCGGTGACTGGCGCTGCAAGGTGAAGCTGGCGGGGCTGAGCGACAAGACCTTTATCTACGGCATCGACAGCCTGCAGGCCCTGAGCCTCGCCATCAAGTTTGTCGAGACCGAACTGCGCGCTTTCTCCGATGCGGGCTGGCAATTCTATCTGCCCGACTGCCCCGATCACCCCATCGACATGAGCGCCTGCTACTTCCCGGCGCTCTAGCCCGGCCCATCCAAGGAGCCCGGATGCACGGACCCGATCCCGCCAATCCCCACCCCATGAACGGCTTCCCCCAGGTGTGCTTTATCAAAAACACCATCAAGGGGCCCAATATCGAGGTGGGTGACTACACCTATTACGACGACCCGGAGGATTCGGCGGGCTTCGAGCGCAACGTCCTCTACCACTTCCCCTTCATCGGCGACAAGCTCATCATCGGCAAATTCTGCGCCATCGCCCGCGGGGTGAAGTTCATCATGAACGGCGCCAACCACCAGACCTCCGGCTTCTCCACCTACCCCTTCTTTATCTTCGGCAACGGCTGGGAGAGCGCCGCTCCCGCCCCGGGCAGCCTCCCCTACAAGGGCGATACCGTCATCGGCAACGATGTCTGGATTGGCTATGACGCCCTGATCATGCCGGGGGTAAAAGTCGGCAACGGCGCCATTATCGCCGCCCGCTCGGTGGTCACCGGTGACGTGCCCGCCTACGCCGTGGTCGGCGGCAACCCCGCCAAAGTGATCCGCTACCGCTTCGACGACGACACCATCGCCCGTCTCAACGCCATCGCCTGGTGGGACTGGCCAGTGGAGCAGATTAGCCGCAATTTGCCGCTTATCAGCGGCGGCGAGATAGCCGCGCTGGAAGCGGCAATCCGTTAGAGACAACCACTACGACAACAACATGACCCGCAAGATAGTAGAAACAACAAAGGACGCCTTGTCGGCGCCCTTTGGCTTGATGGATATAACTGAAGCCTGCTGGCTTGGGCTGGCTATCAACCGGTGTTACGCATACCTGCGGCAATACCGGCGATGGTGACCATCAGCGCCTTGTCCAGCTCGGGGTGCAGGGTCTCCGGGTGGTTGCGGGAGCGGTTGAGCAGCTCGGCTTGCAGCACGTTGAGCGGGTCTGTGTAGGGGTTGCGCAGCTTGATGGACTCCTTGATCCACGGCTGATCCTCCAGCAGATCCCCGCGCGGGCTCAGTTTCAGCACCACCTCGATGGATTCGGCGAGCTCCTGACGCAGCTGTTTGCCAAGACCCCACAGCTCCTGCGGCACCAGACGGGTGTCGTAGTACTCGGCGAGCCAGACGTCCGCCTTGAGGAACACCATCTCCAGCATCTCGAGGCGAGTGCGGAAGAAGGGCCACTGGGCGCTCATCTCTTCCAGCACCGCCAGCTTGCCGCCGTCGATGGCCTGCTGCAGTGCCTTGTGGGCACCGAGCCAGGCCGGCAGCATCAGGCGGTTCTGGGTCCAGGCGAAAATCCACGGAATGGCGCGCAGGCTCTCGACACCGCCGTTGGGCTTGCGCTTGGAGGGACGGGAGCCGAGCGGCAGCTTGCCGAGCTCCATCTCCGGGGTGGCGGCACGGAAGTAAGGGACGAAGTCCGGATGACCGCGCACGATACTGCGGTAGTGCTCGCAGGAGTCGGCGGCCAGCTGTTCCATCACCTCGCGCCAGCACTCTTTCGGCTTGGGCGGCGGCAGCAGGTTCCCTTCCAGCACGGCGCTGGTGTAGAGCTCCAGACTCTTGATCGCCACTTTCGGCAGACCGAACTTGAAGCGGATCATCTCCCCCTGTTCGGTGGTACGCAGACCGCCGCGCAGGGATCCCGGCGGCTGGGAGAGGATGGCCTGATGGGCAGGCGCACCACCACGACCGACGGTACCGCCACGGCCATGGAACAGGGTGAGGCGGATGTTGTTGGCTTCGGCCAGCCCCACCAGGGATTCCATGGCAGCGTACTGGGCCCAGCCTGCGGCCATCATGCCCGCATCCTTGGCAGAGTCGGAGTAACCGATCATCACGTACTGGCGGCCCTGAATGTAGCCGCGATACCAGTCCACCGAGAGCAGACGCTCCATCACGGCGGTGCCTGCCATCAGGTCATCCTGGGTTTCAAACAGCGGGGCGACCGGCATGCGGAACTTGCAGCCAGCCTCTTTGAGCAGCAGTTGCACCGACAGCACATCGGACGGCGCACCGGCCATGGAGATGATGTAGATACCGAACGCATCGGGGTCGTGCTCGGCGATGACCTGACAGGTATCCAGCGTCTCGCGCACCTCGGCGCTCGGCTCCCAGTCGTGGGGAATGAGCGGGCGACGGGAGTTCAGTTCGTTGAGCAGGAAGGCCTGCTTGTCATCTTCGCTCCACTCGGCGTAGTCACCCAGACCCAGATAGCGGGTCAGCTCGGAGAAGACCAGCCCGTGACGCTCGCCATCCTGACGGATATCGAGCTTGACCAGATGAATGCCGAAACAGGCGACCTTGCGCAGCACGTCCAGCAGCATGCCGTCGGCGATGTTGCCCATGCCGCAGGCGTGCAATGAGTGGTAGCAGAGCTCCAGCGGCTCGCGCAGCTGGGCGGTGGTCTTGACCAGATCCTGGCTCTCGCTCGCCTGGCCCTGCACCTTGGCGGTGAGGTGCTCCTTGGTCTCGCGCAGCGCTTCACGCAGCTCGCGCACCAGCGCACGGTAGGGCTCGGGGTGATCGCCAACGCGAGCTCGCACGGCGTCGGTACAGTCGGACATGGAGAGCTCGGAGGTGAGCTCCTTGATGTCTTTGTAGAACAGGCTCACCGCCATCCAGCGGCCCAGCTCCAGCACTTCGGCAGTCACCTTGGCGGTGACGAAGGGGTTGCCATCGCGGTCACCGCCCATCCAGGAGGTGAACTTGACCGGCGCGGCATCCAGCGGCAGCCGCACACCCAGATGGTGTTGCAGACGCTCGTCCAGATTGCGCATGAATTCGGGAATGGCAGGCCACAGGCTGTTCTCCACCACCGCAAAGCCCCACTTGGCTTCGTCGACCGGAGTCGGGCGCTGTTCGCGGATCTCGTTGGTGTGCCATGCCTGATTGATGAGCTGTTCGATGCGATTGAGGATCTTGTCCCGCTCGCGGGGCAGCAGGTCGGAAAGCTCCAGCGCCTCGAGGCAGTCGTTGAGCTGTACGTGCTTGTGGATCAGGGTGCGGCGGGTCACCTCGGTGGGATGAGCGGTCAGCACCAGATCGATATCCAGCTCGCGCACGGCCTGAATGATGGCCTCTTGCGACAGGTTGGAGGCTTTCAGCTTGTCGAACATCTGCTCCAGCGGATCCGGGGTGCAGACCTGCTCTTCACAGCGACGGGAAATGGTGTGGAACTGTTCAGCCACGTTGGCCAGATTGAGGAACTGGCTGAAGGCGCGGGCCACCGGCAGCAGTTCATCATCGCTCAGGGTGCGCAGGGTATCGAGCAGACGTTCCCGGTCTGATTCATTGCCCTTGCGGGAGGACTTGGCCAATTGGCGAATGGTTTCGATCTTGTCGAGAAAGGCCTGACCCTGATGATCCTTGATGGATTTACCCAGCAGCTGACCCAGCATACCTACGTTGGCGCGTAGTGCGGCGTACTTTTCGTTCATTCCACATCCTTATCTTGTTGGTGCCTGACACCCATCCGGGGTGCTAGACGACCTCACTTATTGTTGTGCGATTACAACATATGCTCCGTCATCTTAGGGTGACAATCTACCCAGATTGTCTGCGCAAGGTCAAATAACAGGCCGATTCAGAACATGTATTTCCATCACCACTCCACAACCGGCTTGTTATGTAACTTACTTACAGTTTTTACGCCCCTTTCACCGCCGCCGCTACAGGCAAAAACGTCTGATCAGGTGCTGCAACACCGAGGTGGTCGGCTTGACGAAGGAGAGGTCGAGATACTCATCCGGCTGGTGCGCCTGGGTGATATGACCGGGACCCATCACTATGGTCTCGCAGCCAAGCTGCTGGATAAACGGCGCCTCGGTGCAGTAGTTGACCGACTCGGCGGCGCGACCGCTCGCCTTCTCAGCTTCGCGCACCAGCACAGAGTCGTCGGCGCAGGCATAGGCGGGAATAGGCTCGTGCAGATGTTGCAGATGCAGGCAGCCCGGCTGGTGGATCTCGATGGGCGACAGCGCCTCTTTGAGCATCCCCATCAGCTCATCCGGCCCCACCTGCGGGGTGGGTCGCAGGTCGATATGTAGCTCGCAGCAGCCGCAGATGCGGTTCGGGCTGTCGCCGCCCTGAATGTAACCCAGGTTCAGGGTCGGCTGTGGCACGGCAAAACGGTGGTCGGCGTAGCGATCTTTCAGATCCTGCTGCAAGCGCAGCACCTGCCCCATCGCCTTGTGCATGATCTCCATGGCGTTGACGCCGTTGGCGGGATCCGAGCTGTGACCGCTCTTGCCGGTAATACGGATTGCCTCCGACATATGCCCCTTGTGGGCCACCACCGGCACCAGTCCGGTCGGCTCGCCAATCACGGCGTAGTCGGGTTTCAATTCGGCCGCCGCGGCGATGGCGCGGGCCCCCGCCATGGTGGTCTCTTCATCGGCAGTGGCGAGAATGCGCAGCGGCTTGTTGAGCTTGGTGAGGTCAATATCTTTGAGCGCCTCTACGATAAAGGCGAAGAAGCCCTTCATGTCGATGGTGCCGAGGCCATAGAGGCGGTTGCCCTCTTCGGTCACCTTGAAGGGATCCTTGCTCCAGCCCCCCTCATCGAACGGCACAGTATCTGTGTGGCCTGCCAGCAGCAGACCGCCCTCCCCCTGACCAATCGTCGCCACCAGATTGAACTTGCCCGGCAGATCGGGGAGCGCCGTTACCTCGCACTGAAAACCGAGCTGACCGAACCAGTCGGCCAGCAGCCGGATCACCGCCTCATTGCTCTGATCCCACTTGGGATCCGTGCTGCTGATAGAGGGAATCGCAATAATATTCTTATAAAGTGAAAAAAAATCCAGATTGGCCATCAGCTCCTCCTTGCGTCCCCGGAATGTTTCTGTTAGAAAATACAAATGCAAAGTGAGTGCATGAATATTCTGTAATTTTACCTGAATATCTGGCTCATCAACAAAGGCTTCTAGTTGTAAGGGAAAGTTAATGTTCTGTCACCTGATCTATAACCGACGACACACACCCGCCTGAATTGCCCCTCCGCACTTGTGCAAAGGGGCGCTCGACCACCCTTGTGCACTGCAGCGCCATGCTGTGAATCTCGAACTCTGACTTGGAATATTCAACATGCTTAACACCGTTATCGTCGGTGCCAGTGGCTACGCGGGAGCCGAACTGGCCGCACTGGTACAGAACCACCCACAACTCAAACTGTTCGGCCTCTATGTCTCCGCCGGCAGTCAGGATGCCCACAAGCGCTTCTCTTCCCTGCATCCCCAGTGGGTCGGAGCCCTCGATCAGCCGCTGCTGCCGCTGGACGACGATGGCATGACCCGGATCCTGACCCAGGCCGATCTGGTACTGTTGGCCACCGCCCACGAGGTGAGCGCCGAGCTCGCACCCAAGTTTCTCGCCAAGGGGCTGCCGGTGTTCGATCTCTCCGGCGCCTTCCGGGTCAAGGATCAGGGCTTTTACGACAGCTTCTACGGCTTCACCCACGACAGCGAGCAGTGGCTGGATCAGGCCGTCTATGGCCTGGCGGAGTGGAATGCCGATGCCATCGCTACCGCCCAGCTGATTGCGGTGCCGGGTTGTTACCCGACCGCCTCCCTCTGTGCTCTCAAGCCGCTGCAGCAGGATGGCCTGATTGCCAAGGGGTGGCAGCCGATCATCAACGCCGTCTCCGGGGTTTCCGGCGCCGGGCGCAAGGCCGCCATCAACACCAGCTTCTGCGAAGTGAGCCTCAACCCTTACGGCACCTTCAATCACAGACACCAGCCGGAGATCAGCCACCACCTCGGCAAGGAGGTGCTGTTCCAGCCCCACCTTGGCAACTATGTGCGCGGCATTCTGGCCACCATCTATGTGCAGCTGGCGGACGGCGTCACCCCCACCCAGGTGGATCAGGCCTTCCTCAAGGCTTACGAAGGCAAGCCGCTGGTGCGCCTCACCGGCCAGATGCCCTCCATCCGTGGCGTAGCGGGCACCCCTTACTGCGACATTGCCTGGCAACAGCAGGGCAACATGCTGGTGGTGGTCTCGGCCATCGACAACCTGCTCAAGGGCGCCGCCTCGCAAGCCATGCAGTGCATAAATATCAAATTTGGTTTTGAACCGGCCACCGGCCTGATTTAAGGACTTAGGAAGGATCTCGAACATGGACAAACAGACGTTGGTAATCAAGCTGGGCGGTGCCCTTATCGAGAACGACGAGGCGCTGACCGCCCTGTTCGCCACCCTCAAAACCTTTCTCGATGATCAGCACCGTCCGCTGGTGCTGGTGCACGGCGGTGGCTGTCTGGTGGATGACCTGCTCAAGGGGCTGGGTCTCACCTCCACCAAGAAGAATGGCCTGCGGGTAACCCCGTTCGAGCAGATCCCCTTCATTGCCGGGGCGCTGGCAGGGACGGCCAACAAGCAGATGATGGCCAAGGCGATCGCCACTGGCATTCCGGCAGTTGGGCTCTGCCTCGCCGACGGCGGCCTCTGTCAGGTGACCCAGCTCGACCCGGATCTCGGCGCGGTCGGCGAGTGCAAGCCGGGCAACCCGGCGCTGGTAGCAGGCATCCTCGGTCAGGGCTTCCTGCCGGTGGTGAGCTCTATCGGCATCACCGCCGAGGGGCAGCTGATGAACGTCAACGCGGATCAGGCGGCCACCGCCATTGCCGAGGCGCTCGGTGCCGATCTGGTAATGCTCTCCGATGTGAGCGGCATCCTCGATGGCAAGGGCAAGCTGGTGCCCCAGCTCGACAGGCTGACCGCGCTGGATCTGATGGAGAAAGGGGTGATCACGGACGGCATGGCGGTCAAGGTAGAAGCGGCCCTGCACGCCGCCGAGACACTCGGCAAGCCGGTCTGTGTCGCCAGCTGGCGCTACCCGGATCAGCTGCTCAAGCTGCTGGCTGGCGGCGCCGTCGGCACTCAAGTGGCTATTTGATCTCCACCGGAACAAGGAACATCCGATGCAACATCTTCTGAAAGACAGTGATCTGAACAAAGCCCAGATTGAAGCGCTGATTGCGCTGGGCAAAGCGGTCAAGGCCGACCCGAAGAAGTACAGCCAGGCGCTGGCGGGCAAGAGCGTGGTCACCCTGTTCGAGAAGCCCTCCCTGCGCACCCGGGTCACCTTCGACATCGGCATCGCCAAACTGGGCGGCCACAGCGTCTATCTGGATCAGCAAAACGGCGCGCTGGGCAAGCGGGAGTCGGTGAAGGATTTCGCCGCCAACCTGTCGCGCTGGTGTGATGCCATCGTCGCCCGGGTGTTCGATCACCAGACTCTGGTCGAGCTGGCAGAGCACGGCACAGTGCCGGTGGTGAACAGCCTGTGCAACCTCTACCACCCCTGTCAGGGGCTGGCCGACTTTATGACCATTGCCGAGCACTACGACGACCTGTCGAAGGTGAAGCTTGCCTACCTCGGTGATGGCAACAACGTCAGCCACTCTCTGCTGCTGCTGGGGGCGACCCTCGGCACCGACGTC
Source organism: Aeromonas sp. JL9 (assembly GCF_024436075.1). Lineage (NCBI taxonomy): Bacteria > Pseudomonadati > Pseudomonadota > Gammaproteobacteria > Aeromonadales > Aeromonadaceae > Aeromonas > Aeromonas sp. JL9. Next base: position 7,232 of record NZ_JANFNV010000038.1, on the reverse strand, counting down.
ACCCTTATCTGCCCGAAAGGCCACGGCCCGGATACCCAGATCTTCCTGCAGGCGCAGGCACTGGCGGCCAAGTCGGGGGCGACCATCCACATCAGCGATGACGTGGCGGATATCGAAGGGTTCGATGTTGCCTACACAGATACCTGGGTCTCCATGGGTGACAACACCCCGATGGAGCAGGTCAAAGACCTCTTTATGCCTTACCAGATCAACCAGGCACTGCTCGACCGGACCGGCATCCAGCATGTGCTGCACTGCCAGCCGGCGCACCGGGAGCTGGAGATCACCTCGCAGGTGATGGATGGCCCCGCCTCCCTCATCATGGACGAGGCCGAAAACCGGATGCATATCCAGAACGCCGTGTTGCTGACCCTTCTCGGCGGCAAGTAACGCGGCACTCAACCTGAATCACGACACTTTTATTGAATCATCATCGAATCATCACGGAGAGAAGTAACATGAGCGGAATCAACAAGATCGTACTGGCTTACTCGGGTGGACTGGATACCTCGGCCATCATTCCCTGGCTGAAAGAGCACTATGACGCCGAAATCATCGCCTTCGTGGCCGATGTGGGTCAGGAGCGCGACGATCTGGAAGGGATCGAGCAGAAGGCCATCGCCTCCGGCGCCACCAAGTGCATCATCAAGGATCTGCGGGAAGAGTTCGTCAAAGAGTACGTCTACCCGACCCTGAAGACCGGCGCCGTCTATGAAGGCACCTACCTGCTGGGCACCTCCATGGCCCGTCCGGTGATCGCCAAGGCGATGGTCGAAGCGGCGCTGGCGGAAGGGGCCGATGCCATCTCCCACGGCTGTACCGGCAAGGGGAACGATCAGGTGCGTTTCGAAGGTGCGGTCGCCGCGCTGGCGCCCCAACTGAAAGTGATCGCCCCGTGGCGGATCTGGGACATGCGCTCCCGGGAAGATCTGCTGGCCTATCTGGAGACCCGCAACATCCCCTGCAAGGCGACCCTGAAGAAGATCTACAGCCGCGACGCCAACGCCTGGCACATCTCCACCGAGGGTGGCGAGCTGGAGAGCACCTGGAATGAGCCCTCCGAAGCAGTCTGGCAGTGGACCGTACCGGCCGAACAGGCACCGGACCAGCCGGAGTACGTCAAGCTGACCGTGGCGCAGGGTGAAGTGGTGGCCGTGGATGACCAGCCGCTGAGCCCGCACCAGATCCTGATGACCCTGAACGAGCGTGCTGGCAAGCACGGCGTGGGCCGCATCGACATCACCGAAAACCGGATGGTGGGGATGAAATCCCGCGGCTGCTACGAGACCCCGGGCGGTACCGTGATGGTCGCCGCGCTGCGCGCCGTGGAAGAGCTGGTAATGGATCGCCCGACCCGCGCCTGGCGGGAGAAGCTGGGTGCCGAGTTCTCCCATCTGGTCTATGACGGTCGCTGGTTCACCCCGCTGTGCAAGGCGATCCTCGCCTCTGCCAACGCCATCGCCGAAGATCTCGACGGTGAAGTGGTGCTGAAGATGTACAAGGGTCAGGTCACTGCGGTGCAGAAGAAGTCGCCGAACAGCCTCTACTCCGAAGACTTCGCCACCTTCGGCGCCGACGAAGTGTATGACCAGAGCCATGCCGAAGGCTTCATCCGTCTCTACACCCTGGCCAGCCGGATCCGCGCCATGAAGGAGCAGCATCAGGCTATCGGTGGCGACCATACCCACGGCTAAGCAAGCGAGATAACCCGTTGATTCCGTTGAGGGGGCATGGCCCCCTCTTCTATAGACCGAGGGCATGGCCCCTGAGCCATCATCGGCGGGTGTGACAAGAGCGGCAGCGCCCCGGCCGCTTCTGTGAGATAACAGGCTCGCAGAAAAACAGGGCACGATTTCAAGCTCGATGGCGCAAGGCGCCGCCGACAACGCATTCAAGGAGAGCAGTATGGCACTTTGGGGTGGACGCTTCAGTCAGGGAGCCGATAGCCGGTTCAAGCAGTTCAACGATTCGCTGCGGTTCGATTACCGCTTGGCGGAGCAGGATATTCAGGGCTCCATGGCCTGGGCCAAAGCGCTGGTCAAGGTGGGCGTGTTGACCGCCGATGAGCAGGCAAAGCTGCAACAGGCGATGGAAGTGCTGCTCGCCTCGGTGCAACAGGATCCTCAGCAGATCCTGAGCTCGGATGCCGAAGATATCCACTCCTGGGTCGAGAGCCAGCTGATTGCCGCCGTCGGTGACTTGGGTAAAAAGCTGCACACCGGCCGCTCGCGCAACGATCAGGTCGCCACCGACCTGAAACTCTGGTGCAAGGCACAGGGCGAGCTGCTGCTCGGCTCCATCACCTCCCTGCAACAGGGGTTGGTCGCCTCCGCTCGCGCCAATCAGGCCGCCGTGCTGCCCGGTTACACCCACCTGCAGCGGGCCCAGCCGGTCACCTACGCCCACTGGGCGCTGGCCTATGTGGAGATGCTGGAGCGGGACTACTCCCGGCTGCAGGATGCCCTCAAGCGCCTCGACACCAGTCCGCTCGGCTGTGGTGCGCTGGCGGGCACCGCCTATGCCATCGACCGCGAAGCGCTGGCGCTCGACATGGGCTTTGCCGGCGCCACCCGCAACAGTCTGGATTCGGTCTCCGATCGGGATCACGTAGTGGAACTGATGCACGTGGCGTCCCTCTCCATGACCCACCTGTCGCGCTTTGCTGAAGATCTCATCTTCTACAACACCGGCGAGGCGGGCTTTGTCGAGCTCTCCGATGCGGTCACTTCCGGCTCCTCCCTGATGCCGCAGAAGAAGAACCCGGATGCGCTGGAGCTGATCCGTGGCAAGACCGGCCGGGTGGTCGGCGCCCAGATGGGCATACTGATGAGCCTCAAGGCGCTGCCGCTGGCCTACAACAAGGACATGCAGGAAGACAAGGAGGGGCTGTTCGATGCCCTCGACACCTGGCACGACTGCCTCGACATGGCGGCGCTGGTGCTGATCGATCTGAAAGTGAATGGCGAGCGCACCATGGCGGCGGCCCAGGGCGGTTACGCCAACGCTACCGAGCTGGCGGACTATCTGGTGGCCAAGGGGATCCCGTTCCGTGAAGCGCACCATATCGTTGGTGAAACCGTGGTATTCGCCATCAGCGTGGGCAAACCGCTGGAGGAGCTCTCCATCGGCGAGTTCCAGCGCTTCAGCCCGGTAATCGAGTTCGACGTCTACCCCAATCTGGAACTGGAAGCAACCCTGGCCAAACGGGTCGCCAAAGGCGGCGTCGCCCGCGAGCAGGTTGAGGCAGCCCTGACTGCCGCCGAAAAATGGCTGGCAAAGCGCGACTAATTACCGTTAACGCAGAGAGAGGGCTCCAGCCCTCTTTTTTTGCGCCCGAAATGGCTTGTCCCGCTGACTGGATGCCTGTAGTTGTTGAATGGATGTCAGCGCTCGATAGAAGGAATCTGCATGTATCTGCCACCTCATTTCACCACCGATGATCCCGAAGCTCTGCATCAACTGATGCAGGCACATCCGCTAGGTGCTCTGATCACCCATGGCTCACAGGGGCTGGATGCCAACCATCTGCCATTTGAGTTTGCAAAGGAAACCGGAGGGCAGGGAGTCTTGCGCGCCCATGTCGCACGCAACAATCCGCTCTGGCAAGAGGTGCAGGATGGGGACGAAGTACTGGTGATCTTCAAGGCTGAAGATGCCTACATCTCCCCCAGCTGGTATCCGAGCAAGCATGATCATCACAAGCAGGTGCCGACCTGGAACTACAGCGTGGTGCATGCTCACGGTCGCATTCAGATTCGCGATGATGCCCGTTTCGTACGCCGCCTGCTGGCAAATCTGACTCGTCATCATGAGGCCGGAGAACCGACCCCATGGAAAATGGCGGATGCGCCGAGAGAATATATGGAAACCATGGTGCAGACCGTTGTCGGTATTGAAATCGAGATAGAACGGCTGGTTGGCAAATTCAAACTGGGCCAGAACAAGGATGAAGCGGATCGCCAAGGCGCAGCTCACGCCTTGCATGCAAGAGGGCTGGTCGAAGTAGCCTGCGACATGGAGAACCCGCCATCACCTCGCTCATAACGCGTTAAACCACAAACAGAAACGGCAACCCGAGGTTGCCGTTTTTTATTGCTTACCGCGGTTCAGGCGCTGGCATTGAGCAATTTGCCCACCCCTTCCCCCTTGCCATTTGGCAGGGTCTGTTTAAAGGCACCGAGCAGCTGATCGAGATTGAGATGGCTGGCACCAAGGGAATCCTTGAGGGTATCGAGCTCGCTTTGCAGCGCATCGAGGCGGGTACTCTGGGTGCCGCTCGCCAGCTGGTTGCGGGCGCTGTCGATGGCTGCGGGAAGGGATTGACCACCATTCTCCTGCCCCAGAGTCTGCATCAGCTCACCCATAAAGTGGTTGATGGCAGCGCGGTTCTGCTCGCTGTCGGCATCCTTGATACCGAGTCGCTGGAACAAACTCTGGACGGTCGGGCGAGGCGCTCTTCCTGCACGATTTGCTGCACAGGCTCAGGTTTGGCACTGCTGCCGAGCAGCTGACTGCCTAGCTTGAGGGCGATAGAGGCAAGGGGAAGCAGGCTGCTGATCATGATAACTCTCCGCGACAACGACCCTTGATGGTGTTGCCAAGAGATGTGCATAAGCGGGGCCAGCACGGCGATAAAACGCACTGCACCGGCTAATCCCTTGAATGGCTGATCTATTTATTCAACCAGCACGCAGGAGATAGCCGAGCGCAAAAGGGAGTCCGGCGGCCAGTAGCTGCCGCCACGGGCGGTAGTGGCAATATGGTGGCAAAGCGTTTTGCCGCCCCCCCCCGGGCAGCTATCGCCCTCTTTTCACACCCGGATCGCCAACTCTTTGAGCCACTTGCGCAGCCGCCCGTTGGCGTTGAGATAGGGGGAACCGCTATTGAACTGGATCATCCGCCCGAGCGTCCACTTCTCATACCAGAGGCAGCCATACAGCTGCTGGTCGCTGCGCGCCTCCACCAGTTCAATGATGTGCCCTCTGGCGGCAGCCAACCGCTGCAACAACGCCGGATAGCTGAGCCCCTCGTAATCCCGATAGAACTTTTGGGCCAGCCCGCCCAACTCGTTCCACTTAAAACCGGTTTCGGGAAAATCCACTGGCAGACCCGCCGCATCCCGCTCGATCCACTTGATCAGCAGTTCGTTCCAGCCGATAAGATAGGCCAACAGATTGACGACGCTCATGGTGGTTCCCTTGCTGTGCCCTGCCAAGGTCGGCTCCCGCACCCGGCTCTCGGGGACGGCCTGCAACGCCTTGAACAACTTGCTGAAATTGGTATCGATCGCGAGTAGCAGCTCGGCCTTGTTTTGCGGGATCCCCATTGCTCTCCCCTTTTCAGGTTTACTTGCGGCGCAGCCGAGGCGATTGCCGCAACCAAGGCAGCACGTTACGCTAACCCTCTTCATCCTGTACAGCTCATCCAGTGCAGGCCAACCATCACGGCAAGATCGGCAATGAATCAACTAATCAGCTATATCAGGGCCATTCATCGACAGGCGAGCCCCGTCACCCTCACACGCCAAGAGAGTGAACACTATAGCGAGCATGATGAGAGCGGCACTGTGATCCAACACCAGATAACCACCAGCTGGTTTGCCAATGGAGTCGTCATCCGCCAGCAAACCGAACAGGACGAAGCGCCATCGCAGCAGCTTTGTGCCGAGTGCTGGATCAGCTATCGGGTCATCGCCAGTCCCATTCCCATCACTCCAGCCAGCAAGCTGTTTCACAACCACTGTCAGGAGCGATTCTGGTTGAAGGTGCAGGGCATCACGCAGCAAAGGTGATTGGTGCGCCCGTGAGCAGGGCGCGGCAGGGGGAAACGCAAAGAGGCTCCAAAGAGCCTCTTTTTGTATACGTGTCTGAACCCGACTCAACCCAGCAGCAGATAGAGCTGGTGAGCGGCCACACCGGCGCACAGGCCACCGATAGTGTGGGCGACGATAGCGCGGGAGGTGAGATGGCGATAGCCGAGGGCATCGAGCATGGCGGTGTGGGTGCTCAAAAAGCCACTCCAGCACATCCCCATGGCGGTAAACACCGCGACCTCGTTACCAGTGATCCACCCCTTGGCGATAAAAGGGGGCACCAGCGACATGGCGGCACCGACCGCACCGAGGGAGGTAGCCGGGAAGGCAACCAGCTCCGGCTGCTGGAAGCCGAAAAGCAGGTCAAACAGCCAACTCACCTTGGCGGCCAGCACCGGCAGCAGGGCTACCCCCTGAAACGCTTCGCCGGTATAGCCCTTGTCGCCGGGGCCGAAGGTGAGCAGCATCACGAAGGTACTGATGATGAGCACCCCGGGGATCACCGCCATCCCCAGCTCCACGCCAGATTTGCCGCCATCGAGCAGAGAGTTGAGGATCCGCAGCCAGCCGGGAGCCGCCTCTTTGGTCACCCCTACCTTGCGGCCGTCGGACGATACAGCGTCATCGTTCAGCACTTCCCCCACCAGTGGGCGGATCATCCGTTGCATCAGTCGGGTAGAGACCACCGAGCCCACCAGAGCACCCAGCAACCCGATCAGCGCCGCGCTGGCGGTGGATTCACCGCTCGGCAGTTGCAGGGTGGCCATAAAGGTCACCACGATCAGCCCCATGCCGAAGGCGGTGCCGAAGTTGGTGAGCGACACCAGCTGCCAGGGGGTGAAGCCTTTGCGAAAGCGGCTGTCCTTGGCGAGGCTGATCACCGCCGGGTTGTCGGAGAAGAAGGTCATCAGCGCCGCCAGCGCGGTGCGGCCAGGCAGACGAAACACCGGCTTCATCAGGGGCGCCAGCAGCACCTCCAGCAGGCGGATCACCCCGAACTCGCTCAACAGCTGGCTCAGGGCACCGGAGAGCACCGTGATCCCCATAATAAAGAGCACGGTATTGAGCAGCAGCTGGTGGGCGGTATTGAAGAGAGTGTTGACCATGGCAGAGAGGCCCATCTGGCTGCCGAGGTAACCGAACAGGCTGCCGAGAATAAGCAGTACCAGCACGGGTTCCATCCAGTTCCTAATGGCGGCAAGTCGCCCCTTTGACTCTATAACTACATGATTTTCCATATCTATCCTGCGGTTCATCTGTGCGTGTGTGGTTGTTTTTATGGTTAAAAAAATGGCTGCGCCAAATAGAAAAAAGCCCTTGTCTTGCGACAAGGGCTTTTTGAATTGGCTCCTCCTACTGGACTTGAACCAGTGACATACGGATTAACAGTCCGCCGTTCTACCGACTGAACTAAGGAGGA
>NZ_JANFNV010000037.1:0-37238 GCF_024436075.1 Aeromonas sp. JL9 | reverse complement strand
GAAGGAAGTGCGCACTAAAGTAGCGTAAACAAGACACCGGTTTGAGGCCGGTGTCAGGTGATAACTAGATCTGTACAACTTATGGTTGATATATACGCCGAAATAGCTTTGCTAATTGCGGCTCTTTCTAAAGAGTCAAGATTCAACTCATCATAGAAACGTACTTCTCCAACATGATTGGATTTTCCACTATTAGAGATATTAATCTTCAATAACGGCTTTCTATCTGAAAACTTCATAAGTGGGTTTATGTATTTTCCGTCAATTTCTTTTTCATCAACAATAAGAACAGCTGCACTATAGAGATTCATACCCCTGATATAGTTATCATCTAAGATGTGAATTGCAGACTTTATTTGAAGCGACCATAAGGATTCTTGTATATCCATAGCAACTTTATTATGAACAGCATCACCTAGTTGATAGCTAACGATTAAAAAATTCATGCCTGAATATTCAGTTCTACCTAATGACTTCGGTAAAAGTGACTCTTTATCAAAAATTACCTCAATGAGTTCCTCAGAAATAGAAGTGATTTTTGAACCATCTTTATCTATGTAACCAAACTGAATTAATTTGTTAATCGTTATGCTTTGAAATAAATCTTTGATTTTCAATAAGCCTGAAATCTGTTGATTTATACCACCAACGGTCATTAAATCAAATTTCGAGTTTATATATAACTCTTTCAAAAAGCATAATTCGGTAAAGGTTAGGTCTTTACACGACGTAATAAAATGCCGTTTAATCTTGGCTCCAATTTCTTGCTCAATTATACCTTTCATCAATTTTGCATATATTAAAACCTTTTCATTCTCTATATCTTGAATGCAAGAAGACAAAACTGCATAGTAATCACCCAAATCGAATTCTTTATTAATAAAGTCTTTAACTTTATTTTCATCCTGACTATCATTTAACAATGCCTTATGGAACTCTTCCAATCTATTTTCTGTTCTATCAGTGAAATAGTTCCGACTATGTAGAACTAAAGACTTTGTAAGGTCATAAACAAGTCCACCACCAGGTACTAATGCAGTAATCCCCTCTTTAGCTAAAAGTTCAGCTACGGTTATTGCAGATCTTTTTGACCTGATTAAGCTTTTCTCACGATCCATGAACTAATCTCCGAAGGCCTACGCCACATTAAGTAGGTAAGCAACTCTACCACCAAACGTACAAAGCTGTATTATTAAAATTTAAGCCTATTTGAACCAAAACCTCCAAGCATCGTGAACCAACATTAATGTTTTATTAAAAAATCACCAATCATCTTTATATAATGCACCTGCGCCTACTATAAAAAAGGCCTTATCACAAGGCCTTTTCAGACATATTCAGGTTCCGGCTGGTAGCCAGTTTTACGGTAATCACCCCGGTTCTGGTGACATGGGCAACACCTGCCCATCCAGCGCATGATCACTGTGGGATGGATAGTCCGGCACCGGCTCGCAGTAGGGAATGCGGCTTAGCACCGGTGCTTTGACCAGGGCGGCCAGCTGATCGGAGCGGCGCAGGCTGGCATCCGCCAGTTCGGCCACCAGCGCCAGACCGCAGCCTAGCCCCAGCCCGCCAACAATGCCCGCCATCAGAAACAGCCAGAGCGGGTAGTTGCTCGGCTTGCTGGGGGCAAAGGGTTTGTCGATCACCTTGATCCGCTCCCCCTGCTCGAAGTTGCCCAGATCGCCGGTCACCTTGGCCTTCTCATAGCGCAGCAGCAAATCCTGATAGAGGGTGCGCTTGACCGCCAGATCCCGCTCCAGCTCGGCGAGCTGGCGCTCGGTATCCCCCTGGGAGTCGACCACCTTGTCCAGCCCATCCAGCTGGCTCTTCAAGCCGGCGGCGTTTTGCTCCGCCTCCGTCAACTGCGTCTGGGCCAACTGCCACTCGGGCCCGCGCGCCATATCCGGCTGGGATTTGAGCTGCTCGAACTCCTGCTGCAACTGGTCAATCTGATAGCGCAGACTCTGCACCTTGCTGTGCTCGTCGCTGTAGCGGGCCCGCAGCAACACCAGCTCGGTACGCATCAGCTGCAGCTTCTCATTCAGTTGGCGGGCCAGCTGGCTCTCCTGCCCCAGCGATAGCTGATCGACCCGGGCCTTGGCCTGCTGCAGGGTGATCAGGCTCTCGGCATAACGCTCCTGCAAGCCATAGAGACGGGCGACGTTGGTACTCTGCTGCTGGGGCAAGGCGCTGGCATGCTCCCGTTTAAAATCGGCGAGCAGCTGCTCGGCCGCTTGCAGTTCGCTGCGGCGGCTGTCGAGCTGGCTTTGCAGAAAACGTTCGGACGACTCCGCCGACTGGCGCCCCTTGCTGAGCAGGTTGAAGAAAAAGCGCCGCGAAATGGCTTCGAGCAAACCGGCGCTGTTGGCCGCCGAATCCGCTTTTACCTTTATCTCGATCACCTCATCGCCGATCAGCCGCAGCGAGACGGCACTCGAGAGCCAGTCCATGATGGCATCGCGCTGGGCAGGCGGGGTCTCGTCATTGACCAGACCGCGATCCCGCGCCACCCCGTCCAGTACATAACGGCTGCGCAGCAGGGCTTCGAGCACCGCAAAGCGGTCCTTGAGACTCTCCTGAGTGATCAGATCCTTGAGGGTCGGGGTCTGGTTGGCATCTTGCGGCACCATAAAGGTGGTGCGGCTCTCATACTCCTTGGGGGTGAGCAGGCCGACCGTCACGCCCACCAGCGGCATCACCAGTACCGGGATCACCAGCAGATAGCGACGGCGCCAGGCGGCAAAGAGAATGATGTAGAGGTTGTAATAGAACTGGACAGGCATGGCATCACTCCCTGAGAAAGGCCCTCCCCCCGCACGATGCAAAGGCAGTGCCACCAGAGGAGCTGATCCCCTCTGTGGGCAGATCGCAAGAGTGGTACAAGATTCGCATTCTCCCGCTATCCGGGGTGTCACCCCTTCCCTTGCCGGAGCGCGAACCATGTTGTCATCAACCCCGTCGCACAAACCCCATCCCCGCGGGAGCGCCAGCGCCCAGCCCGTCTTACACCCTGTTGTTCAACCTGTCGTACAAATCGTCCAGCACCTGCAGCCCGGCGGGCTGGAGACCATGGTGCTCAACCTCACGCAGGCAAGCCCTGCCGAGCAACCGGTGCATATCATCTCCCTCGAAGGGCGCAAAGGGGATGTGTTAAGGGCATGGCCCGCCCTGCATCCCTTCGCAGGCAATATTCATTGCCTTGAAAAGCCCGCAGGCTGGTCGATCGCAACCCTCTGGCGGCTCACCCGGCTGCTATACCAGCTCAAGCCAGCCGCGGTACATACCCACCATCTGGGGCCCATGCTCTATGGTGGCCTCGCCAGTCGGCTGGCCCGGGTGCCCACTCTGGTACACACAGAGCACGATGCCTGGTATCTCGATGATCCCCATCAGCGCACGCTGGCCCTGTGGGGGCTCCGCGCCTTCAAGCCTATTCTGGTGGCCGATGCCACGCCGGTGGCCAACCAGCTGCTGGCCAAGCTGGGCCAGTTGTCTCCAACCGTGATCCCCAACGGCATCGATGAGCAGCGCTTTGCCCCGGGCGCCGCCGCCCTCGCCCGTCAGGAGATGGGGCTGCCGCAAGGAGTCAAGTTGATTGGCTGCGCCGCCCGCCTTGAGTCGGTCAAGGGGCATACCTTGCTGCTGGAGGCTGTCCGCGCCCTGCCGGAGGAGGTGCATCTTGCGTTGGCAGGGGTCGGCAGTTTGCAAAATGCGTTGCAACAACAGTGTCAGCAACTGGGGATCGCCCATCGGGTCCATTTTCTGGGGCTGATCGAAAACATGCCGCGCTTCTATCAGGGGCTGGATCTCTTCTGCCTCTCCTCGCTGGCGGAGGGGATGCCGCTCTGCGTGTTGGAAGCCCAGGCGTGCGGGGTACCGGTGGTGATGAGCGATGTGGGGGCGGCCAGAGAGATCGTCTGTCAGGCCAGCGGCCATATCCTGTCGGAGCGGGATCCCGGCCGCCTTGCCCAGCTTCTGGCACAAGGGTTGCTGCAGTGCCATAGCCTGCGTGCCGTCACCCGAGAGTTTGTGTGCCAGCAAAGCAGCTTGAGCCGGATGGCTCAGGCCTATCAGCAGCTTTACAGCCGCTGACCAAGCGACCCGATGACCAGAGGAGCATCCCATGGAATGGATCATGATCGTGTTCTGGCTGTGCGCTGTACTGGTGGTCTACCACCATGTCGGCTATCCCCTGCTGCTCAAATTCGGTGGTCGGCAGGCGCGCAAGGTGGCCAATCCGCCCCGCCCACTGGATCGGGGATTCAAAACAGCCGCCGATGAGGCGCTGCCGACCATCACCCTGCTGATGCCGGTCTACAACGAGGCGGCGACCATCGCAGCCAAGCTGCAAAACCTCGCCAGCCTCGATTACCCCGCCGACAAGCTGTGGGTGCATGTGCATTTCGATGGTTGCAGCGACAACAGTTATCCCATTGCGCTAAGCCAGCTCGGAGATCCCGCCCTGCAGCAGTTGCAGATCAGGCTGTTTGATCACCCCCGCAATCGCGGCAAGGTCGCCGTGCTCAACGAGGCCATGACCCGGGTGCACAGCGATCTGGTAGCCCTCACCGATGTCTCGGCCCTGCTGCCCATCGACAGCCTGCTGCTGGCGATCGCCCATTTTGCCGATCCCAAGGTAGGGGTGGTCGGGGAAGCGTACCGCTTCTGGCAACCGGGCTCCCAGGGCGAGGAGAGTTACTGGCACTATCAAAGCCAGATCAAACTCTGCGAATCGGCCCTTGGCGGCATGCTGGGTGCCCACGGGGCCTTCTACATGATGCGGCGGGAGTGCCTCACCCCGCTGGCCGCCGATACCATCAACGACGATTTCATCCTGCCGATGCAGGCCATCGCCAAGGGGTATCGCGCTGTCTATGACAATCGCTGCGCCGCACTGGAGCTGGAAATTTCCAATGCCGCGCTGGAGGCGACACGGCGCAAGCGGATCGGGGCAGGCAATACCCAGCAGCTGTTGCGGTTACTGCCCCTGCTGCACCCCAAGTTCGGCTGGGTTGCCTTCAACTTTGCCAGTGGCAAGGGGCTGCGGGTGTTGATGCCGCTCTGCCTGACCCTGCTGTGGCTCTGCGCCATCCCGCTGGCCACCCAATCCCTGCTATTTCAACTGCTGCTGGGGCTGCAACTGCTGGGGTATCTGCTGGTCATCTTGATCCAGCTGACCCCTGTGCACCCCTGGCCCAATCTGTTTCGCAAGATCCACTATCTGGTACTCGGACACTGGTACAACGGCATGGGCACCCTGCGCTACTGCCTGCGCGCCCCCATACGTTTCATGTCACAGGAGAAAGCCGTATGACACACCCCATTCCAAGATTGACCCTGGTGGTCAAACGCAGCATGGATCTGCTCGGTGCCACTCTTGGCCTGCTGCTGACGCTGCCGCTGTGGCCACTGATCATGCTGGCCATCCGACTCGATAGCCCGGGCCCGGTGTTCTTTCGTCAGCTGCGGATCGGGCGCAGCCACGCCACCCATACCGAGCTCTTTTTCATGATCAAGTTTCGCACCATGCGCGCCGACGCCGAGGCGGCCACTGGGCCGGTCTGGTGTGGCAAGGGGGACATCCGGATCACCCGCAGCGGCGACTTTCTGCGCAAAACCCGGCTCGATGAGCTGCCGCAGTTTATCAATGTGCTCAAGGGGGAGATGTCGCTGATAGGCCCCCGCCCGGAGCGACCCGGGATCGCCAACCGGCTGGAAGATGCGGTGCCGTACTTTATCGAACGCACCTATGAAGTGGCCCCCGGTATTACCGGTCTGGCACAGGTCAATCAGGGTTACGACGAGTCGCTGGATGATGTGCGCAGCAAGCTGGCGTTCGATCTGGCCTACTCGGTCGCCCTGCTCCACCCCTGGCGCTGGCTGGTGCAGGATGTGCATATCATCGGCAAGACAATCGCCATCATGGTCGGCAAGAAGGGGCGCTAATCCCGCCGCGCCAAGCTCTGCAGCTCCACCAGGGCGCAAGGGAAAATAGCATCGCTAAAGTAGATGAAGCCCTCTTCTTCGAATCGTTCTAGAACAACTTAGATGAGCGCAACCGAGTAGGATCATAGTGACGAGGGGCGAACCAACAGAGCCTGGCCGGATTACATCACGGTGATGGCGGTTAAAGAACAGGGAGATCCAAGATACGGCGTTTTAGTTGGAAAAGAAGAATACCGAGACGGTGAGAGCTGTCTTGAAGATTCTAGTTTCCCCAGATGCGGTACTGTGTGCTGGTGTGTATGCCAGTTTCCACACAGTGCAAGGTATGACTCATCCAGGAGTGCGCAATCATCAGGGTAAGTAAGTGGCCGGTGCGTATCACATTCAGCATGTAAACGACTATCAGCATAAGTTGAAAGAATGGGATGGCGCACGGCCATGGCGTGGCGGCTCACTACCTAAGGAATTATCTGGGTTGACGCAGGATACTGTAGATCACATGAGGGTGTTGAATATAAATGCATGGCTGCATGAGACGCTAGGACTCTCATGAACAGTTCATAGAGACATAGCCAATAAAAAACGGCTCCATCACGGAGCCGTTCTCAATGGATTGCACAGTGCCGATTACTCGACGGTCGCTTCCACACTGGTGAAGTACTCGATCTTGGCTGCTTTGCGCAACTCGTCGATCAGAGACTTGTAATCCATCTGAGCTTTGCCCTGACCCAGCTGAGCTTGCAGCATGGCAGCCATACCGGATGCGGCGGCAGGGACGTTGACCTTGTCCAGCGCAACTACAACGCGGTCACCATTGGTCTCGGCAACCAGAGCCACGCTCGGCTTGCCGTCGATCGGATGGGGCAGCGTGAACGCCTGGGCAATCAGGTTCTGATCCAGCTCGCGATCGAAGCGGGCAACCCCTTTGTGGGTCTCCACTTTCAGACCGAGTGCAGTCAGATCGGCGGTGATGCTCTCACCGACTTTCAGCTTGTCCAGCAGGCCCTGGGCCTTGCCACGGGCCACTTCGCTAGCCTTGTCATGCTTGATGGCGGCAATCACCTGCTCTTTCACCTCGGCCAGCGGCTTGACCGCTTTGGGCTTGTGACCAGTGATGTGCAGCACCAGCGCCTTGCCGTCAGCCAGCTCGATCACGTCGGAGTTGGTGTTGTCATCGCGCAGCTGTTCGGAGAACGCCACGGAGAGCACCTTGGGATCGTTCAGCGGAGCCGGAGCAGTCGCCTGGGTGAAGAAATCGGAAGATTGAACCTTCATCCCCATGGCATCAGCGGTCAGATCCAGCGAGTCCGGGTTTTCGAAGCTGTTGTCAGCCATCTTCTGCTGCTCGGCGAAGAACTTCTCCTTGGCCTTGTCAGCTTGCAGACGAGTGATGGTCTCTTCTTTCACATCGGCAAACGGCTTGGTCTGGGCTGCTTCAACCCCCAGCAGCTTGATGATGTGGAAACCGAACGGGCTCTTCACCACGCCGGAGAGATCGCCAGCCTTGTTCAGGGCGAACGCGGCTTTCTCGAAGGCCGGATCCATCACCCCTTTCTCGAACCAGTCCAGCTCGCCGCCTTTTTTGGCAGAAAAGGTATCGGAAGAGTCAGCCTTGGCCAGCGCAGCGAAATCATCGCCCGCCTTGGCTTTGGCCAGCACGGCTTCTGCTTTCTGCTCGGCCGCTTTCTCATCCTTGCCAAACGGGATCAGGATGTGAGCCACGTGGCGACGTTCGGCACGCTGGAACAGATCCTGGTGCTGATCGTAGTAATCCTGGGCATCCTGCTCGGTGACCTTGATATCCTTGGCGAGGTTGGCGGCGTCCAGCAGCAGATAGTCGACCTTGACCTGCTCGTCGTTCATGAAACGGGCGCCATTGGTCTTGTAGTACTGCTCCAGCTCGTTGTCGGAGACCTGAACATCAGCCATGTAGTTGGCGGCAGCCAGACGCACCAGACGCAGATCGCGAGTCTGGTTGTAGAGCTTGTCGAGCTGCTCCGCTTCACCCTTGAGGGAGAATTCGGTGCCCAGCAGGGCGCTCATCAACTGTTGACGCACCATGTCCTGACGCAGGGAGTCACGGAACATTTCAGGAGTCATGCCGGCACGACGGATCAGCTGCAGATAGCGGTCATTGTTGAACTTGCCGTTCTCGGCAAACTCCGGCATGGCCACGATGGCTTGCTTGATCTGTTCATCGCTGATACGCAGACCCAATTCACGGGCCTTGCTGTCCAGCAGCGCCTGATCGATCAGCCGATCCAGCACGCCGCGGCGGAACTGTTTCATGTAATCGGGGTTCGCGGCCAGCTGGCTGAATGCCTCTCCCATCTGGGATTCCATGCGGGCGCGCTCGTTACGGTAGGCATTTTCCAGTGCCGCAGCACTGATCTCGGTGCCATTGACGGTGGCGGGGGCGGTACGGGCCGGGCCGTTCAGGTAACTACCTACACCAGCCAAGGCAAAGGAGAGGATGATCAGGCCCAAGATAACCTTGGCTACCTTGCCCTGCGCCCCTTCGCGTAGTTTATCCAACATCATGTTTGTACTTATGCTCCCGAACTCGATGGGCGTAAACAATAAAAAGGCGCACCGATTGCGATGCGCCTTGGTCAATCAGTATGAGAGAAGACTCTCTAACTTGTCTGGTCTGCGACCAAGGACGGTAGCCGACGGATATCAGCGACCGACTTAGTTAACAGCGTCTTTCAGGGCCTTACCGGCTTTGAAGGCAGGAACTTTACCAGCAGCGATTTCGATGGTCGCGCCAGTCTGCGGGTTACGGCCTGAACGGGCAGCACGCTCGCGTACAGCGAAAGTACCGAAACCAACCAGAGCAACCTGGTCACCCTCTTTCAGCGCTTCACCAACAGCATCAATGAAGGCATCCAACGCACGGCCAGCGGCAGCTTTGGAGATATCGGCACCGTCTGCAATCTTGTCAATCAGTTGAGATTTATTCACTCTTATATTCCCCTTTTATCAAACACCGCTGCGGCGCTGATTTCCCTGGCCACAACAAGTGGAGGTTTTATAGCAAGCCTCCTGATCAGTTGCAAGTGACAATCTGGCGCAAACCCGCGCCACACAACGCATTGCGACTCATCACGAGTACCCGATCGGTGGTCAAGGCTACTTCCGTTATCGGGCGCATGCAAGCCTTAACCACCCGCCGAATGCGCCAAATTTGCGGCGCATCAACATTTACACGACAGAAACGCGCTCAAACCCCTGTGGATTGTCCTGCAACGCCAATTCCAGCACCTCGTCAATCCAGCGAACCGGATAAATTTCAAGGTCTTGTTTGACGTTTGCCGGGATCTCCTCAAGGTCACGCTCGTTCTCTTTCGGAATAAGCACTCGCTTGATGCCGCCACGGTGGGCTGCCAGCAACTTCTCCTTGAGACCACCGATGGGCAGCACTTCGCCGCGCAAGGTGATCTCCCCTGTCATCGCCACATCAGCACGAACCGGATTACCGGTCAAGCTGGAGACCAGGGCAGTACACATAGCGATACCGGCGCTCGGACCATCTTTCGGGGTAGCCCCTTCCGGTACGTGCACGTGGATATCGCGCTTCTCGTAGAAATCGGCGTTGATGCGCAGCTTCTCGGCACGGGCTCGTACCACCGTCATGGCCGCCTGGATGGACTCCTGCATCACGTCACCGAGGGAACCGGTATAAGTGAGCTTGCCCTTGCCCGGCATGTTGGTGGTCTCGATGGTGAGCAGATCGCCCCCCACTTCGGTCCACGCCAGACCACACACCTGACCCACTTGATTCTGGTCGGTGGCCTTGCCGTAATCGAAACGCTGCACCCCGAGGAACTCCTTGAGGTTCTCCTGATTGACCTGAACATGCTTGATGCTCTTGTCCAGCAGGATGCGCTTGACCGCCTTGCGACAAATCTTGGAGATCTCGCGCTCCAGACTCCGCACCCCCGCCTCGCGGGTGTAGTAACGGATCACTCCGACCAGGGCAGAATCTTCGATGGTGATCTCGGACTCTTTCAGGCCGTTGCGCTGGATCTGCTTGGCAACCAGATGCTGCTTGGCAATGTTGAGCTTCTCATCTTCGGTGTAACCGGAGAGACGGATCACTTCCATCCGGTCCAGCAAGGGGCCGGGGATGTTCATGGAGTTGGAGGTGGCCACGAACATGACGTCCGACAGGTCATAATCCACTTCCAGATAGTGATCGTTGAAGCTGTTGTTCTGTTCCGGATCAAGCACTTCCAGCAAGGCGGATGCGGGATCGCCACGCATGTCCGAGCTCATCTTGTCGATTTCGTCGAGCAGGAACAGCGGGTTCTTCACGCCAACTTTCGCCATCTTCTGGATAAGCTTGCCGGGCATGGAACCGATATAGGTACGGCGGTGACCGCGGATCTCCGCTTCGTCACGCACCCCACCGAGGGCCATCCGCACATATTTGCGGCCTGTCGCCTTGGCAATGGATTGGCCCAGCGAGGTCTTGCCTACACCGGGAGGCCCAACCAGACAGAGGATAGGGCCCTTGAGCTTGTTCACCCGTGCCTGTACCGCCAGATATTCGAGGATGCGATCCTTGACCTTCTCGAGGCCATAGTGATCGGCATCCAGCACCTCTTGCGCCTTGCCAAGATCTTTCTTGACCTTGGATCGCGCCTTCCACGGCACCTGTACCATCCAGTCCACATAGCTGCGAACCACGGTAGCCTCGGCGGACATGGGAGACATCATCTTCAGCTTGGCAAGCTCGGCCTGGGCCTTTTCACGGGCATCTTCCGGCATGCCAGCCTCTTCAATCTTGCGATTGAGGGCTTCAAACTCATCCGGGCTATCTTCCAGCTCACCCAGCTCTTTCTGGATGGCCTTCATCTGCTCGTTGAGGTAATACTCGCGCTGGCTCTTTTCCATCTGCTTCTTGACGCGAGTACGGATGCGCTTCTCGACCTGCAGCAGGTCAATTTCCGACTCCATCATCGCCATCAGGAACTCGATGCGCTCGGATACCGAGACGATCTCCAGCACCTTCT
Organism: Aeromonas sp. JL9; assembly: GCF_024436075.1. NCBI lineage: Bacteria > Pseudomonadati > Pseudomonadota > Gammaproteobacteria > Aeromonadales > Aeromonadaceae > Aeromonas > Aeromonas sp. JL9. The sequence goes on along the minus strand of NZ_JANFNV010000037.1, from coordinate 26,271 downwards.
GCTTGTCTTCCAGCTTGAGCGGCATGTGGGCCGCCATGGTGTCAGCAAGACGCGCAGCATCGTCGATCGCCGAGATCGAGGTCAGTACCTCGGGCGGGATCTTCTTGTTGAGCTTGATATAGCCTTCAAACTGGCCGATAGCGGAGCGAACCAGCACTTCCTGATCCTTCTCCTCAATGGCTTGGGAGGGAATGTACTGGGCCTCGCAGACAAAGAAATCCTTGTCGTCGATCATCCGCTCCAGGCGGGCACGCTGTCCCCCCTCTACCAGCACCTTGACGGTGCCGTCCGGCAGCTTGAGCATCTGCAGAATATTGGCCACTGTCCCGACGGTGAAGATCTCCTCCACAGTCGGCTCATCGGTTGACGCATCCTTCTGGGCCACCAGCAGAACTTTCTTATCCTGCTCCATGGCCGCTTCCAGACAGCGAATGGATTTTTCCCGCCCCACAAAGAGTGGAATGACCATGTGGGGATAAACCACCACGTCACGAAGAGGCAGGACGGGAATCTCGATGCGTTCTGAACGCTCTAGGTTCATATATGTCCTCTCGGCTTGTTATACCGTTGGCAAAGCGCTTGGCTGAGTATATGGGGGCGCTGAGATGAGATTCAATCGCCGAAACCGTAAAAAGCATGAAAGGGGCAAAAAGCCCCTTCCATTTGATTAAAAATCAGACATTTACTCTGATGCAGCAGCTTGGGTTTCGGGATTCTCGTAGATCATCAAGGGCGCAGAGTCCCCTTTGATCACGGTCTCGTCGATCACCACCTTGCTGACCCCTTCCAGAGAAGGCAGGTCATACATGGTATCCAGCAGAACCGCCTCCACAATGGAACGCAGACCACGAGCACCGGTTTTACGCTCCATCGCCTTGCGGGCAATGGCGTTGAGCGCGTCGTCACGGAACTCCAGCTCAACCCCTTCCAGGTCGAACAACGCAGCGTACTGTTTGGTCAACGCGTTTTTCGGCTCTTTCAGGATCTGGATAAGCGCAGACTCATCCAGCTCGGTCAGAGTCGCGACCACCGGCAGACGGCCGATGAACTCGGGGATCAGACCATATTTGATCAGATCTTCCGGCTCCACCTTGGCGAAGGTTTCGCTCAGGGTGGCCTTGGCATCCTTGGATTTCACCTCGGCGCCAAAACCGATACCGGTTCCCTTCACGGAACGCTGCTCGATCACCTTGTCCAGACCGGCAAAAGCACCGCCACAGATGAAGAGGATCTTGGAGGTATCAACCTGCAAGAACTCCTGCTGCGGATGCTTGCGACCACCTTGCGGCGGCACGGAAGCGATGGTCCCTTCGATCAGCTTGAGCAGTGCCTGCTGTACCCCTTCCCCGGAGACATCGCGGGTGATGGAGGGGTTGTCCGACTTGCGAGAGATCTTGTCGATCTCGTCGATGTAGACGATGCCACGCTGGGCCTTCTCTACGTCGTAGTCGCACTTTTGCAGCAGCTTCTGGATGATGTTTTCCACGTCCTCGCCCACATAACCGGCTTCGGTCAGGGTGGTCGCATCGGCCATGGTGAACGGCACATCCAGCAGACGAGCCAGAGTCTCGGCCAGCAGGGTCTTGCCGCTACCGGTAGGGCCAATCAGCAGGATGTTGGATTTGCCGAGCTCCACACCACTGTTTTCGCCGCTGTTGCGCAGACGCTTGTAGTGGTTGTAGACGGCAACGGCCAACACCTTCTTGGCGTACTCCTGCCCGATCACATAGTCATCGAGATGAGCGCGGATCTGATGAGGGGTCGGCAGCTCGTTACCATCGCGCTTGGGAGAGATCTCGCGGATCTCTTCGCGGATGATGTCGTTGCACAGCTCGACGCACTCATCACATATGTAGACGGAAGGGCCAGCGATCAGCTTGCGCACTTCATGCTGGCTTTTGCCGCAAAAAGAGCAGTAGAGCAGCTTATCACCCTCACCCTTGCGTTTCTCTGTCATTCAGCAACCTCGTTTTATCAATAGAGGATGGATCGGCCTGTTGAGTTTACAACAGACCGGGACACCCTGCTCAGCTACGCTGGCTCAGGACACCGTCTACCAGACCATAGGCCACGGCCTGCTCGGCGGACATGAAGTTGTCACGATCGGTGTCACGCTCGATGGTAGCCATGTCCTGACCGGTGTGGAACGCCAGGCGCTCGTTCAGGGTATTTTTGATCTTCAGGATCTCCTGGGCGTGGATCTGGATATCAGATGCCTGACCCTGGAAGCCACCCAGCGGCTGGTGGATCATCACGCGGGCGTTAGGCAGGCAGAAACGCTTGCCCTTGGCACCGCCAGCCAGCAGGAAGGCACCCATGGAGCAGGCCTGCCCCATGCAGACGGTGCTGACATCCGGCTTGATGAACTGCATGGTGTCGTAGATGGACATGCCCGCAGTCACCGAACCACCCGGCGAGTTGATGTAGATATAGATGTCCTTGTCCGGATTCTCGGACTCGAGGAACAGCAGCTGGGCAACCACCAGATTGGCCATGTGATCTTCAACCTGACCAGTCAGGAAGATCACCCGCTCTTTCAGCAGACGGGAGTAAATATCGTAGGAACGTTCACCCTTGGCAGTCTGTTCGACCACAATGGGGACCAGCGCATTGCTGGGAGAATCGGTCATATCGTTATAGTTCTTGTACATAAGGCATTGTCCCTAAAATAAAATGGCCCGAGTGGAGATCACACGAGCCATTATACTTAACAGTCTTGACCTTAAGTCAAATGTTCTTAGGCAGCGGCGCCAGACTTGTTGATCACTTCGTCAAAGGCAACTTCTTTTTCGGTCACTTGCGCTTTGGACAGGATCAGGTCGATGGCTTGATCTTCTACTGCCAGGTTACGAACGCCGTTCAGCATCTGTTCGTTCTTCTGGTAGTACTCGATCACTTCCTTCGGATCTTCGTAGGCAGTCGCCATGGACTCGATGATGCTGTTTACACGGGCATCGTCAGCCTTGATCTCGTTGGTGCGGATCACGTCACCCAGCAGCAGGCCTACGCGTACACGACGCTCGGCTTGAGCCTGGAACAGTTCAGCCGGCAGCTCGGGAGCGTTGCCGCCCTGGAAGCCGCCGAAGCGCTGCAGAGCCTGCTGACGCAGTGCGTCGATCTCTTGAGCAACGGCTGCTTTCGGCAGGTCGATTTGGTTGGCTTCAACCAGACCGTTCAGAACCTGCTCTTTCACGCTGTTTTTCAGGGCTTGAGCCAGTTCGCGCTCCATGTTCTTGCGCACTTCGGCTTTCAGCTCTTCAACAGAACCGCTTTCGATACCGAAACGCTTCACGAACTCTTCGGTCAGCTCAGGCAGGATCTGCTCTTCAACCTTGATCAGCTTGGAAGCGAACTTGGCTTCTTTGCCTTTCAGGTTTTCAGCGTGGTAGTCCGCCGGGAAGGTCACTTCGATGGTGAACTCGTCGCCTGCTTTCTTGCCCATGATGGCGTCTTCGAAGCCCGGGATCATACGGCCAGCGCCCAGAACCAGGTTGAAGCCTTCAGCTTTGCCGCCGTCGAACTCTTCACCGTCGATGGAACCGACGAAGTCCATGGTCACACGCATGCCATTGGCAGCGGCAACATCGGCATCAGCCCAGGTAGCGTGCTGCTTGCGCAGGGTGTCGATCATGTTGGCCAGATCTTCATCCTTCACGGTAGCAACCGGCTTCTCGACCTTGATGGTCTCGAGACCTGCAACTTCGAACTCCGGATACACTTCAAAAGTGGCGGTGAATTCGAAATCCTGACCTTCTTTGATCTCTTTCGGATCCATGGTCGGGGCACCGGCCGGGCTCAGTTTGTTTTCGATGATGGCTTTGATGAAGTTGCTCTGCATCATTTCATCAGCAACGCGGGCGTGAGCCATGGCGCCGAACATCTTCTTGATGATGGCAACCGGAGCCTTGCCAGGACGGAAACCGTCGATGCGACGAGTTTTGGCCAGGCCATTCAATTCTTTACGCACAGCGGCGTCTACGGTAGCGGCCGGTACAGTGATGGTAAGACGGCGTTCCAGACCCTGGGTTGTCTCTACAGAAACTTGCATTCTTCTACCTCGTTCAACTCAGCACTGTGTGCTGACCCTTTATTGCCCCTGGGCAAAGCCCGGAGTCTTCCTGTTTATAAAGACAACGATATGTCTTTGTGATGAGAAAATATGACGCGGCATTATAGCGGCGCACTTTGGTCGAGTCGAGCCACACATCCCCCACATTGAGCGGCGTGCAAGCACAATTCGTGCAAAACTGCCCTTTATATGGGGAGAGAGGTGCCAGACTTCAACTATCCGATGGCAATAATTTTGCGTTTGCTCACCTTTTTTCATCCGAACGCCGCTTTATTGCCCATCTTTCGCCGAAAAACAGCCCACCGTTGCGAGCGGCGACTCAATTTGTCCAGCCAAATGGCGATTGGGCCAATCAACCATTGCGTCCCTACCCCTCCCTCGTTATGGTGGCAACCAAATTGATGATCTGGAGTCACTCACATGGCCTTTTTCCGCTTCTTGTTCAATCTGCTCTGGTTTGTACTGGGAGGTGTCTTTATGGGCCTGGCCTGGTGGCTGGCCGGTCTTGTCTGCTTTATCTCGCTGGTCGGCATCCCCTGGGGACGAGCCTGCTTCGTGATCGGCACCTTTACCTTCTTCCCGTTTGGCAAGCAGGCGGTCAATCGCAAAACCATGACAGGCCAGAGCGATATCGGCACCGGCACTCTGGGGCTGATTGGCAATATCCTCTGGTTCGTGCTGATCGGTGTTTGGCTCGCCATCGGCCACATCGCTTCCGCGCTGGCCTGCTTCGTGACCATTATCGGTATCCCGTTCGGTATCCAGCACCTCAAGCTGGCACTCATCAGTCTGGCGCCCATCGGCCAGATGATTGTGACCAATCAGGAGGCGGAATCGGGCCGCTATATCCGCTAACGGCGGGAAATGCGCGGGCAGACGCTGCCCTGCAACGAAAAAAAGGGCAGACTAGGGTCTGCCCTTTTTTATTCTCTTTTGTTGAGGCCATCATGTTACCCAGCCATTTTTTCGCCAATCTCGCCCGCATGAAACTCATCTACCGCTGGCCCCTGATGCGCAACATCCAGCCGGAAAACATCGCCGAGCACAGCCTGCAAGTGGCCATGGTGGCCCATGCCCTCGGCATCATCAAAAATCGACTGTTTGGCGGCAGCGTGAATGCCGACCGCGTCGCGGTGATGGCCCTCTATCACGACAGCAGTGAAGTGCTGACCGGCGATCTGCCCACCCCGGTCAAATACTTCAACCCCGAGATCGCCCGCGAGTACAAGAAGATAGAGCTGGCCGCCGAGCAGCGTCTGCTTGGCATGCTGCCGCCGGAACTGGTGGAGGACTTTCGCCCCCTGCTCGATTCGGCAGCCCAGGATGGCGAGCTGGCCAGACTGGTCAAGGATGCCGACACCCTCTGCGCCTATACCAAGTGTCTGGAGGAGATCAACGCGGGCAACCGGGAGTTCGAACCGGCTCGCAAGCGCCTTGAAGCCATGCTGGCAGCGCGGATGAGCGAGGAGATGCGCTACTTTATCGACACCTTCGTGGCCAGCTTCTCCCTGCCACTCGATGAGCTTAACGCTCACTAAGCCAGTCCACGCGACCTGAAAACAGCAGGGCCCGCCGGTTTGCACCGGCGGGCCCTTCGTTCTTTATTGCGCATTAGATGCAACGCATCAGTGACCCAGCTCGCGGGACGGTACCAGACCGCTCGCCCGCCAGGCGGGATAGAGGGTAGCCACCAGGCTCATCAGGATGGCTGCGCCCGTCACGATGAGCAGATCCTGCATATGCAACTCGGTCGGCAAAAAGTCGATAAAGTAGATATCCGGATTGAGGAAGCGGTGACCGATGAGCTTTTCGACAACGCTCAGGATCTGGGTCAGCTTGCTGGAGAGCAGACCACCCAGCAGGGCACCGAGCAGGGCACCGGCCACGCCGTTGACCATGCCCTGAATGACGAAGGTGAGCCGGATCTGGCCGGGGCTCGCACCCATGGTTTTCAGGATGGCGATTTCGCTGCGCTTCTCGTTCACCGCCATCACCAGAGTGGAGACGATGTTGAAACAGGCGACGGCCACCACCATCAGCATCACCACATACATGACGGTACGCACCATCTGGATGTCCTGATAGAGGTAGCCCTGGCTGTTCATCCAGCTGCGGATGTAAACATGATGAGGGAACTGCTGCGCGGCGGCTACCGTGATGGATTGCGCCTTGAGCACATCGCTCACCCGCAGGCTGAAGCCCTCCACATCGCTTCCCATACCGGTGATCGCTTGCGCATCGGCCAGATGCATAAAGCCGAGCAGGCCGTCGAGCTGACCGCCGATCTCCAGCAGCCCCACCACGGTCAGGGCTTCGCGGCGAGGATTCTTGATCCCCGCCTGATCGCCCCCTTGCGGCAGCAGCAGGGCGACCGAGTCCCCCACCTTGACCCCCAGCTTGTCGGCGATGGTCTTGCCAAGGATCACCCCACGTTCACCCGGTTGCAGCTCACGCAGACCACGGCCCGTCATGTATTTGCCGGCATCCGACAGATTGGCTTCCAGATCGGGCAGCACGGCGCGCAGTTGCACCCCCTTGAGGGCAGAGCCATGCTCCAGCAGGCCATTGAGGCGAATGACCGGCGCTGCCGCCTCAACGCCCGGCTGGGCCAGCAGGTAGTCGCGCAGACGGGGCCAATCCGGCAGCGGCTGCTCGACAGCGTCCAGCTCCCCTTGCGGCACCACGGAGAGCACCCGGTCTTTCAGTTCACGCTCGAAACCGTTCATGGCGGAGAGGCCCAGGATCAGCGCCATCACCCCGAGGGCAATACCGATCAGGGAAGAGGCAGAGATAAAGGCGATAAACCCGTTGCGACGGCGGGAGCGGCTGTAACGCAGGCCCAGAAAGAGGGGCAGCGGTTTGAACATCAGGCAACCTCCGCCATCACGCCGCTCACCAGGGTCACCCGGCGATGGAGCTTGGCCGCGAGGCTCAAGTCGTGAGTCACTACCACAAACGCAGTGCCCAGTTCACGATTCAGTTCACACAGCAGTTCGTACACCGCGGTGGCACTGGCGTGATCCAGATTGCCGGTAGGTTCATCCGCCAGCACCAGACTCGGTTCGTTGACCAGCGCCCGGGCGATCGCCACACGTTGACGTTCGCCACCGGAGAGCTCGGAGGGACGGTGATTCAAGCGATGGGAGAGCCCTACCCTACCCAACATTTTGGTCGCCTTTTCGGTGGCAACCGCCACCGACTCACCGGCGATAAGCAGCGGCATGGCCGCATTTTCCAGCGCACTGAACTCGGAGAGCAGGTGGTGGAACTGGTAGACAAAGCCCAGCTCGCGGTTGCGAAAGCGAGCCTGGGTACGGCTGTCCCAATGGTGGATATCCTCCCCCTTGAACAGCACGGCGCCGCTGGAGGGGTTGTCGAGGGCCCCCATCAGATGCAGCAGAGTGGTCTTGCCGGAGCCGGAGCTCCCCACCACCGCCAGCATTTCGCCGGGCGCGACGCAGAGATCGATCCCCTTGAGCACCTGAGTCTCCAGCTCCCCCTCTTTATAGACATGATTGAGCGCCTGGCAGCGCAGCAGAGGTTCACGGGATACGGCTTCATTCATAACAGGGGCTCCACTTGCCTCGGTAACAACGCTGGCACCCGCAACTACGGGGGCACCAGTCACAACAGAAGATGTATTATTCACGGCATTACTCATAACGCAGCGCCTCGGCCGGTTTCACCCGCGCAGCGCGGGCCGCCGGATAGAGGGTGGCACTGAAGCTCAGCAGCACGGCGCCCAGCAAGATGGTGATGACCTGAGCCGGCTCGACAATCACCGGCAGGCCACTGCCGCCCGCCGCCATATAGAGGTTGAGCCCCACCGCATTGAGCAGAGGGTTGAGACCCAAGGAGAGCGCAAGGCCTGCCAGTCCGCCAAACAGGGCGCCAATCACCCCGCTGGAGGCGCCAAGCACCATGAAGATTTTGACGATCCCCGATTCACTCATACCCATGGTGCGCAGGATGGCCACTTCGCCCTCCTTGTCCGTCACCACCATCACCAGCGCGGAGAGGATGTTGAAGGTAGCGACGGCGATGATCAGCACCAGCATCAGCCCCATCATCCGTTTTTCCATGGCGACCGCCTGGAACAGCTCGCCCCGCTCGCGGCGCCAATCCTGCCAGACCAATCCGTCAGGCAACGGCGTCTTGATCACCTCGTCAGCGGCAAAGGGATCATCGAGCCAGAGGCGAATGCCACCGACGGTTTCTGGCGGCAGACGCAGCAACCGCTGGGCATCCCCCAGGGCGATCAGCGCAATCTGGTTATCCACATCGGCGCCGACCCCGAAGATGCCGGAGACGGTAAAGAGGCGCTGGGCCGGTACCCGACCAAATGGAGTGAAGCGGGTCCCCTCGGTCAGGATCAGCCGAACCTGATCGCCGATGGAGACATTGAGACGACGAGCCACCCCCTGCCCCAGCACGATGCGGTAGTGGCCGGCCTGCAGGGTATCGAGGCGCCCCCCCAGCATCTGGCTGTGGAGGATGTCATCCTTGGGCCACTTCGCAGGGTCGATCCCCTGCACGCTCACCCCGGTCAGCTGGCCGGGGCTTTGCAGCATCCCTTCGCTGTCGAGCATGGGGGCAGAGGCAACCACATGGGGTAGTTTGGCCAGATCCGGCAAGCCTTGCGGCTCTGCATCAATACGGCCAGCCTGGTTGGTCACCACCACATGGGGGATCACCCCGAGGATGCGCCCTTTGAGCTGCCCTTCGAAACCGTTCATCACCGAAATTACCACCATCAGGGCGGCGACCCCGATGGCGATGCCAAAGGTAGAGAACAGGGAGATAAATGAGACGAAGCGATTGCTGCGCTTCGAGCCTGCATAACGCAGGCCGATGGCCAGCGAAAGGGGCTGAAAAAGTCCGGTCTTCAAGGATATGTACGTTGCCAACAAAATAAGATACCGGATAATAAAGGGAAACCGTCCATGACAACAAGGGATAGCCTCCATGCAGGAACAGTTCTTCAGCGTCACTCATGCCACGCCGGTCAATGTGATCCCCATGCCGGCCGACTTCCACCTCCCCTCGTTGGAGGAGCTGGACGCTGAGCTGCCGGAGCCCTTTCGGATCTCTTCGGCCATTACCTCCATCGATCTGGTGACCACTCGCCTGCTGCGCAACCAGAACGAGTCGATGCACGATCTGATCGAGATCGTCAATCAGCAGTCCCGCAAGATCGACATGATCATGGGCTATGTGCTCTCCCTGCAGGACCATCCGGAGCAGCGCTTTCACACCCTGCGCTTCGGGGCTGGTCAACTCACCTACCTGCACCCCTATCATGGCCACGGGGATGCGCCGCACCAGCACCAGATCGTGCGTCTCAAGATCTTCCTGCGGGAAGAGGCGGCCGCCATCTACTGCTATGGCCAGGTCAAACAGCTTGACGGCGGTGAACATGGCACCCATGTGCAGCTCGACTATGTACGGATCCGCGAAGATGACCGTGAACTCCTGGTTCGTGCCAGCCTCCACGTGCAATCCAAACAGCTCAAGCTGCGCGCCCAAGAACGTCAGCGCTAACCAGAGCGAACGTCAGCGATAGATAACGTCAACGTTAAAAGAATCGAACCATGCCAATGACACTCCCCGCCTTGCCCGCCAAAGCGGGCCAAAAGATCACGTTCGGCCAGCTGGTCGGCAGCAGCCTCTCGCTGATTGCAGCCCGTCTCACCAGTGAAGCCAAGGGGCCGGTACTGCTTATCACTGCCGATACCCCGAGCGCCCTGCGCCTGGAGCAGGAGCTACAGTACTTGCTGGCAGACAAGCAGCTAGCCGATCAGTCCGCCCCCGTATTGCTGTTCCCCGATTGGGAGACCCTGCCCTACGACACCTTCTCTCCCCATCAGGACATCATCTCCCAGCGGCTCGAAACTCTCTACAAGCTGCCGCAAATGAGCAAGGGGGTATTGATTGTCCCCATCTCCACCCTGATGTTGCGCTGCGCCCCCCGGGTCTATCTCGACAAATACAGCCTGATGGTGAAGGCCGGCCAGCGCCTCAATCTGCAACAGTTGCGCGGACGCTTGGCCGAGGCGGGTTACGTGGCGGTGGATCAGGTGCTGGAACATGGCGAATTTGCCGCTCGCGGCTCCCTGCTCGATCTCTTCCCCATGGGCAGTAGCAGCCCCTATCGCATCGACTTCTTCGACGATGAAGTGGACTCCATCCGCCCGTTCGATCCCGAGACCCAGCGCTCCAGCGAACCGGTCAAGACTGTCAGCCTGCTGCCCGCCCGGGAATACCCTACCGACGAGGCGGCCATCGAACTGTTTCGCGGCCAGTTCCGCGAGCAGTTCGAGCTGTCGCGGGCCGAGGGTTCCGTCTATCAGGAGGTGAGCAAGGGGCGCTGGCCCGCCGGCATCGAGTACTATCTGCCGCTCTTCTTCAACCAGACCGCCAGCCTGTTTGACTACCTGCCGGAAGAGACCCTGCTGCTCACGGTGGGGGATATCTACCCCGCCGCCCAGCGTTTCTGGAACGACATCGGCCAGCGCTATGAAGACAGACGCTGGGACAACACCCGCCCCCTGCTCCCCCCGGCCCAGCTCTATCTGCCGGTGGAGCAGCTCTTTGCCGCCCTCGGCCAATATGGCGCGGTGCGGCTGCAAGAGGCCGCTACCGCGGGCGATGCCGGTCAGCACGATCTGCCCATCTCCGCGCTGCCGGATCTGCAACTCGATCACAGCAAGGAGCAACCCCTGCTGGCGCTCAACCAGTTCCTGCAAGGTTTTGCCGGGCGCACCCTGTTTGCGGTGGAATCCGAGGGGCGACGGGAGGTGCTCGGCGATCTGCTGGCGCGTATCTCGCTGCAACCCAGGGAGTTCCCCTCCCTCGACGCCTTTATGGCGAGCCCGGATCGCCACGGCCTGCTGGTGGCACCGCTTGAGCGTGGCTTCCTTTGGCAGGAGGCTGGTCAGGATCCACTGGCGCTGATCACCGAGACCGAGCTGCTGGGCGGCAAAGTGCGCAGCAAGCGAGCACGGGAGAAGAGCAAAAATTTAAGCTCCGATGCGGTGATCAGAAACCTGGGCGAGCTGACCCAGGGTCAGCCGGTGGTCCATCTCGATCACGGGGTTGGCCGCTATCTGGGGCTCGAAACCATCGACGCCGGTGGCCTGCCCACCGAGTTTTTGACCCTCGAATATGCCGGCGGCGACAAGCTGTTCGTGCCGGTTACCAGTTTGCACCTTATCAGCCGCTACACCGGCTCTGACAACCCGCCCAGCCACAAGCTCGGCGGCGAGGCCTGGAGCAAGGCGCGGCGCAAGGCGGCGGAAAAAGTGCGCGACGTGGCGGCTGAGCTGCTCGATGTCTACGCCCACCGCGCCGCTCGCGCCGGCTTTGCCTTCAAACACGACCGCGAAGCCTATCGCCAGTTTGCCGCCAGCTTCCCTTTCGAGGAGACCGACGATCAGCTCAACGCCATCAATGCGGTGCTGGGGGACATGTGTCAGGCCAAGAGCATGGACAGACTGGTGTGCGGCGACGTAGGTTTCGGCAAGACCGAAGTGGCGATGCGGGCGGCGTTTGTGGCCGTCCACGGCGGCAAGCAGGTTGCCGTGCTGGTGCCCACCACCCTGCTCGCCCAGCAGCACTACGATAACTTCCGCGACCGCTTCGCCAACTGGCCGGTGCGGGTCGAGGTGCTGAGCCGCTTCCGCTCCGCCAAGGAGCAGAGCGCTGTGATGAAAGAATTGGCCGAAGGCAAGGTGGATATCATCATCGGCACCCACAAGCTGCTCGGCTCCGAGCTCACTTTCAAGGATCTGGGGCTGCTCATCGTCGATGAGGAGCACAGATTCGGGGTGCGCCAGAAGGAGAAGATCAAGGCACTGAGGGCCGATGTGGATATCCTCACTCTCACCGCCACCCCTATTCCGCGCACCCTCAATATGGCGATGTCCGGCATGCGGGATCTCTCCATCATCGCGACTCCGCCCGCCAAGCGACTCGCCATCAAGACCTTTGTGCGCCAGCACGAACCGGCGGTGGTGCGCGAGGCGGTGTTGCGGGAATTGAAGCGTGGCGGTCAGGTCTACTACCTGCACAACGATGTCGAGAGCATCGAGAAGTGCGCCGCCGATCTTGCCGAATTGGTGCCGGAGGCCCGCATCGGCATCGCCCACGGCCAGATGCGCGAGCGCGACCTTGAGCGGATCATGTCCGACTTCTACCACCAGCGCTTCAACCTGCTGGTCTGCACCACCATCATCGAGACCGGCATCGACGTGCCAAGCGCCAACACCATCATCATGGATCGGGCGGATCATCTCGGTCTGGCCCAGCTGCACCAGCTGCGGGGTCGGGTTGGCCGCTCTCATCATCAGGCCTATGCCTACCTGCTCACCCCCCATCCCAAGCTGATGACCAAGGATGCGGCCAAGCGGCTGGAGGCGATCGCCTCGCTGGAAGATCTCGGCGCCGGATTTGCGCTGGCGACCCACGATCTGGAGATCCGTGGCGCAGGCGAACTGCTCGGCGACGATCAGAGCGGCCAGATTGAATCGGTCGGCTTTACCCTCTATATGGAGATGCTGGAGCAGGCGGTCGAGGCGCTGAAAAATGGCAAGGAGCCGTCGCTGGAGCAGCTGATGAGCCAGCACACCGAGGTGGAACTGCGCCTGCCGGCGCTGCTGCCGGATGACTACATCCCGGACGTCAATATGCGCCTCTCCATGTACAAGCGGATCGCCAGTGCGGCGGACGAGCAGGAGCTGCGCGAGCTGAAAGTGGAGCTGATCGACCGCTTTGGCCTCTTGCCGGAGGCAACCAAAACCCTGCTGGAGCTGGCCGCCTTCCGCCAGCGTGCCACTGCCCTTGGCATTCGCCGGGTGGAGATGAGCGAGCGTGGCGGCTATCTCGACTTCACCCAGGAGACCAAGGTCAATCCGGCCTATCTGGTCAAACTGCTCTCCAGCCAGCCACGGGTCTACAAGATGGACGGGCCGACCCGGCTGCGCTTCCAGGTGCCGACCCAGGATCGCGCCATGCGCCTGAAACTGGTGGATGGTTTGCTGGCTGATCTGGCCAACAACAGCCTGTGAATATCTGCAACGCTGGCGGCGAGCCAGCACGATAAAGCCAACTAAAACGGGAGCCAAATCGGCTCCCGTTTTGTTTATGTTGGCTGGTGACTAGCGTCTCCCTTCTCTCCTTGTGGGAGAAGGATCGGGGATGAGGGGGGCAGTGAAAACCATTCCCCTCCCCCTGCCCTATCCCAGGGGGAGAGGGAATCGCGCCGGAAAATGTTGGGCTTCGCTGCGCTCAGCACCAACCTACACCTCTGACGATCAGCCCTGGTTGGTCGGATCCTCATGGGCGGAGAACTCGCGCATAAAGGCCTCGGCGCGCTCCACCATCTTGGTCGAGCCAACAAAGTAAGGGGTACGCTGGTGCAGCGCGGTGGGCTGGATATCCATGATGCGGCCAAAACCGTCAGAGGCCTTGCCACCGGCCTGCTCCACCAGAAACGCCATCGGGTTGCACTCATAGAGCAGGCGCAGCTTGCCGTTCGGCGAGTTGGTGCCGGACGGATAGATGTAGATGCCACCCTTGAGCAGGTTGCGATGGAAATCAGAGACCAGGGAGCCGATATAGCGGGAGGTGTAAGGTCTGTGGGTCGCTTCGTCGCGCTCCTGACAATATTTCAGGTACTTCTTCACCCCGTCCGGGAACTTGATGTAGTTGCCTTCGTTTATGGAGTAGATCTTACCCTCTTCCGGAATGCGGATGTTCTCGTGGGAGAGGCAGAAGCAGCCGATGGAGGGGTCGTAGGTAAAGCCGTTGACGCCAAACCCAGTAGTGTAGACCAGCATGGTGGAGGAGCCGTAGACCACATAACCGGCGGCGACCTGACGGTTACCCGGTTGCAGGAAGTCCTCCAGCGTCACCGGCGAACCCTGCGGGCTCAAACGACGGTAGATGGAGAAGATGGTCCCGACCGAGACGTTGACGTCGATATTGGAGGAGCCATCGAGCGGGTCGATCAGCACCACATACTTGGAGTTTTTGGAGAGAGGTGAGTCAAAGGCGACGAAGTCCTCTTCCTCTTCCGAGGCCATGCCGCACACCTCGCCGCGCGCTTCCAGCGCCGCCTTGAAGCGTTCGTTGGCATAAACATCCAACTTCTGCTGCACCTCGCCCTGTACGTTTTCAGCGCCCATGGAACCGATGATATCCGCCAGTCCCGCCTTGTTGATCTCCCGGTTCACCACCTTGGCAGCAAGGCGGATCGAGCTGAGCAACGAGGTCAGCTCGCCGGTCGCGGTAGGATAATCCGCCTGCTTTTTGACGATGAACTCACCCATGGTGATCATGTTTCGCATTTTTGTTCCTTTAGATCGCATCCGTTGGCATTGAAAACGTTTGCAGGCATCGGCAAAAAAAATGCCGATCACCGGCGGCCTTGATTTGTAACCTAATGTAACGTCTGTTTTTTGTTTTTGCAGCGAATTAAGCGGCCTATTAAATAGGCTATTTCGCCTCACGTTATGGTAAAAGACGCGTTTTATTCGGTTTCAATCGATAACTTTCTGACCCTTAATTCGTGGCAATAACCTGCGACAAGCCATGAGCTGACTGGCCTTGAGCCATTAAAAATGGAGTCTGATGGGCCTGCCGTTCCCTCAGCCATTGCCTCTTGAGATCCGATCGCCAATCCAGCACACTGATTTCGCTTTGGAAGCAAATAAAACTCAAGGATTATCAATGAACAAGACTCTCATTGCCGGCATGGTAGCCGGACTGTTTGCCCTTCCCGCCTGGGCTGCCCAGGTGCCTGCCGGTACCAAGCTGCTGCCGGATGCCCAACAAATCTACGTGACCAATATCGGCACCGAACCCACCACCATCGACCCCCAGCTGGTGGAAGAGAGTGCCGGTAGCGAGATCGTCAACGATCTGTTTGAAGGGCTCTACGTACTGGATAGCAAAGGCAAGACCCAGCCCGCTGGCGCTGTCAGTTACGAGGTCGACAAAACCGGTACCGTCTACACCTTCAAGCTGAGGCCCGAGGCCAAATGGTCTAACGGTGAACCGGTCACTGCCGCCGATTATGTCTACGGCTGGCAAAGGGCAGCCGATCCCAAGACCGCCTCCAACTACGCCTGGTTTATCGAGTTGACCGGTGTGGTCAATGCTGGCGAGGTGATCCAGGGCAAGAAGAGCCCGTCAGAGCTCGGGATTAAGGCGCTCGATGACCACACCCTGCAGGTCACCCTGAAAAATCCGGTCCCCTTCTTCCTGAAGATGCTGGCCCACTACACCACGTTCCCGGCCCCCAAGGCCACCATTGAAAAATTCGGTAAGGATTGGGTCAAACCGGGCAATATCGTCTCCAACGGCGCCTTTGTTCTCAAGGAGTGGACCCCCAACGAACGGCTGAGTGCCGAGCGCAATACCCACTACTGGGACAACCAGCACACCGTCCTGAACAAGGTGGTCTATCTGGAAATTGTCTCCGAAACCGCCGCTTACAACCGCTACCGCACCGGCGAGCTGCACTACACCACCTACCCGCTGGAGCAGTACAAGCACATCAAGAGCCAGAGCCCGCAAGATCTGGTCAGCGCCCCCATGCTCGCCACCTATTACTATGTGTTCAACGTGAACCGCAAACCGTTCGATGATCCGAAAGTGCGCAAGGCGCTCTCGCTGGCCCTCGACCGGGAGACCATCACCGACAAGATCCTGGGACAAGGGCAACTGCCCGCCTTCAGCCTGACCCCACCGAGTGTCGATGGTTTTGACCTGAAAAAACCGGCCAGTCAGCAGCAGAGCAAAGAGGAGCGGATCAAGCAGGCCAAAGCGCTGTTGGCCGAAGCGGGTTATGGCCCGGACAAACCGCTCAGCGTGGATATCCTCTACAACACCAACGAGAGCCACAAAAAGATCGCGCTGGCTGTCTCCTCCATGTGGAAACACAACCTGGGGGTCACCGCCACCCTCAACAACATGGAGTGGAAAACCATGGTCTCGGCACTGAACGAGGGGGATTTCGGGGTGAGTCGCTACTCCTGGAACGGGGACTATAACGATGCCTCCACCTTCCTCGATATCCTGACCTCCAGCAGCAGTGCCAACAGCGGCAAGTGGTTCAACAAGGAGTACGATGCCCTGCTGGCCAAGGCCCACGACTCGCAGGATGCGGCCGAGCGCAATCAGCTCTACCAGCAGGCAGAAGCACTGATCGAGGCTGACGCCCCTATCGCGCCGCTCTACTTCTACGTCAAATCGCGACTGCTCAAGCCGTTCGTCAAGGGTTATCCCTATGAGAGCCCGCAAGACATCGTCTATAGCCGGGACCTCTATCTGGTCGCCCAGTAACCTGTCTGGCGCTGCTTGATCATATAAAAAGCGCCTGCATTGCTGCAGGCGCTTTTCATTGGCAGCCAA
Source organism: Aeromonas sp. JL9 (assembly GCF_024436075.1). Lineage (NCBI taxonomy): Bacteria > Pseudomonadati > Pseudomonadota > Gammaproteobacteria > Aeromonadales > Aeromonadaceae > Aeromonas > Aeromonas sp. JL9. Next base: position 9,788 of record NZ_JANFNV010000037.1, on the reverse strand, counting down.
GCGGGCCATTGGGCCCATCTACGCTTTCGCGCAAGATTACTCTTCGGGGCAGGGTGCCAGCACCACCCGGCGGCGACCCATCACCACCGGACGCACCAGCAACTGTGCCAGCAAGACACCCAGCAGGGTCAGCCCACCCCCGATCAGGTGATAGCTGGTCAACCGCTCACCCAGCAGGGTGATGGCAAGGCCAGCCGTCATCACCGGCAGCAGGTTCATAAAGATGGCGGTACGGTTGGCACCGAGCAGGGCGATACCCTGCATCCAGAGCCAAGGTGAGAGCGCCGAAGTGGGGATACCGGCATAGAGGATCAGCCACAGGGCCCGCCCATCCGGCCACTGGCCATCCACCAGCAAAAAGAAGGGGGTCAGGATCACCACACTGCAGATCACCTGACCGTAGAGCAGCGACCAGTTGTCGAGCCCCAGATCCCACTTCTTGAGCAGCACGCTGTAAAGGGCATAAGTACCGGCCGAGATCAGCATATAGACAGAGCCGATATGAATGCCTTGGGTAAACAGCCGGGTCGGATCCCCCTGCCCCAGCAAGATAGACAAGCCAAGGATGGAAAGCAGCGCCCCCAGCACGGCGCCCCAGGTGGGCCGCTCGCGCAGCAGCCAGATGCTGAACAACACGGTCAGCAGCGGCGTCAGCCCCATCATCAACCCCATCTCGGTGGCTCCCAGCGTTTGCGCCGCGTAGTACCCAAAAGTCTGGTTGAGCACCATGCCCAGCGAAGCCAGCATGGCGATCTGCCAAAAACCGGCACGAATGCGGGCACGCGCACGCCATACCCGACGGGCCAGAAACGGGCTTAATACCAGCGCAGCCACCACCCAGCGCGACCAGGCCAAGGCTGCAGGAGACAAAACACCAACCGCCAGTTTACTGACGATGCCATTGCCAGCCCAGATGGCAATGCAGGAGAAGGGAAACAGAAAGGCAAGGGGCATGAGAGGATCCAGACCGAAGAGACAACAGCGGGCCAGTATAGGGGGCGATGGGAGAGAAACAAAGGCGTGGGCCTGAACAGCCACGTGGTGAACGCCAGTCGCCAGAAACAAATATGCCCGCAAAAGTGCGGGCATATCAGTGCAGAAACAGGTTCAGAAGCGCATCACGCGGCATCCATGTGCAGTCTGGAGATCAGCTCGTTGACCTCGGTGACTGTCTGGCGGTGGGGAATATCCGCCGGATTCGGCATAAGCAACAAACCGGATTGGAAATCAAACCGCCCCCGACCATGGATGTAAATCCGACCTTTAAAGAAGGTTTTGACATGCTTTGCCACCATCAGTGGCAGGTACTTCTTGAACACTCTCATCGTTTGCAACCTCTTGCAGTTGTATCCGTATGACAGCAGCTTCTGCGAATTAATTCCGTAAAGTATTTATAAAAATCCGGAAAACTCGCCTATCTCTTCCCAAAAAATTCAATCTATAACTTTTTATTAACTTTTAGCCTATTGTATGCGGCCCTTCGAGCCAGAGCAAGGCTCCTTTGCCATCGTGCCACTCGATACAGGCGATCCCCGAGGTGGCGAACATGGGTGCTCCTGCGGCCGGGCAGAGGCTTTGCACCAGATAACCCACCAGCGGCAGATGGCTGACCATCAGGATCTGGTCATGTTGCTGCGCCAGGGTGGTGAGGTAGCTGGCCACGAAAGCGGGATCACCGTACGGGGTAATGTCGCCACTCTCTTCAACGGCTGCTGCGTCAGGTAATTCACTGCATATGGCTTGCCAGGTCTGGCGTGCCCGCAGATAGTTGCTGTGTATCACCCGATCCATCGGGCCAATCAGCTGAGGCGCCAGCCAGCGGGCCATCTGGATAGACTCTTCAATACCCTGCTCGGTCAATGGACGCTGTTCATCTGTTTTCGCATTCATGCCAGCCTGGCCATGACGCATGATATAGATCTTCATTACAACCTCGCCCAACGGGCCTGTTTTGATAGCCGGGGGATCTTACCCCGCCACGGGTGTGGAGACAATTGCGCTACCTCTCAGAAAAGGGTTTGCCTGACGGGATAGCGGGGTCGATAATCATGTTTAAATTCAAATAAATCCAACGTGAGTCACACGCCAATGAGCCCATATGCCAGTCCCAATGACCATCGGCAATACCATTTTCTGGAGCTGGCCAACCGGCTCAGGGTCTTATTGATTTGTGATCCCGACACCGACAAATCTGCCGCCTCGCTGGCGGTCAATACCGGCCATTTTGACGATCCCGCCGACCGGCAGGGAATGGCCCATTTTCTGGAGCACATGCTGTTTCTCGGCACCTGCACCTACCCCAAGCCTGGTGAGTACCAGCAATTTATGAGCCGTCATGGCGGCAGCAACAACGCCTGGACCGGCACCGAATTCACCAACTTCTTCTTCGAGATCGACAACGGCTTCTTCGAAGCGGGGCTGGATCGCTTCTCCCAGTTCTTTATCTGCCCCACCTTTGATCCGGAGTGGGTGGACAAGGAGCGCAACGCGGTCGACTCCGAGTATCGCCTCAAGCTGCAGGACGACATGCGCCGCAGCTATCAGGTGCATAAAGAGACGGTCAACCCGGCGCACCCCTTCTCCAAGTTCTCGGTGGGCAACCTCGATACCCTGGCCGATCTGCCGGGACGGGATCTGCGCTCCGACCTTATCCGGTTTTACGAAAGCCACTACAGCGCGGATCGCATGGCGCTGGTGATGATCTCGCCGGAATCCATCGATACCCAGTTGCAGTGGTGCTGTCGCTACTTTGCTCCCATTTTGAATCGCAATTTGGGAACCCCGACCCTCACCATGCCGCTCTACCGGCTCGATGATCTCGGCGTGCGCATCCACATCAATCCGGTCAAGGAGACCCGCAAGCTGTCGCTCAGCTTCCCCTTGCCCAATGTGGACGAGTTTTACGACAAAAAGCCCCTCACCTTCCTGAGCCATCTGATCGGTTATGAGGGGGATGGCAGCCTGCTCTCCCTGCTCAAGGCGAAAGGCTGGGTCAACCAGCTCTCGGCGGGCGGTGGCATTAGCGGCGCCAACTTCAAGGATTTTGGCGTCAACTTCGGCCTCACCCCTCTGGGCCTTGAGCATGTGGATGACATCCTCGCAGCCCTGTTTGGCTATCTGAAACTGATTGGCCGCGAAGGGCTGCAGAGCTGGCGCTATGACGAAAAGCGGACCGTGCTCGAATCGGCATTCCGTTTTCAGGAGCGCGGCCGCCCCCTCGATACGGTGTCGGGGTTGGTGCTCAACCTCTTTAGCTACCAGCCTGAGGATCTGCTCTACGGCGACTACATGATGCGCGAATATGACGAGCCGCTGATCCGCCGCTTCCTCGCCAAGCTCACCCCGCACAATTTGCGTATCACCATCACTGCGCCGGAAGTGGCGACCGATCGGCTGGCCCGCTGGTATCAGACTCCCTACAGCGTGGCGACCATTACCGAGGCCGAGAAAATTCGCTGGCAGCAGAGCGAGCCGGATCCGGCGCTGGCGCTGCCCAAGCCCAACCCCTTTATCAGCAGCCGGCTCGATCCGCGCACGCCAGAGCTTGCCGCCGACATGCCCGCCTGCCTTATCGACCGCCCCGGTTTTCGCCTCTGGCACCTCCATGAGCACCTGTTCAGCGTGCCCAAGGGCAATCTCTATATCTCCATCGACAGCGAATATGCGGTCAAAAATCCGCGTAATATCGCCATGGCGCGCCTCGCCGTGGAGCTGTTGGCCGACCACCTCAATGCCCTCACCTATCCGGCGGAGCTGGCGGGGCTGGGCTATCAGATCTATGCCCATCAGGGGGGCTTTACCATCAACCTGAGCGGTTTTGCCGACAAGCAGCCGCTGTTGCTCGACATGATCCTCGGCAACCGCACCCTGGGGTATCCGGATCCGGGCCGCTTCGCCGAGATCAAAGAGCAGCTCATTCGCAACTGGGACAACCAGTCCAAGGCGCGCCCCATCTCCCAACTCTTTAACCAGCTCACCAGTTTGCTGCAACCGAACAACCCGCCGTTCGAGCAGTTGCTGCGCCACCTGCGCACGGTAGAGCTGGAGGAGATGCCCGGCTTCGTGGCCCAGCTGTTTGGCGAGGTGCATGTCGAGGCGCTGGTACACGGCGACTGGACTGCCGCCGAAGCGCTGGAGCTGGCCGCCCTGATGGAGCGCCACCTGAGCGACATCAATGGCACCAGCAGCAAGCCGAGCGGCGAGACCCGCCGCCCGCTCATCTCCATTCAGGACAGGGGCACCCTTATTCGCGAACAGGGTTGCGATCACGAAGACTCGGCACTGCTGGTCTACTACCAGTCCCGCACCACCCGGGCGCGGGATCTCGCCTGCTTCACCCTGGCAAACCACATCATGTCCTCCACCTTCTTCCACGAGCTGCGTACCCGTCAGCAACTGGGGTATGTGGTGGGCGCCGGCAACCTGCCCCTCAATCGCCATCCGGGGCTGATCTTCTATATCCAGTCGCCGGTGGCGGGGCCGCAGATCCTGCTCGATGCGGTGGAGGAGTTTATCGACCTCTTCCCGCTCGCCATGCTCGAATTTACCGAGCAGCAGTGGCAAGAGAGCAAGGCGGGGCTTCAAGCCCAGCTGAGCGAGCGGGATGCCAACCTGCGCAGTCGCGGCCAGCGGCTGTGGGTCAGCATCGGCAACAAGGATCTGGGGTTTGATCAGCGGGAGCGGGTCTGCGATGAGGTGGGCAAGTTGAGCCGCGCCGATCTGGTGCGCTTTATCACCCAACTGCGCTCGCGCACCTCCGATCGACTGATCCTCTGCAGCTATGGTCAGGGGCACGAACATGACGAGCGGATCACCGGCCAGTTTATCGACGATCCACGGGCATTTCGGCTCAATGCCACCACCTTCGAGGCCTGATCAGGCCTCGCACTCCCCCGTTTTTCCATTCCCACGGCATATCGCAGGCAATAAAAAGCCGACCCATCAGGGTCGGCTGGAAAAACCATAACAATTGCGACCAAAGCCGCCAAAAGTGAACATGAGCGTGAAAATCAGACACTGAGTTGCTGATCAGCAAGCGGGAAAGACCCGATACTCGCTTTGCAATGCCAACAGTGATTGAGAAACAGCCTCATATTAGGCACTCCCCCCGCCAATCACGTTGATCTACGTCAAAGGAGGTAGCGAAGAGCGCACAGCCCGACAATTTGTCGGCGCAGATCGCCCTTTGGCCGCCCATTAGCTGCCCGTTAACCCCGGCGAACCAGCCGGTAGGCTACCTCATCGAAGTAGGAGAGCTGACCCGACAACACCCGCGGGTGATCCACCTCGGCGGCGCGCCCCAGCACCTCGATACGAAAGTCCCGTTCAAACAGCGCCCGCACCTCCATCTCTCCCACCGAGAAGGGGGGCTGACTCTGCTGCTCCGGCTGATATTCGAGGGTCACCAGCAGGATCTGGCCACCGGTCTCGACCAGTGAACTGATCAGGGCCGCATACTGGCGACGCATCGCGGTCGGCAGGGCGATCAGTGCCGCACGGTCATAGACCAGCCGGTAACGGCGACCCAGACTGGGGGCGACGAAAAAATCCCCCTGAAAAATGCGCAGGCTGTCCACTTGATGGCACTGATAAGGGCCCACTTCGCTGACGGTAGCGGCGAGCTGGTTTTCACTGAAGAACTGGCTGACGGCAAGGCTCGATAGCTCGAAACCGTCGACCGGATGGCCCTGAGCGCTCAGCCAGAGCATGTCGCGGGACTTGCCGCACAGGGGCACCAGCACCGGCTCGTCCGCTTGCTGGGCTGACCACCAGGATTGCAGCCAGTGGTTGAAGTCCGCCTGATGAAAGCCAATCCGGTTCTCTTCCCAACGCTGATGCCAAAACGCAGCTTCCATCGTTATTACCCTTCTGTACTAAAGATGCCTCAATATCACAACTTAACCGGCACCGTGCAACCCTCTGCTCTCCCCTTTTTGCCACGCAGCCTCTGCGTGTTATCGGGCGAATGGCGGGACGTCACCTTTCCGTGTGCCTCGCTGTCGCAATGGGCGCTATTGGCTGCGTTTATAACGGACAAGGCATACCAACCCATGCAAAAACGTCATGGGTGTATGGCGATGAATGAATAAAGGGAATGACGTTGGCAGGCCAAAACCTGCCTGCCAACGCCAGAAAGATCACGACAGTGTGGCGCGAGCGGCCGCCAGCTGACGCTCGATATAAGCAAAATCGGGACGATCGGCGGGGAGTTCCGAGATACAGGCCGCTTTGAGCTGATGTAACCCATCGAGCGGTGAGCCTTGCGTATCGCAACGGGCCAACAGCTCTTCAAGCAGGCAACCAAAGGCGCGCACTTCCAAACGCTCAAGACCCAGCGCCCGCTCGCGGTCGCAGCGGTCATATAAGGAAGCCGCGCCAAAATCCCCGAGCAGGGCGCGAGCCGGTGCGTCAGACCCACGGGCAAACAGAATATTGTGGCCGTAGAGGTCCCCGTGCATGATGCCCGCGCGGTGCAGATGGCCCGCCACCGAGGCAATCCCCTGGGCCAGCGTCAGCGCCTCGGCCAGGGTAAAGCGCAGCCCTTCGTCATAGACATCGCGAGTGCAGGAGGCCAGACTCGGCGGCCCCGCCAGATTGGCAAAGGCTGGGTCAATCAGCGCCATCACCAGCGCCGGCATGCCGGAGGGGTGATCGGCCACCCGCCCCAAGACGGGAATAAGATTGGGATGAGCGCCTGCCGCAAGCGACGCCGCCATCTCGCTCTGGGGCAAGCCATCGCTGGTCACCGCCCCCTTGAAGATCTTGACCGCCACCTCGCTCGCGCCAATGGCATCGCGCGACTCATCGGCCATCCGATCTGCCACCAGCGGCTCACTGTGCATGGCCGCGCGATGAATCACGCCAGAGGCCCCCTGCCCCAACAGCTCGCCGATCGCAAGGCGCTGCCACGGCAAGGAGGCAACCTGCTCATCGCTGATGGCGCGCGCCTCAGCCCCCTCGCTAAAGGGGTTGCCGGAGTAGGCAAGCCAGGCAAGGCGCGGCAGCGAAAGCAACCACTCGGGGAAGCGTTCGATGCGGTTGGCGGCGATGCGCAGCAGCTCCAGCTTGCGGCAATTGGCAAGGCTTGCCGGCAGCTCGCGCAGGCGGTTGCCCGCCAGCATCAGCTTTTGCAGAGCGTCGCACTGGCCCAGCTCATCAGGCAGGTGCTCAATTGCGTTATCGGTCAGGATCAGCCAGCGCAACCCCGCAGGCAGCGCCTTGGCCGAGACGGTAGCAATCCGGTTGGCCTTAAAGCCCACCATGGTGAGCGCCGGGCAACGCCCCAGCACCTCGGGCAGCTCGGTAAAGCGGTTCTCGGAGCAGAAGATAATGCGCAGTTTGCCAAACCCGGCCAGCTCGTCGGGGAGCGTGCTTAGCTGGTTGCCGGTGAGATCCAGCACCTCCAGCGTCTCTTTCAGGCTCAAAATCTCGCTGGGGAACTCCGTCAGGTTTTCAGAAAGCTTCAGATGGCGGGCACCGCACAGTTCACCTGCGCGCAGCTGTTCCAGAGTATGCATAACCGTTTCTCAATCCTGATGATCTGCCTGATGGCACAGCGACCATCACCGCGCGCCGAACTCGGGTCCGGCGATTTTAAAGGGGGGCATTATAAAGAATTCGGGGCGCAGTTCGCCCCTTTTGTTGCCGCAAAGGCCTGTATCGACATGCAGCAAAACGAGTTGGAGAGAAAGAGAGCAAGATTCGGGTCGTTCCAGCGAGGAGTGGTTGCCATAGTGGGGGCCAAACCCTGGTCGGTTGGAACCTATTGAAGTTCCAACCCACCGCCAACCTTGTGCGCCACTTAGCTGGCACACAACACACCTGCGAGGGAACTGCCATGTCATCACTGTCCAACAAGGTCGCCATCATCACCGGCGCCAGCTCCGGTATCGGTCGCGCCAGCGCCATCCTGTTTGCCCGCGAAGGGGCCAACGTCATCGTCGGCGCCCGCCGCCAGCCCGAACTGGATCTACTGGTGGAGGAGATCCGCCACGAGGGGGGCCAGGCGGTGAGTCTGGCGGGAGATGTGAAAAGCGAGACTTACGCCCGCGACCTTGTTGATCTCGCGCTAACCCGTTTCGGCGGGCTCGATATCGCCTTCAACAACGCAGGTACCACAGGCACGCCGGGCAGCGTAAAGGAGCTTGAACTGGCGCAGTGGCAAGAAACGCTGGATACCAACCTCACCAGCGCCTTTGTGGGAGCCAAGTACCAGATCCCCGCCATGCAGGCTCGCGGCGGCGGCTCGCTTATTTTTACCTCTACCTTTGTCGGCCATACCCTGGGGCTGCCCGGCATGGCGGCCTATGCGGCGAGCAAGGCGGGCCTGATTGGCCTGACCCGGGTGCTGGCTGCCGAGTATGGGGCACAAGGGATTCGGGTCAACGCCCTGCTGCCGGGGGGTACCGACACACCCATGGGGCGGGCTTTTGCCAATACGCCAGAGAGCCTCGCCTTTGTGCAGAATATGCATGCCCTCAAACGGCTGGCCCAACCGGAGGAGATCGCCCGCTCGGCCCTTTATCTCGCGTCCGATGCATCCAGCTTTACCACCGGCATTGCCCTGCTGGCCGATGGTGGGGTATCAATTTGTCGTACATGACCTTGTCGCCCCCAAGATCCTGCGACCGAAACCTTATCATGAGAGCGCCTTATGTCTGATTACGCCCGCATCGCCGATGCCATCCGTTTTATCGCAAGTCAGGTGGAGCGCCAGCCCACTCTGGACGAGATAGCGGCGCACGTTCACTTAAGTCCCTTTCACTTCCAGCGGCTGTTCAGCCGCTGGGCCGGAGTGACGCCCAAACGCTATCTGCAGGTGCTGACCCTGGAGCGGGCCAAGGCGCTGCTGCAGGAGTCGCGCCCCCTGCTTGAGGTGGCCGATACCCTGGGCCTTAGCAGCGGCTCGCGGCTCTACGATCACTTTGTGCAGCTCGAAGCGGTGACGCCGGGCGAGTACAAGCAGCGCGGGGCCGGACTGGTTATCGATCACGGGGTGCACGACACCCCCTTTGGTCAGGCATTCGTCGCCCTGACCCCGCGGGGGGTGTGCAACTTCTCGTTTCTCGATGACAAGGCCCCAGAGGTGCCACTGGCCACCCTCGCCCAACACTGGCCTGCGGCAACGCTGCAAGAAGCGCCATCACGCACCCAAGGGGTCATCAACACCATGTTCGATGGCAGCAAGGCGCCGGATCGCCCCATCTCCTTGCACGTGAGCGGCACCAACTTTCAGATCAGCGTCTGGCGGGCGCTGCTGCAGATCCCGCCCGCCAAGGTGGTGAGCTACGCCCAGGTGGCAAGCGCCGTCGGCAATCCCAAAGCCGCCCGCGCCGTGGGACTGGCGGTGGGCGCCAACCCCGTCGCCTTGATGATCCCCTGCCACCGGGTCATCCAGCAAAATGGCAAACTCGGCGGCTATCACTGGGGCGAGACCCGCAAACAGGCGATACACGCCTGGGAAGCGGCGAGGTATGAGTGAAGGTGGGCTTTTTCTGCACGGCCTGATGGGGGGGGCGAAACAGGAGTGTTGGTAGTGAGTCAGCAGACAATCAGGCCGTGCCAGACAAGCGTGAGGCGATATAAAGCGGAGAGATCAAAAGAATCGGGGCGTAGAGCGCCCCTTTTGTTGCTTTGGCGAGGCATGGCGCTTAGCAACACCACCCCAGCCAATTAACGAAACAGGTTGGGTGCAATAAGCGAAGCACATTGCATGTATGGAGATGGTATTCACCTGACAGTTGCCCACAAAAGGGAGTGGTCATACGGCTTCAAACCGGATAACAAAA